>CAYLME010000074.1:0-15739 GCA_964384585.1 uncultured Gemmatimonadaceae bacterium | reverse complement strand
CTCCGGAGGCCGACGCTCTATCCAGCTGAGCTACTCGCGCAGACGGGGAAAGATACCCCAGCCGAGGGGGCACGGGTAGCCCGAGACAGGCATTGACGGCGCCACGTCAGGGTGCAAGTGCAGTCGATGTGGCGTATGCTATGACAGCGCCCCGCAGCGGGGCGCGCGACAAGAGGTCGGTGCCGCGGCTGGGACCCCTGCCAGGAGCGCGCGACGATGTCCACGACATTCCCCCCGATTGATGCGGCGACGATCGCCGCCCTCAACGCCGGCGACGAAGCCGCGCTCGAGCGGATCTTCCGCTCCCACTACGCGGTGCTCCATGAGCGAGCGGTCGAACGGCTCAAGGATGAACCGAGCGCGGCACCGCGCCTGGTCTCCGCCGCGACGCGCGAACTCTGGCAAGAGCGCGCGCGACTCAAGACGAGCGCCGAGATCGAGGCGTTCCTCAACGAGGAGCTGCGCAACCGCGCCTCCGCGGTGCGCGCGCGCATGGCCGCCGTGCATCGCTTCGAGCGCACCGAAGGCGTGAAGCATGCGGCGCACGTCGAGCCGACCGTCGATCAGGTGTGGGAGGAGTTGAAGGCGTCGCTGCATCGACCCGCCGTCGATCCCGCCGAGGCGTCGCGCGCGCGACGCGAACATGCAAAGCACGATGCCGCCGGCCACATCAAGCATGTAGCCGATCGTCCCTCTCGGACCGGACCGATCGTGGCCATCGCGCTCGGCGCCGTCGTGCTCGTCGGCGCGTTCTACTGGATGACGCGCTCGAGTCGCGAGTCGGTGATCACCGAGATGCTCGCCGCCGCCGAGAAGGACGCGGTGACGACGCGTCCGGGGCAGCTCGGCTCGCTCTCGCTCGCCGATGGCAGCACCGCGCGCCTCGGCGCCGAGTCGCGGCTCGTCGTCGTGCCCGAGTTCGGGCGGAAGTATCGCACCGTGCGGACAAGCGGCACGGCGTCGTTCACGGTGCCGCCCGGCAACGAGGTGCCGTTCGAGCTGCGCATGGGCGACATCGTCGCGACCGTCGGCAACGAGGGCGGCACCGTCTCGGTGAGCGACTTCGCCGACGAGCCCCATCGCATCATCCGCGCCGACGCCGGCGAGGTGCGCGTACGCGCGGGCGAAGAGTCGCGCACGCTCGCATCCGGCTCCTCGGTGCTCATCGCACGCGACGGCACGATCCGCGAACCGACGCCGGGGGAGGTCGCGCGCGCGTTCGGCTGGACCGACGGCCGACTCGTGCTCGACAACGTCCCCGCCGGCGAGGCGGCGAAGGCGCTGCTGCGTTGGTACGCGATGCAGGTCGGGATCCCCGACTCCGCCGTCGCCGCGCGGCCGGTGTCGATGGACGTCTCGCTCGAGTCATCGCAGGCAGCGCTCTCCGCGATCGAGAGCGGCGCGAACGCGCAGTTCGCGTGGGTGGACGGCAAGATGGTGATTCGCGAGCCGCAGCCGGCGCGGGGCGCGCGTCGGCGCTGAATCGGGATCGCGTCGTAGCCGGTACGACGAAGCCCTCCGACGCGATCGCGTCCGGAGGGCTTCATGCGGTTCTCAGTCGGGGCGAGAGGATTTGAACCTCCGACCTCCTGCTCCCGAAGCAGAGGGCCACCTGATAACCGGCTGAAACCCTCGGATACTGACGCCATCCGGCCCCCCTGTTGCACTCTACGGCCCTCTGCTGTATTGTAATCCGTGTCAACTGGCGATAGCATCGCCGTGGATACTGGCCGGATACTGGGGAGCCAATGCAGAAGCCGCTGACGCAGGCCACGATCGCCGCCGCGAAGCCCCACGCCTCGCGTGACGTCGTGATCGCCGACGAGGCGATCGCCGGCTACCAGCTCAAGGTCACGCCGAACGGCCGCAGGGTGCTCAGCCTCCTCTACTGGTCACCGGTGGAGAAGGGGAAGCGGCGCCGCGTCACGATCGGCACGGTCGGCGAGCCAGTCACCATGCCGAACGGCACGCCCGCGACGCTCACCGCGCACACCGGCCGCAAGATCGCCGAGGCGCTCCGGGGCGAAGTCACCGCCGGCCGCGATCCCTTCCTCGACATGCAGCAATCGAAGCGCGCGCAGCAGGCCGCCGAGCACGCACGGCGCGCCAAGGAGGCCGCCGACCGGCCCGTGCGCGCCGTCGCCGCCGAGTTCCTCGCGGACGCGCGCGAGCGCGGCCTAAGCGACCGCACGGTGCGCGAGTGGGAGCGGCTACTCGGCAAGCATGTGCTCCCGGTCATCGGCGAGGTACCGATCGCCGACGTCGGCCCCGAGGACGCCAAGTCGGTGCGGCGCGCCATGCCGCGCGGTCGACGGATCCTCGCGAACCGCGTCCAGCAGGTGAGCTGCGCGCTGCTCAACTTCGCCGAGGCCGACCGTGGCACGCGCCGCAACCCGTTCGCCTTGGGGAAGCGCGGCGCGAACCGCTGGCACCGGGAAGAGTTGACGCGCGAGCCCCTCACGCGCGACGAGCTCTCGGCGCTCTTCGCGGCGCTGGACGCCGAGCCCAACCCCGACCGGGGCGGCGCGCTGGACGCCATTCGGTTCCTCGCGCTCACCGGCTGGCGGAAGGGAGAGGCGCTCTCCTTGCGGTGGGATGCGGTCGACCTCGAGAACGGCGCCGCGCTGCTCACGCGCACGAAGACCGGCCGCTCGAGTCGCGCGCTCGCGCCCGAGGCGATCGCGCTGCTCCAGGCCATCCCGATGCGCGGCCCCTTCGTGTTCCCGTCGCCAAGGAACCCCGGCGCGCCGCTCGTCGAGATCAAGCGGACATGGAACAAGGTGCGGCGTGCGGCCGGCATCGCGAAGCCGCTCCACGCGCTCCGCCACACCGCCGCGACGGTCGCGCTCTCCGAGGGCGTTCCGCTCGCGACGGTCGGCGCGCTGCTGGGGCACCGGCACCCCGCCACGACGTTGCGCTACGCCAAGACGGAGCACGAGGCCGCGCGCGCGGGCGCCGGCATCATGGGCGCGGCGATCGCCAAGGCCGGCGCGCCCACCGACGTCACACCGATCACGGCCGCACGCGGAAAGAAGTAGTCAGGCAAGACGCCGCCGGGGCGGCAGGGAGAAGCGAGCACATGAGCACGGTACATCGCCAGAAGCGCGTGAAGGTGTGAGAGTGGGAGGCCGACGTAGACGTTCGGCTCGCCCCCCTGATCCGCGAGCTCTGGACGGCCGGAATCTCGACCTACCTCTCGTGCCAGCATCACACCGCAACGGGCAAGGTCTGGCTCGCCTTCACCGACGCTGCGACGGCCGAGGCGTTCCTCAACATCGTTGGGCACCATGACCGCCGCATCGCATCGCTCTGGCGGCGCATGAGCGACTGGTATTTCGGCCAGTACGGGAACCGCTCCGAACCCATCGGGCGCCATCGGTCGGGCGAAGCGGATTGGGAGTACCACGTTGCCATCCACGACGATGCGTTTGACGAGTCGCGCCGCGCGTGGGTCGTCAAGGGACGGCCGGACTTCCGACTGGCCGTGTCGGTGCTCTTTCCCCCGACGGACCTCCGGATGGTTACTGAGCGCGTCAAGAGGTTCAACGCAGCAGCGAAGTAGGTGCAGGCGCGAGCCGGCGCTACCGGCAGCACGGCGCAAGCCGACAACAGCGGCGCATGCCGCAGGGTGGGAAGCATGGCACGAAAGCCGAAGCCGAAAGCGGCGCCCCCGATGATCCAACACTTCGACGTCGTGGTCGACATGCCGGAGCTTGGCCTGCGATACGGCGACTCCGTCTCCTACGAGGCCGCCAACCTGGAGGAGCCGTGGCTGATGCACCGCCCGATCGCGGTCGCCTCGGCGACGATGGAGCGCGCCGCGATGTTCGGCCTCATCAAGGAATGCGCGCGCACCCCCGCGCCGGCAGCGACAAGATCGGGCGGGACCTCCGTTGCTGCGGGAAGGCCGGTCACTGGCTTGAGGCTCGTGAAGTAGCAGCCCCGTTCATCGCCGCCCGGGCATCCGGGCACCCGTCGGCCGCAGGGTCGACTAGCACCGGCGCACGCCGGAGAGGTCGCAATGGGAGCGCTCAACCCGTGGAAGGATCGTGGCGAGGACGGCAACCCGTCGGACGGTCGCGCGAAGTTCGGCAGGCGCGCTCGCGCGTGGTTCCTCGAGGCCGTGTACGCATATCTCACAGTGCCCACCAAGCCGGGGGCCGCGCCAGTCGTGGAGGATGCGGACACGGCATGGGCGATAGCGCGTCGGCTGCAACTCAACGCGCCAGAGCTCGTCTACTGGCAACCCATGGATCGCTACAGCGGGCGCGGCTTCAGCACGGGGAGCTACCAGCTCCGGCTCGCCGCCATCCTTCAGGCGGTGGAGGTTATCGCTCGCGAGATGAAGGATGCGGCGCTCGCAAAAGCAAGCGCGCACATCACCACGCTGGACGAGTGGCTCGCCGCCGACTTAGCCGGTACTCTGCCGCGAGGTGCGGAGGGTGGTGCCGCGAAGATCCCCGCCCACGACCGCGAATGGCTCGCCATTTACGCGGCGGCCCGCCGCAACACCATCACCCCGTGCGCCACATGCGGGATGCGCTTTAAGCGCGCGCACATGAAGAGAAGGAACTGCCCGAGCTGTGTCGCCAAGAATCGCGAGCGCATCGCGAATGGCCGGGGTGCGTTGCCTCGCACGGGCGCCCGTCGGCGGCGTAACGAACAGTGACCACCCTCGACCACTCACTGACCCTGCGAAGCCGGAAAATGACCACACCGACCGCCATCCCGATGCGCGGAGCCGCTCGCTACGCCGTCCGATCGCGACGGCCGCGCACGGCGCCGACCACATCGACCACGCCCGGACGCGCGGCGGCCTACCTCAGGGTATCGACCGAGGAACAGGCGCGCGAGGGAGTGAGCCTCGAGGCTCAGGAGGCGAAGCTTCGCGCGTATGCCATCGCGCAGGGCTTCGCCGACGTCGCGCTGTTCGTCGATGCCGGCGTCAGCGGCAGCGTCCCGCTCGCCGATCGCCCCGCCGCGGCGGCCATGCTCGCGGAGCTTTCCGACCACATCGACCACGCTGGCGGCGCCCCGCTGCGGCATGTGGTCGTGTACAAGCTCGACCGCGCGTTCCGCGACGTCGTCGACTGCCTCCACACCGTGCGGGAATGGGACCGCGCCGGCGTCGCGCTGCACCTGGTTGACATGGGCGGCCAAGCCGTCGCGACGAGCACCGCGTTCGGCCGATTCTTCATCGGCATGCTCGCGGGCGTGGCGGAGCTCGAGCGGAACCTGATCGCCGAGCGCACATCGGTCGCGCTGCGGCACAAGGTCGCGAAGGGCGAGCGGGTCGGACGCGCGCCGTATGGCTACGAGGCTACCGGCGACGGCACGGCGTGGGTGCCAATCCCTGCGGAGCTCGCGGTCATCGATCGCGTGCGGCGCTGGCGGGCGCGGGGCGCGCCCTACGCCGCGATCGCGCTACGCCTCACGCGCGAGGGCGTTCCGACGAAGCGCGGCGGTACGTGGCACGCGGGGACGGTGCGTCAAGTTCTGGCTAGGTCGGGAACCGAAGGGCTAGCGCGCATCTAGGAGCGGTGCGATACTCGGGGCCGATGATTCAGGCCGCCGCCATTACCGACAGTCTCGCCCAGCTCGGCGCCGCCGACGTTGCGTCGAAGATGCTGTATTGGGAGAGGCTGCAGGGGATCAGCGCAGTTGTCGTCGCGTTGCTCGCGACATCGAGTGTGATCTCGATTGTATACACCCGATGGGGGCTCGTCAGCCAAGCCAAGCGAGAGCGCGTCGTAGACGCCGTGGAACGCTGCGAGGAGATGCGTGAGCAGATTATCCCGCTTATCGACTCCCTCGCCGCGAACTTCGCAAAGAACAAAGTCGTTGTCTTTGAGCGCAGCGTCGGTCGCATCGTTTTCCCGAAGGAGATCGACGATGCAAAGGCCGAGAAGGCTGTCGCATGGGTGAAAAAGCTCGACCCCGAGGGGCGCGCGTTGAGCCTGAAGGTGCTCAACCAGCTCGAGACATGGGCCATTCACTTCACCCACGACCTCGCTGACCCCGACGTCGCGTACACGCCTTGTGCCACGATCTACTGCACGATCGTCCTGATGCTGTACGCGTCAATCATCACGCAGCGGTACCGGGACCCGAACAGCGGGCCGTATGAGAACGTGATCTCTCTGTACCACCGGTGGTATAAGAAGCAGCGTCTGGAGAAGATCCAGGCGGAAGTCGAGAAGCTGCAACACGATGGCGTGTTTGGAGCGCCCGTGAAGCCTTAAGCGCATCCCTTGACGTGGCAAGAGTTTAAGGCGATACTTCAAGACTCCCAACGGAGGATTCAACGATGACACTGAACTACTAGGTTCGTCCAGGTTCGTCCGTCCAGACGAATGCGAGGGCCCCGCTGAGCAGTCGCGGGGCCTTCTGCACTTCCAGCCCCCAGTTCCGCGCATACGCCAACCGGAGGGTTCGCTTACGCGCGCGGGGCGCGCCAACCGATTCCCGCTAGACCGCCCCCACGACTCTTCCCTGTTGCGCCAATAGCTCCGACTCAAAGGCAGTGAGTGTTCTGCCGCTCAGGGCCTCCCTCACGAGAGCCGCGCTGTCGGCCTCGGATAGAACGGGGAACTTGAAGGTCGACGCCGCCACTTCGAGCAGGCACCCAAGCGCGACGCCGGTCGCTACGTAGTCCTCGATCACATCGGCCGTTTGTTCGAGAGCATTTGGGTCGTTCGCGCGGCCCGCCATTAGCGCGCGCGTAACCGAGCGGTACTCAGCGGAGTTCTTTCGATCGCGGTACGCATGGCGCTGCCTCACCGCCCAAAGAAGAATCTTCTTCCACGTGAGCATTCGCAGGCGCTTCGTCTTACCGCCCAGCAAGAGCGCGAGCTGTGGATGGGAGATTCCCATCTCCCCTGCCATCGTGCGCACAGACAACTCACGAACGGAGCGCAGGCACTCTATTGCGACCGCGAGCGCCCTCGGATTCTCCAGGATGATGGATCTCTGCGGTCGCGGCACGGAACGAAATCTACCACACAGAACACACAGGGTCTATACCGCCCCAGACAGATGCCGTATCCTCCGAACGTTACCTAACGCGATTCGGAGGATATTCATGACCGACAAAGAGTTGTGGACTGACGTCGACCTGTCGCGGCTGCTGAAACTCAGTCCAGCCGCGATCCGGACGCGCCGCGCCGCCGCACGGAAGGCCGGCACCACACCCGCGCTTCCGCCGGCGATCAGGGTGGGGCACTCCGTTCGCTATGCGCCCTCTGCGGTCTATGCGTGGCTCGCACAGCACGCAGAGGAGCGCGAACTCGAGGCCGTCGGCTGATGCAGGCGCCGCGACCGACTCCCGGGGCGAAGTCGACGCCGCCGATCGCAGGGCCGCGACTGCTGCGGTACCGCGAGGTTGCCGAGCGATGGGGCTGGCATCCGGTTTCGGTTGCGCGGCTGTGCAGCCAAGGCAGAGGCCCCCGCGTCACGCACATCGGGCGATCGGTGCGCATCGCCGAGGACGCACTTCTCGAGTGGGAGCGATCGCAGCAACGCAGTTCCACCCTCCCGCGCGCCGAACGGCCGCAGGCGGGCGTAGCGGCGTGACGCAGCACCGCGCGGCAACCACGCCGTGCGTCACGGCAGGCGGCCCGCACGCAGCCGCCGTGACAGCAGGACAGAACGATGCATGCAGTCACCGCAGTAGCCAGACGCGAAAGAGGCGACCGCTCGACTGAGCGACCGCCTCTTCGTGTTGTTCGCGATCGAAGCGAATCGCCATTCGCGCCGATCACTTCACCCCCGCTGGACCGCCTCCAGGAGGATGCACCGTGAAAGCTAGCAACCGACTCCGCATCGCGGAAGACACCGAGACTCCCCCCCCGGGCGTGACCGTGGAGGCGCTCGCGTTGTTCGGCTTGGACTCCGAATCACGCGCCATCGAGATAGAGCGCATGCGGCGGGAGGAACAGGCCGACCCCACTGCCGAGACGCTCAAGGGATTCCTTCGGGCGGCCCGCACCCTCGCCCGGCGGCCAGATCTACTGGATGGCTTCGACCGCCGCGCGATTCAACGTGCGGCGGCCGCGATCCAAACGGCATGCGAGGCGCACACCGCCGCGCGCGAGCTCGACCGCTGCCTCAAGGGCCGCGCCGCGTGAAGGATGACGCCGCGCCGCGCATGCCGGCATTCCAGTTCTACCCGGGCGACTGGCTACGCGACCCGGCCGTGCGCGCGTGCTCGCTCGAGGAGCGCGGCGCATGGATCGACATTCTCTCTCACATGCACGCCGGCGAGCCGCGAGGGCACCTCACGATCGGCGGGCAGGCGCCGACCGATGCCGAGCTCGCGCGCATGATCGGTGCGACGCCGGCGGCCGTTCGCAGGATCGTCGCATCGCTCGAGCGAAAGGGAGTGCTCTCCCGCACCGAGGCGGGCGTCATCTACTCGCGCCGCATGGTGCGCGACGAACACATCCGACAGGTGCGCGCCGAGGCCGGCCGGAAGGGTGGCAACCCAATCCTCTTGCTTAAGCAAGAGGATAAGCAAGCCGATAAGCAAAGCGCCAAGCAAAATCCAACCCCTTCAGTTGCAGTTGCAGTTGCAGTTGCTCCAACTGCCACTACCGGCGCGAACAAGCCGCGCCGCATGCCGGATGAACCTTGGCTCGAGCCCGCCGCCGCGATCTGGCGTAACGTCGGCCATGCAGAGAAGTCGACGCTTCGCGCGACGGTCGGCAAGGTCGTTGGATTCGTCGGCGAGGCGTCCGCGCTCAAGGCGCTACAGAAGTTCGTCGAATGGCGCGCGCGCTTGGTCGCTGACGGCTCGCTCAGGGGCCGCCGCGCTCCCGGGCTCGAGGCGTTCCTCGCCACGTATGGGGACTACGTGCCGGCACGACAGGCGGCCACTGGGACATGCATGCGTGGCGAGGTCCGTATCTCCGCATTGATTGGCCGTTCCAGACAGGTTACGAGGACTGGACGTCACGTATCGCCCGGCTAAGTGACTCGACGTTTGCTATTCAGCTGCAACAGAGCGAACGAACTCGCTTCAATCGCGGGGAAAAGGGCCCCGCGAGATCCTACCCAGAGAGCCATCTCGTTCGCTTTACATCTGCTGGAGAACTGGTCGATACAATAGCCACGCTACCGGGTGCGCTCACACTAGACAACTCGACTGCCTCAAAGTTGGAGATCGTGCAGCCGATACACGCGGCAAGATCGTTGTGGACGGCCGGCGAGGGGTGGTATGCCGTCGCACGTGCAGGCGAATCGCGCGTGGTGGTGCATCGAGATGGCGCTGGGGACAGCCTTGAGATTGTATGGCCCAGAAGCATCCGCTCGATTCGGCGAGACGAGCAAGAGGCGACCATCAGATGGGCGCTTGAGTTGATTAGCAGCACATCGCCTGATTTCGCGCGCCGGTCTTCCCGTTTCAGCAAGAAGCAATGGAAGGATCAAGTCGACCGGAACATTCCACTAGTGACCTTCGCGGATAGCGTTCCTTCGATAACGGCGCTATATGGCTCAGGTAGTTGCCTGTGGCTGGCGGGATTCTCGGCAAGCGATAGTCCCCGAGGAGTCTCGTTATCGCTCATCGGGATCGATGTAGAACAACGAGAACTAGTCGGCGTTGTTCGCATCCCTAAGCGCGGCGCTCGCATTCGTCACATCAGCCAGAGATTCATCGTCGCGTCCTTGCCAGGCGAAGAGAACCGAGGCACGCTGTCGCTTTTCGCAATGCCGCGGGCGTTGAACAGCTGTAGTGAATAGACCAACGAGCCAGCTGCGAGACGCGAGTTCCCGAATCGGTCATCGATTACCACGGAGACATGAGTGGAACAGTCAGCGAGCTCTCGACACACACGGCTAGCCACCGCAGGCATCCTGTTGCTCGTATTGCTAGCTAGCGCGCAGCTCATGTTACTCGCGGAGCGCAACGCGGCAGCACCAACACCGCTCAGGACCATTGCCGTGGGAGAAAGGCTTCCCGATTTGAGTTTCGGAGAGCTTCGGGATGCGCATCTCGTCTCTGCAGAAGTGAGTTCTGCAGAGTTGTACGGCTCAGCGAGCTGTACGATCGTCATTTTATTCGCGTCTGATTGCCAGTTCGTGAAGCAGATTGTCCCGCAGTGGCAAGGCGTCAATGTGGTAACCCGAGGCGACGTCTCGTTACCCGTCATATGGCTCGCAACAACTCCCACCGACACCGCAGCCGCAGAGTTCCTAAGCTCAAACGGTCTACCCATGCCCGGTTATCGCTTTCTCTCGCGATCGGACGCCGTGCGTTTCGGCGCGAACGCCACTCCCGAAGGGCTGATCGTTGACCGCAATGGGACGGTGCTCGACAAGGCTTTCCCCGACACTGCGGCCTTCATGCACCTACCGGCGGAGTGCAGCGCGCAGAAATAGGTGCATCGCACCGAACCGATTCTTGCGTTGAGCGCGCCACATATGCATACCACTCAGCGAGGGACGAGAGCGATGCAAGTACCGACTGGTAATCGACGTGGAGCAGGGCCGCTTGACCTGATACTCAATATCGCAATCGGAGTGATGGCCATTGCGGCAATCGGCTTCGCTGGCCGAAGTGCCTTCATTTATCTCACTGGAGCGCGCACCGCCAGCTCTGCGAGCTTCACTGTGCGTGATGATTGGCGGACGCTCGCGGTGGCTGGGCGCCGAATTGGCCCTGCCGACGCAGCCGTCACCATTACGGTGTTCTCCGATTATCAATGTCCCTTCTGCGCCGAACTCGATTCGGAATTGGAGGGCATCCGCGCGAAGCATCCCACGCAGGTGGCACTGGTGCTTCGGCATCTACCCTTGACTGGGTTGCATCCCTTTGCGTTCGACGCTGCGGTCGCGTCGGAGTGTGCCGCCAATCAGAGCCGGTTCGCACAGTTCCACGCGGGCCTGTTTCATTCGCAATCGATGATTGGAACGCGGCCATGGGCGGACTTCGCGGCGGAAGCCGGAGTCGCGGATTCGGCAGCGTTCCGGGCTTGCATGCAGGACAGCGTGAGCGCTTCTCGTGTACGGCGAGATGTTGCGCTGGCCAAGCAGCTTCGACTTAGCCGAACGCCGACGGTGCTGTTGAACGAGCGCTTCTACGAGCATCTCACCCCGACCCCGGTCGAAATTGCATCGGCGGTGGATAGTATGCTTCAGGATGCGAATGGCAAGCCTAAGAACTAGCGACCAAACGCGAATCGCCGGCCAGCGCGTAACATCCTGTAGCCCGTGCTTTCCGCCCCGACGTCGATGATTCGACAGGCTTTTCGTTCATGGAGATTTGCTCGATGGACGCTCGTTCTCCTGTGCTTGACTCTCGTGGTCGGCATCGGTGTAGCTGGATCGGTATTGACGACGGGAGCCGGTATCTATTTACAGCAACGGCCCGCGGTATCTGATCCTTCTACTCTGGTCTGGGTCAACGTAGTTGACCAACGATCGCCGGGTCGCCTGGAATCATTGTCGCTCAGCGAGTTTCGACATCTAGAGGGCTTAGGTGATCCTATCGTCGGAGCGACTGCCTACAGCTGGCTTTCAGCAGATCTCCAGTACGGTGAAACAACCATCTCCACAGCAGGAAGCGCAGTGATTGGCCCCTATTTTCGCGTCCTAGGGGCTTCTGCGCATCTCGGGCGGTCATTGCCTGAAGATCGACCGTTTCGCGACCACGTAGATGAGAACGTTGTTGTTCTCGGCCATGCGATTTGGTCGCGACTTGGCCGGCCCGCGGACATCCTGGGCAAGGTAGTTCGGATTGATGGAGTATCTACCATTGTCGTCGGTGTGGCGGCCCCCTCCTTTAGTGGCCCCGATCTAAACGCGCCATCAGAGTTCTGGGTTAACCTCCCGACTGGGCGTCTCGTCGATCGAAGCCTGCCGCTGGAGGAGCAGCCGCCTTTTCGGCGGTTCCATTTCCTGGCGAGAGTGCGGTCACCCGATGACCGAGATGCGCTTGGAATGCTCACTACAATAGCGGTTCGAGAGGCCGCTAGTTCAAGAGGGCGGCGTCCGGAGTATTTGTCGACTCGCGTATCGAGTGCAGCGCGTGGTCTCAATCCCGCGATTGAGTCGAGCATGCGAGCAAGGCTTGCCGGCCCGACAGTGCTTGCCATCGCCCTGCTTGTAGTGGTTGCGATCAACGTCGCTACACTCTTGCTAAGTCATACGATCTCCCGCAGACGCGACTTTGCTATCAGAATGGCCGTGGGTGCGCGGCGAAGCCAAGTGGTTCGTGTTGTAGCACGAGACATTTTCGCGATCACGATTGTTTGCGTGCCACTGGGATTGCTGCTTACTCTGGGTGGAATACGAGCAGCACCTGTGCTCCTCGATATGACGTTCTCGTCAAGTGCGATCGAGGTTCCGGCGTTCATGACGGGATTGTTTGTATTGGTCACCGCAATCATACTAAGCGTCCTGGTGGGGTTGGCACCGGCGATTCTAGCAAGTTCCGAATCCTTGTCTGCTACGATTCAGGACGAGAGCAGCGAGGCATCCATGAGGAGCCATGGTGCAAGATGGCGACAATGGCTGATAGCCGTCCAAGGAGCTGTTTGCACTGTGGTCCTTTGTGGCGCCTTCATTGCGTACGCTGAAGCTCGGCGCATCGACGTCGGCGCGTTCGGAACAAAGGATCCTTCGCTTGTTGGCGTCGTGGAGCTGCGAGTGAGGACTCAGAGCCGAGCGGCGATGAACTCTTGGAGCTCTATTGCTCGACTGATGGAGCGTTTTCGCGCCGATTTCGGCGTACCGAGCGCTGTGATCAGCGGAACGCCGGTGGAGCCGCTCGCACTCCGGGCCCCCGTTTTTCGGCGGTCGCCGACGAGCACCTGGAGCGGCGGGGAACTTTTCAGAGTTGCGGTCATATCGCCAGGCTACTTTGAAACGTCCGGGTATGACATGGTTGACGGGAGAGAGTTCACTGAGGAAGACGACAACTCAGCGCCTCGCGCTGCGATACTCAATAGGGCTGCTTTCCAGGGCCTTGGCGGCTCACGAGTGACGGAATCCGAACTCGCGATGTTTGATTCCACGCGTGGGGTGCTTGTTCGGGTTGTCGGTGTCTCGCCGGACATCGGTGTATCCGGGACCAGGCTCGCGTCCGTTCCGACGATCTACATTCCCCTCGCGCAGCAAACTGACCTGCCGGCTCACATCTCTATTGTTACTCCCATTGATCGAATTGATCGAGCCGCCGCCAGAATAGCTCTTGCAGTGCGAGAAGAACTTGGGGATGCGGTATCGCTGGAGCGCGTAGAGCCGCTATCGAGGACGCTGTTGGATGCGCTGCGACCAACTCTTGCGCAACGGCTTCTGGTGGTGCTCACGGTGGCGCTTGCGCTTTTTCTGCTAGGAGTCGGTGTCTTCGGCGTTATTCAGGCGGGGTGTCAGCGGAGGCGGAATGAGATTGGAGTACGCATTGCCCTTGGCTGTGGGCGGTTGCGCGCCGCATCCCATGTAGCTTATGGGTCGATGAGGCTGGTACTGCTCGGCGTTCTGGTAGGAGGCGCGCTGTCTGTTCTTGGGCCGAAATTGTCCACCGACCTACTTGGTTCAGCCACCGTCTCTTCACTGGATGCCTACGTGCTGGCGGCCACAACAATATTCGGTACGGCAGCTCTTGCAATGATTGTTCCGCTTGCCAGCTTGGTTCGGCGGGAGCCGAGTGTTCTGCTCAGGGGTCGTTGACCAATCACTATCTGTTTGATCTGCGAACAACCGTCAGGGCGACATAAGCCTGCTGCCGGTTGCGAAGACCGACGCCGCACCGTTCAACGCGCTCATCGAGGCAGTGAAGACTGGGCGAGTTCATGCTCGTGGGCTCATCCTCGAGCGCGATCCGCTGGCGATCGCTCAAGCGCTGGCCCACGCGGCGGCTCATCTGCGCGCGACCGGCCACGACGACTGCGCGAAGAGGCCGAGGACCTCGCGCTCCTCATCGCCACGTGGAGTCGGCGCGGAGCGACCGCGGATCGACCGAACCCCCAGTAAGAACGGCGCCATGGCCGCTGCGATGCGGCCCCCGTTCCAACCGTCGAGCTCAGGTGGCTACCCGGCGTAGCGGTTAGCGCTGAAGCCGAGCAAGCACCTTGTCGAGCCTCGTCGCCGCTTCCTTTTCGTTCGGCGCGCTATCGACATATCGGTGAATGAGTGCGATCGCGGCCTCGACGTCGCGCGAGTCGATAGAACCACGGGCCAAGTGTGTTCTGGCCGCCCAAGCGCCGATTTTCTGCAACGTCGAGGGGTGCGGTCGAGACCCACTGAGAAACACATGAAGCCCACTCGGACTCATGCCGATCTCCGCTGCGACTGTCCTGAGTGAAGACACCTCGACTCGTTTCTGAACGAGCTGTCGCCATGCGGAGACGCCAGCGGCCTGTTTAGGCATTGACGCCCCGGCCGGCGGCTCCTACGTTCTGTCCGTTATTTTGTCCGTTTTCTAGTCGAGTACACTTGGGAGCTTATCCCGACTGTGAGCGGACGCGCAACTCACCCAATGGGAGGAATGCGCCATGGCGGACCGGACCTTTCGTTCTCTCGCGATGCTTTTCGCTCTGACCGCGTGCGGTGGTGGGGCCGACGGACCTACGCCGCCTGACGACGATCCAGAGATTCCGGTCGCCGTGGTCACCATCACGTCCCCGACCGCGACGATGGTGCCGGGTCAGATCGTGGACCTGTCCGCACAAGCTCGTGAGAACGGTCAGCTGATCCAACACTCCAAGTTCACGTGGTCGTCGAACGGTCGCTCGATCGCTCTGGGCGCACAGGCCTACGCCATGGCTCCTGGCAACACAATCATTCGAGCCAATCATATCTCGGGACCTCTCGGCTCGGGTCTCACTACGGTGAGCGTCTCGCAACCTGTCCCGACGGCGGGATCCTTTCTGACGATTGGCGCCGGCCCGTTTGGCAGCTCCTTGGCCGTCACCAGGCTCATCACATCCGACACGGCTGCTGCAGGTACCGATCGCCGCATCGCGGTCGTGCGCACGTCCACTTCCGAGTTGCCGCCGTCACTCCGAGCCACTCATCCGCTACTCGACCGGATCGTGGAGTGCAGTGATGGTCTGGTATTCGGCTTTGAAGAAGCGACTGCCCATCATGGCGACAATCTTTGGCGCATCGATCGCCAATCAGGTCACGCCACGCGAGTTGCAGAGCTGGACATCGGTCCCGTCTCCGCGCTCACTTGCGAAGGGACGACGTCGCTCATCGTGGCGAACCTGCCTTTTGACGTCGCGAGCAGCCTCTATCGGGTGAACAGAAGCACCGGAGCAGTCCAACTCATCCGCGAACCAACTACGACCGAGGCCATCGCCGGCTTGGCGTTCTCCCCAGAAGGGGTGCTGTTCGGCACGGTGTTCAATACCCATCAGACATTTCCTCAGCCGCAGCTGCTGGTAACCATCAACACGACGACCGGCGTGCCGACACCGGTGGGTCAGAATCAACCACCGCGTCTCCCTCAGGTCCACGATCTGTTCTTTCGCGGTGATCGCCTCTTTGGCGTCACCGGCACCTTCGGCGGATCACTTCGTGAACTCGACCCGGCGACGGGCGCGAACACCTTGGTTCGTACCTTGGGCAAGCCGTAGAACCACCTCTTCAAGCGCTTCCTATATGCTTCCTAGAAACAGAATGCCCGGTGACGATGGTCACCGGGCATTCTGTGTAACTAGCTGCGTTTAAACAACTTCTGGTAGTCGGGGCGAGAGGATTTGAACCTCCGACCTCCTGCTCCCGAAGCAGGCGCTCT
>CAYLME010000073.1:0-16310 GCA_964384585.1 uncultured Gemmatimonadaceae bacterium | reverse complement strand
GACGGCGCTCGCAGCATTTGCTGTCGCTGCGTCAGCGCCCGCGACGACGACGGGACCGACCGCCGTTCCGCGGTACCAGCCCGGCCCAGGCCCCGGCCCAGGGCCCGCATCACCACCACGGGCGCCGAGAGCACGAGCCCGACCAACTGCGTTCCACCCGCCATCGCATTGACACTGCCCATGTTTTTCAGCAAATTACACGACTATGCTGACAGTCGATCTGGGCCGGCTCCAGCGGGCAGGAAAGCTGGAGGTCGAGGGGCAGTTGGTCCCGGACGATCCCGCACTGGCGGATCTGGAAGCGCGGTTGACGGAACCGCTGCAGGTGAGGCTCGAGGCGCATCAGGCAGGACCGGATGTCGTCGTGCGCGGGCGGATGCAGGGTGAGTTGGAACTCGAGTGTGCGCGCTGCCTGAAGCCGGTGCGTCGCACGCTGAATGAAGAAGTCACTCTCCTCTACGTCGAGGGGGTGGACGAGGTGGCGGCGGAGGACCAGGAGGTCTACGCTCTGCCCGATACGGGCTGGACGCTGGATCTCGAACCGGCATTGCGTGAGCACCTGGTCCTGGCAGCGCCTACCCATGCGTTGTGCCGCGAGGATTGCAGGGGGCTCTGCCCGACCTGCGGCGCGGATCGCAACGAGGCGCCGTGCGAATGCGAGGCGTCGGAAGTGGACGATCGCTGGGCTGCGCTCCGGCGGCTCGGCTCCGAATAGACGAGAGGACGAGGACCATGGCGGTACCGAAGAAGAGGGTTTCGAAGCAGCGGCGGCGGAAGCGTCGCGGAGCGATGAAGGCGGAGATGCCCTCCGTGCAGCGCTGCCCGAAGTGCGGTGATCCGAAGCTGCCGCACCGGGTGTGCCCGACGTGCGGGACGTACAAGGGCGAGCAGGTCTTCGAGGTCGAAGAGATCTGAGGGAGGGCGCCTTGCGCATCGCGCTGGACGCGATGGGCACGGATCGTCACCCGGAGATCGAGGTGGCGGGTGCCCTGCAGGCCCTGCGCGAGCTGCCGGCGGATTTCGAGCTGCTGCTTGTCGGCGATGAGCCCCGTATCGCGGCCGCGCTGGCCAGCCAGGAGCCGGTTCCGCCGGGCAGGCTGCACATCGTGCACGCGGAAGAGACGGTCGCTCCAGGGGAGCCACCGGCCTCCGCTGTCCGGCGCAAGCGCAAGAGCTCGATTGCGGTGGGGTTGGGGCTGCAGAAGGAAGACAGGGCGGACGCATTCGTGAGCGCCGGTTCGACCGGTGCGGTCATGGCGGCGTCCCTTTTTCTTTTGGGGCCTGTTCCGGGCGTGGATCGTCCGGCGGTGGCGACCCCGCTGCCCACTGCGGGCGACCCGCTGCTGCTGATCGATGCGGGCGCCAACGTTGATACGAAGCCGCAGCATCTCGCGCAGTTCGCGCATCTGGCGGCGATCTATGTCGAGGACGTCTGGCAGCGTCCGAGCCCGCGTGTCGGCCTGCTGAACATCGGCGAGGAGCCCGAGAAGGGCGACGAGCGGGCCGTCGAGACGTACGCACTGCTCGAGAAGAGCGGCCTGAACTTCATCGGCAACGTGGAAGGCAGGGACGTGATCCGCGGCGCGTGCGACGTGCTCGTCGCAGACGGCTTCGTGGGGAACGTGCTGCTGAAGTTCTACGAGTCGATCATGGTGTTCATGCACGGTCTGCTCGAGCGCGAGTTTGTCGCGAACGGTATCGGCATGGACGTGAACCAGCTGCTGCGCGGTTTCGATTACACGGAGTATGGCGGTGCGCCGCTGCTCGGTGTGAACGGCGTTTCGATCATCTGCCACGGTGGCTCGCCGCCGAATGCGATCGCGAACGCGATTCGCGTGGCACGCCAGGCGGTGCAGACGAGGATGGTCAGACACATTGCGCGGGAAGTCACCGCGCATGCGGGTGTTGCGCGCGAGTGAGTACGTACTGCGCGCCGGAGAGGGGCAGGGGATGAAGTCACCGAAGCCGATCATCGAAATCGTGTCGACGGGCCGCTATCTGCCGGAGCGGGTCCTGACGAATGCCGATCTCGAGAAGATGGTTGATACGACGGACGCGTGGATCCGCGAGCGCACCGGCATCAGCGAGCGTCGCATTGCCGGCCCCGAGATGGGTGCGGCGGAGATGGGTGCGAATGCCGCACGCGTTGCGATGGAGCGCGCGGGGGTCCAGCCGGGCGAAATCGACATCATTGTCGTCTCGACCGCGACGCCCGACCGGTTGCTGCCGTCCACGGCGTGCGACATGCAGGCGCAGCTCGGTGCAACGAACGCCGCTGCCTTCGACATCAGTGCCGCCTGCACCGGCTTCCTCTATGCGCTCACGGTGGCCGAGGGCTACATCGCTGCCGGCCGCGGCGAGATCGCACTCGTGGTTTCCACGGAGAAGATGAGCGGCATCGTCGACTGGGATGACCGCGCGACGTGCGTCCTGTTCGGCGACGGCGCGGGTGCGGTGATCGTGCGGCGCGCGCAGAACGGACGCGGCGTGCTCTCGAGCTTCATGCGCTCCGACGGCACACTGGCCGAGCTGCTCTGGCGCCCGGCAGGCGGTGTGAAGATCCCGATGGACATCGCCGTGCTGGAGGAGAAGTCGCACCTGGTGAAGATGGCCGGCCGCGAGGTCTTCAAGTCGGCGGTCCGCTCGATGGCCGAGGCGGCCGATCAGGCATTGTTGCGCGCGGGACTGACGGGCGACGACATCGACCTGCTGATCCCGCACCAGGCGAACATGCGCATCATCGAGGCGACTGCCCGCTACGCGAATGTGCCGATGGAGAAGGTCTTCGTGAACGTCGACCGCTACGGCAACATGAGCTCCGCAACGCTGCCGGTCGCGCTCGATGAAGCACTGGAGCAGGGTCGCATCAAGCCGGGCGATATCGTGATGATGGTCGCGTTCGGCGCGGGCTTCACCTGGGGCTCCGGGGTGATCCGGTGGTAGGTCTGCTCTTCCCCGGCCAGGGCTCGCAGTTCGTGGGGATGGGTCGCGACCTCGCCAATGCGAGCGACATCGCGCGCCGCACTTTCGAGGAAGCCGATGACGTGCTCGGCTTCGCACTCTCCCGGCTGTGCTGGGAGGGACCGGAGGCGGAGCTGACCGCGACGAACAACGCGCAGCCTGCGATCCTCGTGCATTCCATTGCTGCGTATCGCGTTCTCATTGAGACAGGCGAGCTGTCACCGCGTGACGTGGAGACTGCGGCCGGTCATTCCCTTGGCGAGTTCAGCGCCTGGGTCGCAGCGGGATCGATGTCGTTCGCAGAGGGGCTGCGCACAGTACGGCTTCGAGGTGAGCTGATGTATGCCGCCGGTCAAGAGCGTAGCGGCGCAATGGCCGCGCTGCTCGGCTTGTCGGAGGAGGCTGTCGCGGACGTCTGCCGGCGCGCCAGTGGCCCTGATGGAGTGTGCGTCCCGGCCAACTATAATTCGCCGCACCAGGTCGTTATCAGCGGCGACACGCGAGCGGTCGAGCGCGCGATGGAACTCGCGTCGGAAGCGGGCGCCCGGCGGGCGCTTCGGTTGAAAGTCTCCGGTGCCTTTCATTCGCCGCTCATGGAGGTTGCTGTTCCGGGCCTGCGTGAGCAGCTCGAGAGCGTGACGATGAAGACGCCGCAGTACCCGGTGGTTTCCAATGTCACCGCGGAGGCTGTCGCCGATCCCGAGCGAGCCCGCTCGTTGTTGCTCGAGCAGCTCACATCGGCCGTGTGCTGGACGCAGAGCGTGCACGCCATGGTCGCCGCGGGGGTGACAGACTACATCGAAGTCGGTCCCGGCAGCGTGCTGAGCGGCCTCGTGAAGCGGATCGAGAAGGGCGTTCACACCCGCACCTTCGGCACTGCCGCCGAGCTGGAGGCACTGGCATGAGCAGTCGCGAACTCGAAGGCCAGATCGCTCTCGTCACGGGCGCTACGCGCGGCATCGGTCGGACGATCGCGGAGCATCTCGCGAGGGCGGGCGCCCGCGTGGCCGTCGTCGGCCGTAGTGCCGAGCGCGCCACGGAGGCCGCTGACTCGCTGGCCGGCGTCGGACATCGCGGATACGCGTGTGACGTGGCTGATCCCGAGGCCGCGGTCGTGCTGGTCAAGCAGGTCGAGGAGGACCTGGGCGGGCTGGACATCCTCGTCAACAACGCGGGCATCACGGACGACAACCTTCTCATGCGCATCAGCGATGAGGCGTGGGATCGTGTGCTCGAGACCAATCTGAAGGGGCCGTTCAACCTGATCCGTGCCGTGTCACGGGGGATGATGCGTCGCAGGAGCGGCCGTATCATCAACATCACGAGCGTGGTCGGGGTGATGGGCAATCCGGGCCAGGCGAATTATGCTGCCTCCAAGGCAGGCCTGATCGGGTTGACGAAGACGGTAGCGCGGGAACTGGCGTCGCGTGGTATTCTGTGCAACGCGGTGGCACCCGGGTTCATCGAGTCGGACATGACGGCAGCGCTGCCCGAGGCGACGCGGGCGTCATTGCAGGAGCGGATCGCGCTCGGCCGTCTCGGCACGGGCGACGATGTCGCGAGTGTTGTACGCTTTCTTGCCGGACCAGGTGCGGGCTACATTACCGGCCAGACCATCATCGTCGATGGCGGCATGGTGATTTAACAACTCACAGCGAGGACATCATGGCCGATACCGAAGCGAAGGTTAAGGAGATCATCATCAACGAGCTGGGCGTGGAACCGGAGAAGGTCACGCTCGAGGCCTCGTTCGTGGAGGATCTCGGCGCCGACTCGCTGGATACCGTTGAGCTCGTGATGGCGTTCGAGGAGGAGTTCGGGATCGAGATTCCCGACGAGGACGCCGAGAAGCTGCAGAAGGTCGGCGATGCCGTGAAGTACCTGCAGGAGAAGGGCGTCGAGTAGCCCCGCTGCTCGAGATATCATGGCAGCGAACGGACGCCGCCGGGTGGTGGTGACGGGCATTGGCCTCGTCACCCCGCTCGGCAACGACGTCAGGACCACCTGGGACGCGCTCATCGCAGGACAGAGCGGGGCGGGGCCGATCACGCACTTCGAGGCGACGGAGGACTACGACTGTCGCTTCGCGTGCGAGGTGAAGGGCTTCCAACCGGACCTGTACATGGACCGGAAGGAAGTCCGTCGAATGGACCGGTTCGCCCAGCTCGCCATCGCAGCGTCGCAGCAGGCCATGGAGCGGGCCGGCCTCGACGGTGCGGACGCGAAGTTCGACCGCGACCGCACCGGTGTGCTCATCGGCAGCGGCATCGGCGGCATATCCACCTTCGAGGACCAGGCGCGCGTGATGGTCGAGAAGGGGCCGAAGCGCATCAGCCCGTTCTTCATCCCGATGTTCATCCCGGACATCGCAGCGGGCCACGTCTCGATGCGCTGGGGGCTGCGCGGGCCGAACTACTGCACCGTCAGCGCGTGCGCGTCGAGCGCACACGCGATCGGTGATGCAGTACGTCTCGTGCAGAACGGCGAAGCCGACATCATGGTTGCGGGCGGCACGGAAGCAACCGTCACACCGATGACGATCGCCGGCTTCGGCAACATGAAGGCGCTTTCGACGCGCAACGACTCTCCGGAAACGGCCAGCCGCCCGTTCGACGCAACGCGTGACGGCTTCGTGCTCGGCGAGGGTTCGGGTGTACTCGTGCTCGAGGAACTGGAGCACGCGAAGCGCCGTGGCGCGGAGATCCTGGGAGAGATCGTCGGCTACGGGCAGAGTGCAGACGCGTACCACCTCACCGCACCTGCACCGGAAGGTGCAGGCGCGCAGATCGCCATGCGCAACGCGCTGCGTGACGCCGGTCTCACTCCCGCGGACGTCGACTACGTCAATGCGCACGGCACATCGACGCCGGCCAACGACATGAATGAGACGGCGGCCGTGAAGGCCGTATTCGGCGAGGATGCGTATCGCGTGGTGATGGGCTCGACAAAGTCGATGACGGGCCACCTGCTCGGCGCCGCCGGCGCCGTCGAGACGGTCATCTGTACGCTCGTCTGCCGCGAGAGCGTGATCCCGCCGACGATCAACTTCTCGACACCGGATCCGGCGTGCGACCTCAATTACGCGCACAACACCCGCCTCGATCAGGAAGTGAACGTCGCGATCTCGAACTCGTTCGGCTTCGGCGGGCACAACGTGTGTCTGGCACTCCGGAAGTACGGCTGATCGTTCGAGGCGCCTGAGCGCCCGGCTCGTATCGCGTCGAGGAGCCCGGTCAGCAATGCGTTGCTGGTCGGGCTGCCTGTTTCCCGGCGCTGCCTGCCCGGTCTGCCACAGACTCAGCGCCGCGGCCGGACAACCTTTCGTGTTTCCGTGAGAACAGAGTGTCGGCCGGGCCACGAGCCCTAAGGCAGGTCAAGCAGACCAGGGCCCGAAAACGGCCCGATAATCGCTTGCAGCGCCTCCTGCCCGTGCCTATTCTACCGGGTGGACAGTACCTGTTCCCTGAGACGGAATTGCTCATGACACCGGCACTTGCTGCCGAGCTGCATATTGCGCCGTCGGACCCCGCCCTGGTCCCGATTGCGGAGAAGGTTCTCGAGGGTGTACGGCTGACGAAGGACGACGGGGTCGCGCTCTTCGAATCGCGGGATCTGCTGGCGATCGGTGCGCTGGCGGACTGGTCGAACCGCCGCAAGAACGGAGATCGCGTCTTCCTCTGCGCGAATCAGCACCTCAATCCGACGAACGTCTGCATCCTCCGTGCGACGTGCACCTTCTGCTCGTTCGCACGTCGGCCGAAGGAGGATGGTGCGTACACGATGGAACTGGAGGAGGCGTTCCACGAGGCGTCGCTCGCGCGTGATACGCCTGTCCGCGAGTTCCATATCGTCGGTGGGCTGCACCCGAAGCTGCGCGTCTCCTACTACGAGGACCTGATCCGCGGGCTGAAGGAGCGGCACCCGGGCGTCGAGATCAAGGCACTCACCGCGGTCGAGATCGCACACCTCGCGCGCATCGAGAAGTCGAGCGTGGAGGACGTGCTGCAGCGGCTGGTGGATGCCGGACTGGATACATTGCCTGGCGGCGGCGCCGAGGTATTCGCGAAGGGTGTGCGTGCCACGATCGCCGAACGCAAGCTGGCAGCAGAGGAATGGATCGACGTGCACCGTCGTGCGCACCGCATGGGTGTGCGCAGCAACGCGACGATGCTGTACGGCCATGTCGAGACGAACGAGGATCGTGTCGATCACCTGGCGATGTTGCGCGAGCTGCAGGACGAGACCGGCGGCTTCCTCGCCTACATCCCGCTCGCGTACCATCCGGACAACAATGAGCTGGGCGAGCAGCTCGGACGCACGGGCACAGCCACGACCGGGTTCGATGACCTGAAGAACCTCGCCGTCGGACGGCTGTTCCTCGACAACTTCCGCCACATCAAGACGCACTGGATCATGAACACGGCGAAGGTCAGCCAGATCGCGCTGCACTTCGGTGTGGACGATCTGGAGGGCACCGTGCGCCGGGAGCGCATCTATCACGACGCGGGTGCGCACACGCCCGAGGGCATGACGTTCGCCGAGATCGTGCGGCTGATCCGCGATGCGGGGAAGCGACCGGTCGAGCGCGATGTGCAGTACCAGGAGGTGCGCGAATGGTGAGCCCGAAGGGTCCGGGTGCGAGCGGCGCAGACGAGGTGAAGCCGGGCTCGACAGGCGACGCCCGGTCGAATGGTGCCGCGCCGACGAGTGGATCCGTGGTGAACGACGGTAACGGCGCAAACGGGAAGCGGCCTGGCATCCGCCTCGTCGAAAGCGGCGGTGTCGTTGCGACGAGTGCGCGCGAAGTGCCGGACGAGCAGCGGCGGCTACCGATCCTCCAGACCGTGTCGCCGCGGATGCGCGAGCCGAGCGTGGCCGGCTCACTCGGATCACAGCGGCAGGCGCCGAAGCCGGAGTACGTCCCGGCACCTGTGCACGAGCGGCCGTTTGGCGCAGAGATCGCCGAGTGGCTCGAGGTGAGGCGCACCACACCGTTGCTCGAGCTGGGCGCGCGTGCCGACGCACTCCGACAGCAGAAGCATCCGGACGGTGTCGTCAGCTACATCGTCGATCGCAATATCAACTACTCGAACGTCTGCGTCACGGACTGCCGCTTCTGCGCCTTCTACCGTCGTCCCAAGGATGACGAGGCCTATGTGCTCTCGTACGAGGAGATCGGCGCGAAGATCGACGAGACGAAGGCGCTCGGCGGCGTACAGATCCTGATGCAGGGCGGACACAACCCGTACCTGCCGATCGACTGGTACACGGAACTGCTGCGTTACATCAAGGAGCACCACCCGATCCACGTGCACGGCTTCAGCGCGTCCGAGGTCGAGATGATCTCGAAGGTGTCGAAGCTTCCGATCGACGAAGTGCTGCTGCAGCTCCGGCAGGCGGGTCTCGACTCGATGCCGGGTGCGGGCGCGGAGATCCTCGTGGACGCGGTGCGTGACTTCATCGCGCCGAAGAAGATCGACTCCAGCCGCTGGATCGAGATTCACGAGGCAGCGCACGAGGTGGGGCTGCTGACCACTGCAACGATGATGTACGGTGTCGGCGAGGCGTGGGAAGACCGACTGGAGCACATGCTGAAGCTGCGCGCGGCGCAGGAGCGCAGCCTGAAGCGTGGCGCCGGGCATTTCACGGCGTTCATCACGTGGTCGTTCCAGCCGTCACACACGGAGATGGAGAGCTGGGACCTGCAGCTCGGCACGGGCGTGGACTATCTGACGACCACAGCACTGGGCCGGCTGGTGCTCGACAACTTCGACAACGTGCAGGTGTCCTACGTGACGCAGGGGCCGAAGATGGCGCAGATTGCACTGCGCTTCGGCGCGAACGATTTCGGCTCGCTGATGATCGAGGAGAACGTGGTGAGTGCCACCGGCATCGACTTCATCATGCCGGAGAAGGAGATCGTCCGGCTGATCGAGGATGCAGGGTTCACCCCGCGCAGGCGCTACCAGGACTACACGCTGGCAGACGAAAACGACGACGGCTGCCCGTGCTGCGCTCAGCGCGTGGCGGCACCGGTGGAGGGTTGATGGCGAAGGTGCTGATCATGATGGGCTCGCAGTCCGACCGTGAGCGCATGGAGAAGGCGGTTCCGATCCTCGAGGAGGCGGGCGTCGAGACGGAGGTCGTCGTGTCGAGCGCGCATCGGGATCCGGAACAGACCGCGAGCATCGCGAGCAACGCGCAGTCCAACGGGTTTGGTGTTGTCATCTGCGGCGCCGGCCTCTCGGCCGCGCTGCCGGGCGTGGTCGCTGCCCATACGAAGCTGCCGGTCATCGGCGTACCGCTGAACGCAGCGCTGGGCGGGCTGGACGCATTGCTCTCGGTCGCGCAGATGCCGCCCGGTGTGCCGGTCGCATGCGTCGGCATCGACAACGCGAAGAACGCCGCACACCTCGCGCTGCGGATCCTGAGACTCGCAGGCCAGGTCGCCTGACGCACATGCGCGTCGGCATCGGCTATGATTCCCATCGCTACGCCGCCGGGCGCGCTCTCGTGCTCGGCGGCGTTCGCATCGAGTGGGAACAGGGACTCGATGGTCATTCGGACGCGGACGCAGTCGCGCACGCCGTGACGGACGCACTGCTCGGAGCCGCGGCACTCGGCGACATCGGCACGCACTTCCCGCCGAGCGACGAGCGCTGGAAGGATGCGGACTCCATCGGCCTGCTCGCGGCAGCGCGTGACCTGCTCGAGGAAGTCAACTACCTGGTCGTGAACGTGGACGTGACCGTGGTCTGCGATGGACCACGCATCGGCCCGCATGCAGCGTCCATGCGTGCCCGCCTCGCGGCCGCGCTCGGCATCTCATCCGATCACGTCTCGGTGAAGGGCAAGACCAACGAGGGCATGGGCTGGATCGGCCGCAATGAAGGCATTGCCGCGATGGCCGTCGCGCTGATCGACGCCGTTCCCGAGATCCCGCCGTTCCCGCTCTAGTGCGACGCCCGTGGAGGGCCTCATCGAGAGCATCATCGAAACACTCGCAGGGCTGCCGCCGCTGCTGCTCTACGTGGCAATCGGCGTCGGCGCGGCGCTGGAGAACATCGTGCCGCCGGTCCCGGCCGACACGTTCGTACTCCTCGGTGCGTTCCTCGCCGCTGCCGGGCACGCCGACCTGCGGCTCGTATTCGCATGCACGCTCGTGCCCAACGTGCTGTCCGCGACACTCACCTACTGGCTCGCGCGTCACTACGGTACCCGCTTCTTCGGTGGACGGGTGGGCAGATGGCTGCTCAACGAGCGGCAGCTCGAGCACGTCGCCGTCTTCTATCAGCGCTGGGGCACGCCCGCGATCCTGGTGAGCCGCTTCCTGCCCGCGCTGCGGGCGGTCGTGCCGGTCTTCGCGGGCGTGACTGGGGTTTCCGCGCCGCGCCTGATCATCCCCCTCACGATTGCGTCAGCCGCATGGTATGGCGCACTCGTCTACCTCGGCGGCGTCATCGGCCGCAACTGGCATGAGATCATGGCGATCATGGAACGAGCGAGCGGGTGGCTGATGGCCATCGCGGCCCTCGTCATCGGCGCGATCACCTGGTGGTGGCTGAAGACGCGACACCACGGGGCGCGATGAGGGAGATCGAGGCGTTCCTCGACCACCTCGCACTCGAACGCGGTCTGTCACCGCGGACGCTGGATGCGTATCGCCGTGACCTGACCGGCTGCTTCGCATACCTCGCCGAACGTGGTGTGGCGCGGCCGGGCGACGTCGGCGCCGCCGAGTTGCGTGAGTACGTCTATCACCTGAAGGATCGCGGACTGCAGCCGACGTCGATCCGGCGCGCGCTTTCGGCCCTGCGCACGTTCTACGGCTGGCTGGTGGGCGAGGGGCTCGCCGTGATGGATCCGACAGAGCGCGTGGAGCTGCCGCGCACCTGGCGACGGCTACCCGATGCCCTCGCACGCGAGGAAGTGGAACGACTGCTGGATTCGCCCGACCCGGGCGAGAAGCTGTACTGGCGTGACAAGGCGATGCTCGAGTTCGCGTACGCGTCCGGGGTACGTGTCGGCGAGCTCACGACGATCAAGGTGCGCGACGTCCTGTTCGAGGACGGACTGGCCGTCGTGTTCGGCAAGGGATCGAAGGAGCGCGTGGTTCCGGTCGGCCGCGCGGCGCTGCGCGCGCTGGACGTCTACCTGCGCGAGATCCGGCCGCGCCTTGCGCGCGGGGACACGCAGGGTGTCATCTTCCTGAATGCGCGCGGCCTGCCGCTCTCGCGCATGGGCGTCTGGAAGATCCTGCGCAAGCACGTGAAGCGCGCAAACATTCGCAAGCGGGTTACGCCACACACGCTGCGGCACTCGTTCGCCACACACCTGCTCGAGGGCGGTGCCGATCTGGCCGCAGTGCAGGAGATGCTCGGTCACGCGGACATCGCAACGACGCAGATCTATACACACGTCGAAAGAGAGTACCTGAGGCAGGTACACCGGGAGTTTCATCCACGGGCATGAGATGCTGCTTGTCATAGACAACTACGATTCCTTCACCTTCAACCTGGTCCAGTACCTGGGGGAGCTGGGGGTCGATCCGGTCGTACGACGCAATGATGCGTTGACGGTGGACGAGATCGAGGCGATGGCGCCTGAGCGCATCGTGATCTCGCCCGGCCCCTGTACGCCGGCGGAGGCCGGCGTGAGCGTGGAGGTGGTCCGGCGGATGGGCGCGCGAACACCGATCCTGGGGGTCTGCCTGGGGCATCAGGCGATCGGCGCTGCGTACGGTGCGGAAGTTGTAAGGAACCGTCGTACGATGCACGGAAAGGTGTCGGCAATCCGTCATTCCGGTACGGGCATCTTCGATGGGCTTCCGTCCCCGTTGCGGGTGACGCGGTACCATTCACTGGTCATCGCGGCGCACAGTGTGCCGGCGGAGCTCGAGGTCATTGCGGTCACGGATGAGGATGGATGGGACGACGAAATCCAGGCGGTGAGGCACCGCAGTCACCCGGTGTGGGGCGTCCAGTTCCACCCGGAATCGATCGCCAGCGAGTCCGGTCACGCGCTGCTGCGCAATTTTCTGGAGCACGCATGAGCCGTGTGCGTGCACTGCCGCTGGTGCTTGCTCTGCTCGGGGGACTCGCGGGTACCGCAGCCCATGCCGCGGCCCAGCAGATCGAGCGAACGGGTCGCGGGCTGCACGACTACGACCGGCAGCTGGACAGCGTACTCGCGGGCAGCTACACGCTCGTTGCCGAGAACCGGTTGATCGAGAACGGAGAGACGCTGCGGGGCACCGTGCTCGTCGCGGGTGCGACGCTGCGCGTGAACGGCACGATCGATGGCGACCTCTGGATCGTGGACGGCAACGTATTCCTGCGGCCCACCGCGGTCGTGACCGGCACCGTCTACAACCTCGGCGGTGGCTACTTTCCCAGCGAACAGGCGACCGTGAGTGCGGTGCAGGACGAGCCATTCGCGCCCTACGACGTGCAGCGCCGCGAGGATGGTACGCTGCGCATCGTCGGCACGCGGCATCGGTCCATGTTCGTGCTCGACGGCATTCGGGGTGTGCGACTGCCCACGTATGACCGCGTGGACGGGCTCACGCTCGGGGTCGGTGCAGGGGTCCTGACACCGCCGATCGGCGCGATCGAGCCGATGCTGCGCGGCTGGGTGGAGTACCGTTTCGAGCGCGGTGAGTTCACGGGCGGCGCCGAGGCGAGCGTTACCAGGGGATGGACGACGGTTGCGGCGGGGGCGGAGCGCACGACTGCGACGGAGGACCACTGGATCCGTGGCGACCTGACGAACAGCCTCTCCGTCATCTGGGACGGCGACGACCACCGCAACTACTACCAGAGCGACCGCGGCTGGCTCGAGCTGCGCCGCGTGCTCGAGAAGCGCTCGCAACGCGGGACCGACGCGTTCCTGCGCCTGCAGGTCGAGGATGCGACGTCGCTACCCGCCGGCGACCCGTGGATGATCCGTGCGCCGGACAGCATCCGCCCCAACCCGGCCGTACCGGAGATCCGGATCACCAGCATCGTGGCGGGCGGGCTGATGTCATGGCAGCAGCCGCGACTGGACGCGGAGCTCGAAGCGGAGGCCGAGTTCGCAATCGACGCCTTCGACGGCGAGCGCAGCTTCAACCGCTTCGAGATCAATGGTGCCGCAGCCGTCCCGGGCCTCGCGGATCACACGATCTCGCTGCAGGTGCACTGGCGTGCGCCGCTGCCGGGCACGGATTCGCTGCCGCGCCAGCGCTGGAGCATGGTGGGCGGATCCGGTACACTGCCGACGTTCGAAATCGGCGAGTTCCAGGGCGACCGCGTCGTCTTCGCCGAAGTGCGCTACGTGATCCCGTTGCCGGATTACCTGCGCATCCCGCTTGTCGGCGTGCCGAGCTTCAACCTCTTGCATGCAGCCGGGACTGCCTGGACGCACGATCAGGCGAGAGCGGTGCGACAGAACTTCGGCGCGGAACTGCGCTGGCCGTTCTTCTATGCACGCATCCTCTTCGATCCCGAAGACATCGAGGAGCCGAAGCTGGGCGTCGGCGTGTCGTTCCCGAAGCGTTCGCTGCCCTGGACGCGCTAGCACTGGCCGGGCTGGCGCCGAAACGTTCGACCGTGAAGCCGATGGACGGCGCGCCTGCATGGTGTCACCGTGACCTGACGAAGTGCCGCCCCGAAGCTCTCGCGACCAGGACGCAGGTGGCGTACAGAGTTAGAGATGCCCGCATTGCGGAGAGCCCCTGTCCCGATTCTGCAGAGAGTTGCGGGGCCGCCACGGACAAGGGCGCGAAGAGTTGTTCACTCGATCGTCCGCGCAACACGCCAGCGGTCACCCTCACGTCGTACCACAACGATACGACTGGTGCTCTCGCGACTTCCGACGCCATCCACGCCAGGGGGTGGATAGCTTATCTCACGCTCCTCAACCTCGAAGAGCACGCGCTCGCCATCACGGGTCGGAGCGGACAGCAGGATCCAGTACCAGGGCTGCTCGATCCCGCATAGCGATTCGCCGATCAGTTCGTTACACAGCCGAATCTCAATCCCAACACGCGCGCCGATCTCATCGAACGCAGCCTCCGTGAACGGGATGGCATTCTTCGGAGCCGTACTGATTGCCCAGCCATGTGGCTTGCGTACTACCGTGGCTCCGTTCGTCAGGGTGGAGAACACCAGCGTGCGTGAAGGATCGGAATCCTTGATCGAGCGAGCCAGCCATTCGACGATTGCCACAGCGGCCTCGCTGCTTCGTTCGTCGATCGGGATCGCCTGCGCGTCAACCTCCGCGGCATGCACACCGATAACAGCCAGCATCAACCACAACGCTCTGCGCATTGCCCACTCCTTGTCCCTAGTTTACCCACTTGCCGCAATCCTGACGTGCCTGCTCCATCGCAGCTTTCTGTTCATCTGTCGCCTGTGAGCCGTGTCCAACGTCCGTATCGAACCAGGCGTGGATCGCCTCCTCGGTAAGGGTTCGTCGCAGGCGACTGATGTCCGCCGTCCCGTTCGTCCAGTTACCGCCGTTTTCGTAGCTGATGTAAACGACGCCCCTTTGCCCCTCCTCCCGCACCCATTCGCCAAGCCACCAACCGTTATTTCGGTTCGCCATCCAGATCCCACCTGAACCGATCCGGTCCTTCATCATCTGCACAAGTGGCTTGCACTTCGGCCATCTTCGTTCAAGTTCGGTCAGCGCTCTCTGCATGTCTCGAGATTCAGTGCCAGAGGGAGGTCGGGCGCCGTCAGCGGCAAACTCGGTGCCCGGAGGATTGATGGTGCCTCTCGGAGCCAACCAAGGCTCCCTACCGAAGAATACGCCGTTCGGCGTGAAGCAACCTCCAGGGATGCCCCCGCACTCTACCCCTTCGGGCCACTGGACTGGTTGATCAGGCCGACGGCGGGTGATGACCCAGATCCCGTCGATCAGGCAAGGCTCGTAAATGAAGCAGGGATCCCATCGGGAGAAAACTGCAATGTTCTCATCAAGTCCCGGCAGAGTAGTAGGATTTTCGGCGCACGCACTGGCCCCAAGTATCCCGACAGCGCTTATGAAGAGAACCTTATGCGGCGCGCCCCTCATGTGTCCTCCCCTCGTTTGCGTGACAATGGTACTGGCTTCGCAGATGAAAGCGCAGTTCCGTTTGAGCCAGAACCTACTTCACTATACACATCGCTTGATGACTGTGGGTCAACGTCAGGTCAGAGATCTGTCAGAGGCTTGTCGATCCCAATGTGATTCGGATACTGTGGACGATCCTTCGGCGCAGGAGGCCACGTGACTTGGTGTGTGTACGGGCATCAGACGGCGGCATCTCGTTGTGGCTGTTTTGCCGCGGTCGTGGGAAACAGTACTGGTGCGAACGGTGACTCGACGATGTTCGTCGTGCGGAGGTGCGTCCAGTGCTCCTTCGGAACGTCGGAGCACACCACCTTTCGATCCCAGCCGCACAGCAGGGTTTCCGTCGCCTTGGCGTACGACCCTCGGAACTGCTTCACGAGGCGGTCGCGCGCTTGCTCACGGTCCGCTTCCGCTGAACAGCGCAGGAATCTTCTTTGACACGACCCCTGCCGCCGGTTAGATTCAGTTGACGTGTCCGGCGCGGATCTTGCGTACGCGCCGCCCTTTTTTTGTGGCCGACGGGAGGTCCGGAGCGACGTGAGCGGAGGACGTGTGCTCGGCGTCATTCCGGCCAGGCTGGGCTCGGAGCGGCTGCCGCGGAAGCCGTTGCACCTGCTGGCCGGACGCCCGCTGATCGAGTGGGTGTGGCGCCGTGTCTCCGCGATGGACGTGCTGGACGCGTGTGTGGTCGCAACGGATTCGGAAGAGGTGGCGGAGGTGTGCCGGAGCGTTGGCGCGGACGTAGTCCTGACATTGGCGTCACATCCGTCGGGGACGGACCGCGTTGCAGAAGTCGCGGCGCTCGGAGAGTACGCTGACGTTCGCGTCGTCGTGAACGTGCAGGGCGATGAGCCGTTCATCGCGGAGTCCCACGTAGCGGCGGCGGTCGCGCTGGTGGATGCAGGCTGGCCGGTCGGCACGGTAGCCGCTCCGTTGCGCGATGGTGGGGCATACAGGGATACGGCAGTCGTGAAGGTGGTGCGGCGCCAGGACGGCGCCGCACTTTATTTTTCCAGGTCGCCGGTGCCGCACGTGCGGGATCGCGAGCCGACGAAGGAAGAGCTCGACTCACCCTGCTTCCTGCGCCACATCGGGCTGTACGCGTACGCACCGGATGCGCTGCAGCGCTGGGTCGCGCTGGGGCCGAGTGCGCTGGAGCAGCTGGAGCGACTGGAACAGCTTCGTGCGCTGGACGCCGGCCTGGCGATCGGTGTGGCCGTCGTGGACGAAGCGGAGCGAGGCGTGGACACAGC
>CAYLME010000072.1:0-16554 GCA_964384585.1 uncultured Gemmatimonadaceae bacterium | reverse complement strand
GCGCGCGTCTGACGCTGGTCGTGGGCGAGCGCGATGGCTTTGCGGCGGCCGGCCTCGACCGGCTCACGGGGGAACTGGATGCCACCGGCGTCGCATACCGGCTGGAACGGTTCAGTGGGGGTCACCGCCTGGACGACGAGACACTGCGCCGCGTCGCCGGATCCTGAACCGCTGCAATGCTGTGCCTTCCTGGAGGACGTCGACGCTCCCTGCAAGTGTGCCAGTCTGTCGCGGTCCAACGTGCTCAAAGGGTAGGACATTCCTTCAGTCCGTGACCACCTGCCGGATTTGTGGGATGGTCCATGGGTTTCCGGGTTCGGCTTTTCTTTCAGCCGGCCACGGCCGCAATTAGCTTGGATCGTTGCACGCTCATTCCCCTGCACCCCCCGCATAATGCCGAATACGCTCGTGCTGCCTTCCCGTCGCGCGCGCCGGTACGAGGTCAGAATCGTGCTGGCGTGGTGGCTGATTTACGGTGTGTTCCTGACCGGGCAGCACCTGTTGCTGAGCCGGAGCATGGGCGTGCCGTTCAGCCTGGGCGATGCAGCCGCGCGCGCGCTCCCGGGCGCAGTGGTCTGGGCCGGCATCACGCTCGTCGTTTTCGCGCTCTCGCGCCGCTTCCCGATCGACGAGCCGCCGCACGTGCAGCACGTGCTGGTGCACATCGTGGCGTCGATCGCCGTCGCGCTCTCGGAAGTCGCGGTCGCCTTCGGCATCGCCCAGATCACGGGATGGTTCAACGGCAGTTTTGCCGAGCTGCTGATGAATGGAATACCGGCGAACGTGCTGTATTACTGGCTGCTCGCCGGTCTCGGTCATGGCGTCGAGGTCTATCGCCGCTACCGGCGTCGCGAGCGCGAAGCGCTCGTGCTCGAGAAGCGGCTGGCCGAGGCTGAGCTGCACCTGCTGAAATCACAGCTCCAGCCGCATTTTCTGTTCAATACGCTGCACGCGATCAGTGCACTCATGCATCGCGACGTCCGCGCCGCCGATCGCATGCTGGCCCGGCTCAGCGATCTGCTGCGCGTCACGCTCGAGCACGTCGGCACGAGCGAAGTCGCACTGCGTGACGAGCTGGATTTTCTGAAACCGTACGTCGAGATCGAGCGTACGCGTCTGGGTGAGCGGATGCGTGTCACGCTCGATATCGCGCCCGACACGCTTCATGCGACAGTGCCACACATGATCCTGCAGCCGCTCGTCGAGAACGCCGTGCGTCATGCGATCGCGCCGCGTGCGGCAGGCGGGCACATCCTCGTGAGCAGCCGCAGGGCAGGCGACCGGCTGGAGCTGCAGGTCGTCGATGACGGCAATGGCGATGGCGCCGGTCGGCGCGGCACCGGCGTCGGACTCTCGAACACGCGCGCGCGCCTGGAGACGCTCTATGGCGCCGACTTCAGCTTCGACGCGGGGCCCGGTCCACAGGGCGGGTTCCGCGCCGCACTCTCGATCCCGTTCCGCCACGCGCCGGTCGAAGAGCCGGTCGCGCTCAGACAGGAGGCGATCCCGTGACGAAGATCCGCACCGTACTGGTCGAGGACGAGCCGCTCGCACGCGAGCGGTTGCGCTCACTCCTGGCGGAACAGCCCGACATCGAGATCGTCGCGGAAGCCGGGGACGGTAATGCGGCCGTGCAGGTGATCCATGACGCGAAGCCGGAGCTGCTCTTCCTGGACGTCAACATCCCCGAGCGCGACGGCTTCGGCGTCCTCGAATCGCTCGGCGCCGATACACCGCCCGTCGTGATCTTCGTGACCGCATACGACCAGTTCGCGGTGCAGGCGTTCGAGGCGCATGCACTCGACTACATCCTGAAGCCGTTCGACGAGGACCGCTTCGCGACTGCCCTCCGCCGCGCGCGTGAGTCCGTCCGCCGCCACCATGCGGGCGAGTTCGACCAGCGGCTGCAGAGTCTGCTCGACAACGTCGGTGATGCTCGGCGCACCGACCGCATCGCCGTCAAGGAAGGCGGTCGCATCGTCTTCCTCCGCACCGCGGAGATCGACTGGATCGGTGCCGAGGGCAACTACGCGCGCCTCCACACCGGCAAGCGCTCACACCTGATGCGCGAGACGATGACGAGCCTCGAGAGCCGCCTCGACCCGTCCCGCTTCCTGCGCATCCACCGATCGACGATCGTGAACGTGGACGCGATCGCGGAGCTGGAGCCGCTGTTCCAGGGGGACTACGTGGTGATCCTGCGCGACGGGACACGGCTCACCTCGAGCCGCGGGTATCGGTCGAATCTGCAGGAGTTCATGAGTCGGTCGGTTTGAACGGTTTGTTCAACCACAGAGGACACGGAGAGCACGGAGGGTTTTTCACCGCATCCGCGCGGAGGGCGCCGGGATCTTACTCGACACGGCGCAGCTTGGTCGGCGGTGAAGCATTGTTTCTGTAGTGCTTCGCGGCTGGGGACCTCCGGTTTGCTGGCGGGTCGTGTTGCGATCTGGTGATGGGAGCACGGTCAAGACAACGGCGGTCGAGCCCATGCAGGCCCGACCGCCGTCTTCTTCAGCAGTTCCTCAGTGCACTCTGGGTGCTCTGTGGTGAATCAGACTCTACTTGCCGGCTCGTGACGCCTTCCACTCGGCATGCACGCATGCGTTCTCCTCCCACGGCCTGCGGTCGAAGTAGCTCTTCGTCAGTTCCGCGACCTTGCCGCTCAGCAGCAGCAGAGCGATCAGGTTCGGGAAGACGACGATCGCGAGGAACACGTCGCCGAGTGCCCAGATCGCGTCGAGTGATGCGACCGCGCCGACGAAGTGCATCAGCACGAACATGACGCGGTACGGCATCACGGCCCTGGTACCGAAGAGGTAGTGGGCGCAGCGATCGCCGTAGTAGCTCCACGAGATCGCGGTCGAGATTGCGAAGAGCATCACGCCGAGGATGACGACCCAGTGGCCGAAACCGCCCGGGATACCGGCCTGGAAGCCGAGCATCGTGAGCGGTGCACCTGTCTCCACGGCATTGCCGTACAGTGATCGGTACTCGGTGCCATCGACGGCCACTGCCACGCCGCGGCTCGGATAGAGCACGCCCGTGAACGGCTGTGTCTGCTGCGCGTCGGTGAAGAACTCGTCCACGCGCACGCTGTGCCATCCGAAGCGCGAATCGCCGGGGTTGGCGACTACGGGCAGGCCCTGCTCGACGCGGTACTCGGCGGGCGCGGGCAGGCCGCGCGCGATGCTGCCGTCCGGCTGGTCGGCGACCCATGCGACGTCACCGCTGTTGAGGACCAGCTCGGTCGGGTGCTTGTCGTCCCAGACCTGTGTCATGACAATGACGAGGCCGGTGATCGTGCAGATGAGGATCGTGTCGATGAACGGCTCGAGCAGTGCGACGACGCCCTCGGAGACCGGCTCGTCCGTCTTGGCTGCAGCGTGCGCGATCGGCGCGGAGCCCTGACCGGCCTCGTTCGAGAACAGGCCGCGTCGCACACCCCAGATCATCGTGACCAGGATCGCGCCGATGCCGGTGCCCGCGACGCCGGCCGTCGGGTTGAACGCCTCGCGGAAGATCAGGCCGAACGCCGGGATCACGTCGCCGAGATGGAAGAAGATAACGAGCAGTCCACCACCGACATAGATCGCGGCCATGAGCGGAGCGAGCACGCCCGCCACCGCACCGATGCGCGTGATGCCGCCGAGGATGACCGCGCCGACGATCAGCGCGCTCACGACGCCCGTCACGGCCGGGCCCACACCCCACTGCGTCTGCACCGTGTCGGCGAGGGTGTTCGCCTGGATGGCGTTGCCGGTGAGGAACGCGGTCAGGCCGAGCAGCACTGCGAACAGCACGGCCATCCACTTGAAGTTCGGGCCGAGGCCGCGCTCGATGTAGTACATGGGGCCGCCCGAGACCGTGCCTTCCCACTTCTTCGCATCCCGGTCGGGGCCTTCGACCTGGCGGTAGTGCTGGGCGAGCACGACCTCGGTGTACTTCGTCGCCATGCCGAGGAAGGCCGTCATCCACATCCAGAACAGTGCGCCCGGTCCGCCGAAGTGGATCGCCATCGCGACGCCCGCGATGTTGCCGATGCCGACCGTCGCGGACAGCGCTGTCGAGAGCGCCTGGAAGTGCGAGACGTCACCCGGCTCGTTCGGGTCGTCGTACTTGCCGCTCGTGACGCCGACGCCGTGGCCGAGCCGTCGGATCTGGATCAGCCCCAGGCGCACCGTCAGGTAGAAGCCGGTGCCGACCAGCAGGATCACGAACAGCGGCACCTGCTCGCCGTTGAAGTTCGGACCGAAGTTGGCGATCGGTTCCATGACACCCAGCAGCCAGCGCGCGCCGGATTCCAGGCTCTCGATGAAGTTCATTCGTCACCTCTCGAAGGTTCACAGCCCCCGGCCACTCCGCCGGGGTGATGCTACGGCACGGCAACGCCAATAGCGTCCGCTGGAACAGACGCTGCTCCCGGCGCAGGGACCGACCCGATCCGATCGTGTGTTACTGCTGGGTGCCCCGTGACGGGGCGAATTGCCTTGGGAAGGCCGCAAGTTGAGCCCTCGGGCCACGGCTCGCAAGGTTCTCGCAACCCGCTCATCACAGCGGATGCTCCGGCGCAACGGTTTGCAGCGCTGTCGGTCGATCCGGACCGGCGCGACTGGCGCTCCTCTTGCCTCTGTAACGAACGATGACCGAGACGAATGACGATGGTGCGCCGACCGGGCGTCGTTCATCGCAGCCACTGCTCGCGGCTGCGGCGGGCTATCCTGCGCTCGAGCCGGTTCACGAGCCGCACCTGCATCCCGAACTGGCCGGCTGGCGGCGCAACATCGGCTCTGCCGTCGCGCTCGACCTCGCGCCACGACTGGCGCAGACCATAACCGGGCTCGACATCATTTCGTGGAACGTCGCCGTCGGTCGCGCGGACGTCGGCGAGCTGATGCGTCGGATACTGGACGGTGCGTACGACGACTTCGGCACGCGCAGCGATCGGCCGTTCGTCATGCTGCTGCAGGAGGCGTATCGCGCCGGTGGCGACGTCCCCGAGAAGCCGCTCGACAGGCGCCATGACGGCAGCATCGTGCCCGGCCGCAGCGACATCCTCGAAGTCGCAGAGTTGATGGGCCTCAGCCTGCGCTACGCGCCGTCCATGCGCAACGGCGTGCACCAGAGTGATCGCGGCAACGCGATCCTTTCGAATGTCGCACTCGATGGCACGCATGCTTTCCTGCTGCCGTACGTGCGACAGCGTCGCGTTGCGCTCACCACGCACATGGCCGGGCTGCCCGACCTCGTGCTCGCGAGCGCGCACCTCGACACGGGCGGCGCACCGCCCGGGGGATGGCAGCTCCGCTACGGCGCAGGCCGCCTCGTGCAGGCGGCCGAGCTCGCGCACCGGCTCATCGACCCCGAACATCATGCGAGCGTCGTCCTGGGTGCCGACCTGAATTCGCCGCTGGGCATGCGCGATCCCGTCGTGCGTGCGCTGCAGGACGGCGGGTTGCAGCTCGCCCGCCGCGTCGGCGACTGGCGGCATACGTATCATGCGAGCGTGCGGCTCCCGCTCGATTATGTACTCTATCGCTCACCGGCCGACCGCTTCCGTGACGTCTGCGTCCAGCGAATCGACGAGGTGCCAGGCGACCGCACGCCGCGCGTCTTCGGTTCCGATCACCACCCGCTGCTCACGCGCGTGGACTTCACCGCGCCCGTAGAACTGCTACCCGACTGACCGATCCCGATGAATGACATCCTCGCAGGTCCCTGGTGGATCAACGTCCTCGCGTTGTTCGGCGTGCTCGGAATCGGTACGGCGATCATCACGCTGTTCTTCAAGCTGGGTCGCCGCACCGACCGCATCTGGTCCACCGCCGGCCAGCCGCTCGACAGTGCCGACTTCATGCGCGGCATTGCCGGCATCGTGAACACGCCCGTGCGCAGCGGCGGAACCGCGGAACTGCTCAGCAACGGCGACAGCTACTTCCCACGCATGATCGAGGACTTCCAGCGCGCGACGCACACGATCAACGTGTCGGCCTACATCTGGGAGCCGGGCGAGGTGTCGGACAAGGTGCTGGAGGTGCTGGCTGAACGTGCTGCCGCCGGCGTCGAGGTCCGCGTCCTCGTGGACGCGATCGGCGGAATGCGCATCCCCGATGACGGGGTGGAGCGGCTGAAGAATGCCGGCGGCAAGGTCGAGCGCTACCGCCCGCCCGTGTTCGGCAAGCTCACGCGACTGCATCGACGGAATCACCGGCGCGCAATCGTGATCGACGGACGGGTCGGCTACGTCGGCGGCGCTGCGTTCGGCGACAAGTGGGCAGGCGATGCGCGCAACGAGGACGAATGGCGCGACGACATGGTGCGCCTCACGGGCTGCGCCGCAGGTACGCTGCAGCCCGCGTTCACGGAGTTGTGGGCGCACACGTGCGGCGAGATCCTGACCGGTACCCGCCACTACCCGGATCACGACTCCTACGAAGACCCTGGCGACGACGCCCACGCGATCGGGTGGCACACGGGCGTCGTGAGCTCACCCTCCGCCGACGAGTATCCACTTCGCCTGTTCTTCCTGCTCACGTTCCTGAGCGCGCGCGAGCGCCTTTACATCACGACGCCGTACTTCGTGCCCGACCGCAACACCCGCGGCATCATTGCCCAGCGAGCGCGCGCCGGCGTGGACGTACGCATCCTCCTGCCGAATGAGCACACCGACGCGGCCCCGATCCGGCGTACCAGCCACCATTACTACCAGGAATTGCTCGACGCGGGCGTCCGCATCTACGAGTACCAGCCGACCATGATGCACTCCAAGCTGCTGGTAGCCGATGGCATCTGGAGCATCGTCGGCACCGCCAACATGGACATCCGGTCCAAGGAACTGAACAACGAAAACATCGTCGCCATCCAGGACGCCGGCTTCGCAAAGGCGCTCGAGGCGCGCTTCTTCGAAGACCTGGATCACTCCGAGGAGATCGATCGCGAGGAATGGAGGAAACGGCCCTGGCGCGCCCGTCTCATGGAGCGACTGTCATCCGTGTTTGCGGAGCAGTACTGATTTTATTCAGCGCGCTCAGCGGTTGAGAAAGGCTCTGTGCTCTCCCGTGAACTACGTGGTGGAGAAGAGAAGAGCCCGGGCACCGGCCCGGGCTCTTCGACGTGAGACGCTACTGCTGATCGGCGCTCACGGGCTGTTCCGCATCCAGCCAGTGCGCGAACCACTGTCGCAGCCGGCCGAGGCGATCGACGAGCAGCCATGGCTCGCCGGTGCGCGAGAGGTCGTGGGTCGAGCGCGGGTAGCGTACGAGTTCGACGGGCACGCCGTGCTTCTTGAGGGCGACGAACCACTGCTCAGCGTCGGTCATCGGCGTGCGGTGGTCCTCCTCGGACTGCACGATGAGCGTCGGCGTCGTGACGTTGCGCGCGAAGCGGATGGGCGAGAGCTCGTCATACAGCTCAGGGTTGTCCCACGGCTTGCCGAAGAACTCGAACTCGGTGAGTCCCTGCGCGTCACTCGTGCCGTACCACGACCACCAGTTCGAGATCATGCGGTCGGTCTGGGCGGCCTTGAAGCGGTCGGTCTTCGTCGTGATCCACGCTGTCATGAAGCCGCCGTAGCTGCCGCCCGTCACGCCCATGCGCGTGGAGTCGACGTCCGGCCGCTGCACGATGATGTCCACGGCCTTCATGATGTCTTCGTAGTCCTCGAGGCCCCAGCGCGCGCGTGTCGAGTATGTGAAATCGGCGCCGTAGCCGGAGGAGCCGCGCGGGTTCGTGTACAGCACGAACATGCCGGCGCCCGCGATGTTGTGGAACTCGTCGAACCAGTTCTCGCCGTATGCCGAGTGCGGTCCGCCGTGGATGTAGAGGACGAGCGGGTAGCGCTGCCCCTCGCGGTAGCCGTACGGTTTCACCAGCCACGCCTCGATCTCGAGGCCGTCATCCGCCTGATAGGTGAAGCGCTCGGCCGCCGGCCACTCGATTTCCGCAGTGACGGCATCGTTGAAGCTCGTCAGCCGGCGCTCGTTGCGGCCGTTGATGTCGGCAATGTACAGCTCCGTCGGCGCGGTAAACGACGTCGCGACATACGCGACGCGGCGCATATCCCTGTCGAACGCGACATTGCTGATGCGACGGCGGTCGCCGAGCACTTCCGTGATGCGTCCGCTGTTCGTGTCCAGCCGGTGCAATGCGGTGCGCCCGCCGATCGCGGCCGTGAACAGCAGCTCGTTGTTCGTGCGCCAGTCCATGCTGGCCGGCTCGTACTGCCAGTCACCGAGCACGTTGCGCGGTGTGCCGCCGTCACGATCCACGATATGGATGCGGCGCGGTCCGGTCCGCGAATCGCTCGACATGAACGCGATGCGGCGGCTGTCCGGCGACCACGTGAGCTGCATCTCGTTGCCCATGTGCTCGGCGACCTTGCGCGGCTCACCGCCGCCGATCGGCATCACGTAGATGTCCGTATCGTTGCGCGGCTGCTCATCGCGTACCGGGTCGTACGGGAGCAGCGCCAGCGAATCACGCTCCGCTTCGGCGACGGAATCCGGACGCAGCGCTGCATCCGCCGTGAACGCGATCCAGCGGCCGTCGGGCGAGACCGTGACACCGCGATGTGAGTACTGCGCGCGCGTGAGCTGCACCTTCGCCGTATCGCCGAGCGGCTGACGGAAGATCTGCGCAGCCTTCCACTCGCGCGCCTCGGCGCGGTTCGGCGTGAAGCCGGGGCCGTTGCGCTTGTAGGGCAGGTCGACGATGTGCATGCCATCGAAGCGCGCGGCGTTCAGCGGTTCCGTGATCGACGCGTGCGGCGGCCGCGCCATCGGCTTCATCTTCGCGAACGGGCCCTCGGACTTTGCACTGTCGCCGTCCTCGTCGCCGGGCGTTTCGGCGAACACGACGAACGTGCCGTTCGCCGGCATCGAACCGCGACGGTAGCCCTCCGCCTGGAACGCCTCACCGCCGGGCCGGTCCATGCGCAGTGCCCACGTGTTGCCCCTGCCTTCGCCGCCGGGACGGCGCGAGGTGAAGAGCAGCAGCGAGCCGTCCGGCGACCACCACGGGCTGGAGCTCTCGACGCCCGGCGACGTGAACCGCACCGGCTCACCGCCGCTCGCCGGCACGACCCAGACCTCCGAGTGCCGCTTGTTCTCCTTCTCGTTGACGGTCGTCACCGTGAAGGCGACGCGCGAGCCGTCAGGCGACAGGGCGGCGTCGCTCACGGTCGTCAGCTTGTACCAGTCCGCTGGCGTGAAGGCGCGCTTCTGCGCGCTCAGCGGCGTCGCGACCAGCAGCAGCGCCAGTACCGCGAAGATGTTCCTACGCATCGTGCTCTCCTGGTGTGGTGGGGCGGTGATTCTCTTCCAGTGCGGCAAGCAGCTTGGCGTGGATGCCACCGAAACCGCCGTTCGACATGATGACGATCACATCACTCTCTGCTGCGCTGTCGCTGAGGTGCGCAACGATGCGATCCACCTCGGGGATGTAGGCCGCGGTACGCCCGTCCGTGCGCAGTGTCGCAACGACCTCGTCCGGGTCGAGCGCGGTCCGCTTCGTATAGCGCTCGGGATGGAACAGGCCGGCCAGGACGATCTCGTCCGCAAGCGCGAGCGCGCGTGTGTACGGCTCCTGGAACTCGCGACGCTGCGCCGTATAGCTGCGCGGCTCGAACACCGCGACGATGCGGCGAGTGCGATACCGCTGGCGCGCAGCGCGCAGCGTTTCTTCCACGGCAGTCGGATGATGCGCGAAGTCGTCGATCACCGTCACGCCGCGCGCGATGCCACGCAGTTCCATGCGACGACGTACCGAGCGGAACGTGCGCAGCGCCTCCTGCACCTTCGCCGGATCCGCGCCGACTGCGTGCGCCGCAGCGATCGCGGCCAGGCAGTTGCGCACGTTGTACGCACCGGCAAGCGGCGTCTCGACGTCGCCCCAGACCTGGCCGTGGTGCAGCACGACGAAGCGCGTCATGTCCTCGCCGTAGCGGACGTCGCGCGCCGTCCAGGCGGGTCGAGTCGCGTCCGCGCCAGCAGCGCTGCCCGGGTGGTCCGAGCCCGACGCCGCAGCCGCGCCGGGGACGTCGCCTGAATCAACTTCCTGGATTCCGAACGAGGCGACGGGCGCGAAAGACTTCGCCGCGAGCTCGCGCACGATCGGCGACTCCCAACCGGCCACGAGCGTGCCGCTGCGCGGGACCAGGTTGATGAAGCGCGCGAAGGCGAAGCGGTAGGCCTCCTCGTCGCGGTAGATGTCCGCGTGGTCGAACTCGATGTTGCCCACAATCGCGGTGCGTGGCAGGTAGTGCCACATCTTCGGGCCCTTGTCGAAGTACGCGGTGTCGTACTCGTCGGCCTCGATGACGAAGTAGCCGGAATCGGTCAGACGGAACGAACTGCCGAAGTTCTCCGCCACGCCGCCGATCAGGAAGGACGGGTTAAAGCCCGCGACCTCGAGCAGCCACGCCAGGATCGACGTCGTGGTCGTCTTCCCGTGCGTACCCGCCACCGCGAGCACGTGCCGGCCACGCAGGAATTCTTCCTTGATGACGACCGCCGCCGCCGTGTAGTAGAGCCCCTCGTCCAGCACGAACTCGAGCTCGGGATTGCCGCGCGAGATCGCGTTCCCGACAACGACCACGTCCGGGCGCGGCTCGAGGTTCTCCGGGCGGAAGCCCTCGGCGTACGGGATGCCCAGCGCCTCCAGCTGCGTGGACATCGGCGGGTATACGTTCTCGTCCGACCCGGTGACGTGATGCCCGGCTGCCTTCAGCAGCCCGGCCAACGATCCCATCGCCGTGCCGGCTATGCCGATCAGGTGGTAATGCCTGCGCTGCAAACCGCGGATGTCCTGTGTGTTGGGAGTGGGTCCGGGGAACATGGCCCCGCAGGGGCGGTGCGTCCAGATGCTGGGGCGTTGTGGGACGGCACGGACATTCACGGGCACGCGGGTATTCGCGGGGACGGAGACGCCGTGAAGGATGGAGACGGCCGAGCTGGCGGACCGTCCTGCACGGTTTACGGCGCCGGACGCCGTGAAGGATGAAGACACCAGGCTGGCGGACCGCCGTGGGGGATTTACGGCGCCAGGCGCCGTAAAGGATGGAGACAGCCGGAGCACCGCCTCGCGGCCGGAAGCAAGTCCACTTGGCGCCCCTGGACGCTGGACACCGCCATCCGTCCTGTTTACCTTGAAAGGCTAGGATGTCGGCAGGACGAACCGGGAGTGTTATGATCGAGATCCAGATCGGCGAAGGCGATCGCATCGAGTGGGCGCTGAAGCAGTTCCGACGCAAGATGCTGCGTTCGGGGCTCTTCAAGGACATGAAGAAGAAGCGCTTCTACGAGAAGCCCAGCGAGGCGAAGAAGCGGAAGGCGGCGGATGCCCGTCGTCGTACGGCTCGCGCCAAGCGCCGCGGCCGGTAGTCCGGGGGCGCGCGGCGTTCAGTCGCGCGCACTGACCCAGTCTCCCCCCGAAAATGAGCAGTGAGCGGCCGCGTTCCGTGCGCGGACCGGGCGGCGCATTCCTCGATCCGTGGTTCGCGCCGGCGGATCGCCGCACGTTCGGTCATTTCCTGCGCTGGCGCCTTGCCCGGCTCCGGACCGGCGTCGCACCCGACCCTGCGCCGCACGAGCTCGCGGCGGCCGAGCCCTCGATCATCGAGCGCGCCTCCGACGAGATCCGCCTCACGTGGGTCGGTCATTCGACGTACCTGATCCAGCTTCCCGGCGTCAACCTGCTCACCGATCCCGTCTGGAGCCGGCGCGTCTCGCCCGTGCAGTGGGCGGGCCCGGTCCGGATCCGTCCGCCGGGCGTCGCATTCGACGACCTGCCGCCGATCGACGCCGTGCTGCTCTCCCATGACCATTTCGATCATCTCGACCGTCCGACCGTCCGCCGCCTGTACGCGCGCTTCGGTTCAGCGCTGCAGTGGATCGCGCCGCTCGGCCATGCCGCGTGGCTTCGCCGGCAGGGAATCACGAATGCGGTAGACCTGGACTGGTGGGAAGGCACGCGCGTACGCGTGGGCGATGCGGAGCTGGACGTTATCGCGCTGCCCGCGCGTCACTGGACGCGCCGCGGACCGGCCGCGAGCCCGCGGCTCTGGGCGTCGTTTGCGCTGCGCACCGGCAACGCCAGCGTCTACTACGCCGGTGACAGCGCATTCGCCCCGTTCTACGAGCACATCTCCCGCGAGTACGCCCCGTTCGACGCGGTCCTTCTGCCGATCGGCGCCTACGAACCGCGCTGGTTCATGCAGCCCGCGCACATGTCCCCCGAGGAATCGGTGCAGGCCTACCGCGATCTCGGCGCCCGCGGCCTCTTCGCCGCAATGCACTGGGGCACCTTCCGCCTCTCCGATGAGCCGCCCCTCGAGCCACCCGCGCTCACCCGAGCCGCCTGGCAAAGAGCGGGACTGCCTGCGCATGACCTGTGGATCCCGGCGCACGGCGAGACGAAGGTGCTGCGGAAGTAGGGCCCGGAACAGAACTGCGCAGGAGCAATCGTCACCTCCCGGGTGCGCATGCAGGTGCGGGCGCCGATGCGTACCCCGCTCGAACGGCATCCGGCATCACCAGGCCATGGCACCCGCACGCGCACACGCTCCCGGGTAAAACGAAAGCGGGCGGCCACTCGCGTAGCCGCCCGTTTTCAATGCATCCGCGTGCGCCTGTTACCACCCGGGCGACATCACGAATCCCCAGTACCACCCCTGGTCCGGGCGCTGGAACGGGTATGCATAGTAGGTCTCCAGCACCATGAACCCGAGAAGGTTGATGCGGGCCGATACACCGGCCGAGAATACCGGTACGCGCTCGGGTGTGTTTGTCGCCCACTCCAGCGTGGGTGACTCGCCGCTCGACCATGCCAGGCCGGCGTCGAGGAAGGGCGACAGCTCGACAGGTGCATACGGGAAGTTGATGAGCCCGAAGTCGCCCGTGCCGAGGAGCGGGATGCGCAACTCGAGGTTCGCGACCGCGACGCGCGAGCCGAAGAGTCGGCCGTACTCGGGGCAGGGGTCGGTGTCCGTCGGAGTGCACTCGTTCACTTCGAACGAGTCCGAAGAGTAGCCGCGCACGAGTGTCTCGTAACCCACGTACAGGTCGTTCAGCACGCGCGTGTTGTCGTCGGCGATGCCATCCGCGCCCGCGCCGTAGCGGCCGATGTGCACCCCGCGCATGGCCAGCGACACGGGCCGCTTGAACAGGTAGCGTCGATAGTCCGCGACCACGGTCGTGTAGTCGAGCGAGCCGAACGTCGGTGACGCGGAGAACCGCCACCGCTCGCCCGAAATCGGCGATGTGAAGCCGAAGTACGAGTTGTCGCCGACGAACGCGGCGGACAGCTCGAAGAAGTGCAGCGGATCGCGCGACGGTGCGTCATCGCGTACGACGTCGCTGATCTGACGGCCGAGGTTGTCGAACAGGACGCTCCAGACTTCCGTGTCGAAGCCGTAGCGCGTATAGCCGCCCGACATCTCGAACCGGCGTGTCATCGAGAACGGGTAGTGCGCGAGCAGGGCGGCCTGGTCCACGTAGATGCGCTGGCGGTATTGCTGCAGCAGCCGCGTTCCCGTGCTCGGATCGACCTGCTGTTGCCAGAAGCCCGTCAGGTACGGGATATGGCCGACGACCGCACCCCAGTTCCAGCGGCCCTTCGCATTGATGTACTGCGCGATGCCGCCGATGTCCTTGAGCTCGCCCTGCGCCTGGATCGCGACGCCCAGCTGGTGATCGCCCAGCATGTCCGAGAAGAAGGCGGAGACACCGCCCATGATACCCGTGCCGTAGCCGCCCGTACTGACGCCGACGCCGAGTGACGGTGCGCCGATGTAGTCGAGCGAGATGCCCGGGCTGTAGTCACGCGTCTCGTATGCCACGCTGACCGGTGGCAGCCCCCGCTCGGGCTCGGCGAGGTACTCGTGGACGAGTCCGCTGCCGACTGCCTGGACCGGCGGAAGCACCGCTGCCACGGACTGCGGGTCCGCGATCATGGGCACGACGGGCGTGCCTGCCGTGCGCGCCGGCTCGAGGCCGTAAATGTGCTGGCCCGCATTGATGAACACCGAGAACAGCATGCGTCCCGTGCGGTCGGCCACACTCAACGCCGGTGACATGTCCGTCACACCGCTCACGCCGGTCGCAACACGCGTGACCTGGAACAGCTCGCCGGTCTGCAGGTCCATCCGGAAGATGTCGCTGAAGCCTTCCGGATTCGCGATGAAGTAGAGGCTCCGGCCGTCGGGCGAATACTGCGGGTTGATGTGCTTGATGCCCGGGAAGGCATCGATCAACTCGCGCTGGCCCGTCTGCACGTCGATCATCGCGAGCCGCTGCTGACCGAACACGAGCGTCTCGAAGTTGGTGTCCGGACCCTCATCCGTCGAATAGACGATCTTGCTGCCGTCAGGCGAGAAATCCGGATGCAGGTTCGAGTAGCGATCCTCCGTCAGCTGCCTCACCTCGCCGGATTCGAGATCCATGAGGAACAGGTCGCCCAGCCCGTTGCGCATGCCGGAGAACGCGAGTGTGCGGCCATCCGGCGACCACGTCGGGCTCGAGATCGCGCCAACACCGGCCGGCGCCAGCTTGCGCACGGTGTTACCGCGCTCGACGTCGACGATCTCGATCTGGTTGTCGCCCTGCGCGAACGTGACGTACGCAAACAGACGGCTGTCCGGTGACCATGCACCCGACGACTGGATGAAGCTGAGCGCGTCGTAGTGCGGGTCGCTCTGCGGGCTCGCCAGCTCGCGGATGACGCGGCCGGTCACGGCGTCGGCCAGGTAGAGATCGACGGTGAAGAGGTCGCGCCGCCCGAAGAAGGCGACGAAACGACCATCGGGACTCACCGCGGGCGCCAGGTGCATCGCGCCGAGCTCGTCACTGACCAGCAGCGGCGTGCCGGCATCCTCGGGACGCTGACGACCCTGGATCGCAGGCAGGTATGCGGTGCGGATCGACTCGATCCACTGCTGCGAGATCTGCTCCGACGTCACGCCGAGCACGCGCTCGAGTGCCGTCTCCCAACCCGCCCGCGTCGCGAAGCGGAACAGCTCCGGCACCGCACGGTCGCCCCAGCGTCCCGCGATGTACGCCCAGAGCGCCTGGCCGTAGCGATACGGGAAGAAGCGGCGGTCACGACCCAGCTGCTGGATCGTGGGCAGCTCGCCGCGCAGCGCGGCGTCGCGCAACCACATGGCGGTGTTCGCATCGACGCGGCCGAGCGACAGGTACTCCGCCATTCCCTCGATCAGGAAGAGCGGCAGCGCGCCCAGCCCCTGCAGCCCCGTCGGGCCCGTCTGCGCAACGTCGTACTGGAACACGTGAACGAGCTCGTGCCCGAGGACGTGATCATTGTCTTCATAGATCCCCGTCCACGGCATGATGACACGATTCTTCAGCCCCTCCGTGACACCGCCCGTCCCCTCCGTCAGCGCGCTCGAGATGACGTTCGTCTGCTGGAAGTCCGGATGGTCCGCATAGAAGATGAGCGGCTTCTCGTCGAACTCGTGCTGGAACGCATACGACAGGCGCGTATACCACCGCTCCGACATGCGCGCCGCGTCCGCCGTGATGACTTCGGTGCCCGGATAATGGTAGATGCTGAAATGGTCGGACTTCAGGACTTTCCAGTCGAAATCCTCGTACTGCACCTTTTGCCGACCGAAGTACTGCGCCTGGGCAGGTTGCGCCGCCAGGATCGCCAGCACGAAGAGGAGGATCGCGCGGAGCGACCCCACAGTGGACAGGCGAGACATCCTGACCCCCTGCATCGATGAGATTGAACGCCAGATTCGGATCACGCGGAAGTGCAAAGCTTGTACCGGTTCGAACGTTCGTACGTTCCAGCCTGGATTCGTCTGCCCAGAGTACTGCGCGTCGGCGATTCGCGCGAATCATCGTCGCGTGGGCGTTCACTAATACGACGAAAGGGATGGCGGGAAACGAACAGGTCGCCGGGTGCGCCCTCCGGGCCCCGTCACTCGGTGGCCGCGGGGGTGTTCCGGGGCGGCGAGGCCTCGACGTGTCATGGACGCGCGCCGGAGGCGGTGCTCGGCCACCCGGGTGCCGCACCGAACACGCTTTCGTCGTCCGTCCGTCCTCCCGCCGGCCCAAGCGGCCCGCCCGGACTGATCGGACTTGCCATGGCCCCGAGCGGGAGCATGGTTGTCCGCGTGGCCCCCTGCGATGATGCCCGACAGGCGCGGAGGTGGTCACGCCGGCTCCGTGACGAGGCGGAGCGCGTGCTCGCAGACGTGGTGCGCGCGCTTGCGCGGGCGGGAGGGCGAGCCGCAGGTGCGTCCGCACGGTGGGCAACAGACCGCGTCACTGTTCGCCCGGCCCTCGATGGGCCGCGCTCTTCTCTCGGATCCGGCCGACCGCGCAGTGTTCGCGCGATCGCCACCGCGGCATTGTTCTCGTTTCGCAATCGCAATCCTTGCAGATTGCAAGCGGCGACAATAATGTTTCACCCTTGGGCCGGCTGCAGGCGCGAGCCGGACGGGTCTCCCTGAGAAAGCCGGGTTGAGCGATGGTGCCGAGGCGGCTACTGCGGTGGCTGTATCTGGGGCGACTCACGCTTGCGGCGGGCATCTTT
>CAYLME010000071.1:11014-16585 GCA_964384585.1 uncultured Gemmatimonadaceae bacterium | reverse complement strand
GAGCTTCTTCACGAGCCGCTTCGGCATGTTCGTGGCCATGCTCGGCATGGCTGTGGGCACCGGTAACATCTGGCGCTTCCCGCGCGTCGCCGCGTCCAACGGCGGCGGCTCCTTCCTCGTCGCGTGGGTCGTCTTCCTGCTGCTCTGGTCCGTGCCGCTCATCATGGTCGAGTTCGCGATGGGCAAGAAGGCGCGCTCCGGGCCCGTCGCGGCGTTCGGCAAGCTGGTCGGCCGGCGCTACGCCTGGATGGGCGCGTGGGTCGCATGGACCGCGATGGCGATCATGTTCTACTACGCCGTCGTCACGGGCTGGACGATCCGCTACGCCTGGGGCGCAGTGGTCGGCGAGCTGAGCGCAGGAGATCCCGCCGCCGTATGGGCGAACTTCGCGTACACGCCGTGGGTGATCTTCTTCCAGGCGATCGCGCTCGGGCTCGCAGTCCTCGTCGTCGGACGCGGCGTGCGCGGCATCGAGTCCGCGACGAAGGTACTGATTCCCAGCCTCTTCGTACTCGTCGTCGTGCTCGCCATCCGTGCCGTCACGCTGCCGGGTGCCGGCGCCGGCCTGAACTTCCTGTTCACGCCCACGTGGGAAGGACTCTCCGACGCGAACATCTGGCTGCAGGCGCTGACGCAGAACGCATGGGACACCGGCGCCGGGTGGGGCCTGATCCTGACCTACGCGGTTTACCTGCGGCAGAAGGAAGACACCGCGCTCAACGCCTTCATGCTCGGCTTCGGCAACAACACCGTCTCGCTGCTGGCCGGCATCATGGTGATCTGCACGGTCTTCTCTGTCATGCCCGATGCCGCAAGCCAGATCGTGGGCGCGAGCAACGAGGGCCTCACGTTCATCTGGGTGCCGCAGCTCTTTGCGCAGATGCCGCTCGGCCGCTTTTTCATGATCCTGTTCTTCGTCGCGCTATTCTTCGCCGCCTGGTCGAGCCTGATCTCGATGGTGGAACTCGCGACGCGCGTGCTGCAGGACGCCGGTATCGCGCGCGGCCGGGCGCTCATGATGATCCTGCTCGTCGGCTTTGTGCTCGGCGTGCCATCGGCGCTCAGCGAGGACGTGTTCCTGAACCAGGATTTCGTCTGGGGCGTCGGACTGATGGTATCGGGCCTGTTCTTCGCCGTCGCCGTTCTCAAGTACGGCGTGCGGCGCTTCCGCGAGACCCTGATCAACCACGAGCATTCGGACATCCGCATCGGTGCGTGGTTCGACGTCGTGATCCCGCTCGTCGTCGTGCAGGCGCTGGTGCTGATCGTCTGGTGGTTCTGGCAGGTGCGCGCGGAGAGCGTGTGGGGACCGTTCGGCGTCGCGAACATGGCGCTGCAGTTCGCGCTCGCAATCGCGATCTTCACGCTGTTCAATCGGCGCATCGCGAGCGCGTCGGGCGTGACGGCGGAAACACCGATCGCTGCGGCCGGCGAACGCTGAGCATTGACAGCGGCCATGGCGCGTGCGACGAACGTGATCACGGACGTCGCATGCCGAAAATGCCGGGGGCGCACCGCATCATGCAGTGCGCCCCTCGCTGCTGACACGCGGGAGGAAGCGCTGTTGCGCAACGCGTCCCGCGTACCATGATTCCTGCTACGCGCGCAACTCCCTGCTGTGCAGTCCGTCCTCTGCCTCCTCATACCGTGCGGACGCCCGCTCCATCAGGCCGACGCGCACGCCTTCGGGATCCCGGATGATCGCGATGCGTGCGTCGGCCATGTCAGTCGGCGGCAGCAGTGTCGATGCGCCGAGCTGTTCCGCCTTGTCGAGATAGCTACGCAGGTCGTCCACCTGGACATAGAACAGCGCGCCGCTCGGCCATGAGCCGTCGGTCTCCGCGATCCCGCCGTTGATGCCGTCACCGGTGTTCACGCGACGATACGCGAGCGGCGAGTCGTCGACGTGCCAGTCGAACATCTGGCGATAGAAGGCTTCGAGTCTGCGGGGATCGCGGGCGGTGATCTCCCAGTGGACGACAGGCTTACCCATGATGCACACTCCTGCTGCAGTGGGCGCAGCGGACCGATCGCCGATTGCGATGCGGCCCGAGTGGACTCGTGTACGGCGGGTGCGGGGTCGTGTGGCCATGACCCGCGGGGCACCCCTAAGTTCACTCGGCGCAGCACCTGCTGCAAGGGACTCGCGCCCCACTCCGTGTCCGGATTTCTCCGATGGATTTCGAATCCTTTCGAACGCGAGCCGAGGCCGCCTGGGAGCAGATCCCCGCGCACTACAAGGCCGGTGTGGACGGTCTCCTGGTCGAGCGATCGGCCAGGCCGCACCCCGATCGGGCCGAAGTATTCACTCTGGGAGAGTGCATTACGGAGAGCTACCCGTCCGACTGGGGCGGGCCGGACACGACGCGTTCCTGGGTCGCGCTCTACTACGGTTCTTTCCGCCACGTGGCGGCGGAGGACGACCACTTCGACTGGGCGGAGGAGATCTGGGAGACGCTCACCCACGAGCTGCGTCATCACCTGGAGTCTCTCGCCGATTCCGACGAGCTCGGCGACGTGGACTACGCGGTGGACGAGAATTTCAAACGTCACGACGGCGAGCCGTTCGACCCGTGGTTCTACCGCGCGGGTGAGCCCGTGGGTGACGGACTGTACCAGGTCGATGACGAAATCTTCCAGGAGCACGCGTTCCGCGAGAAAGCGTCGCACGTGGACATCGAATTCGAACGGCGGCGCTGGCGCGTGCCATGGCCTGAGGAGGATGCCGACGTGGTGTTCGTCGCGCTCGACGACGTCGCTGATCCACCCATGCTCTACACGCTCGTGCTCACGCGCCAGGCGGGTACATGGCAGACACTGCGCGCGCTCTGGGCGCGCCGCGCGCCGAGCGTTGCGGAGGTGGCCGTCCAGGCGGAGCCGCTCGGGTTGGACCGGCCGCACGGAACCGGCTAACCTGTCGGCATGAGCTCAGCCAGCACGCGCCAGACACCCTGGGCGCTCGTTTTCGATGCGCCTTTCTTCCGGGAAGACCATTTCCCTCGCATCACGGCCGACGCGGAGGCGCGGGGGGATCCCGTGGCGGACGCGTCATCACTCCTCGCGTTGCCAGCCGGTCGCGCACTTCTCGATGCCGTGCTGCCGGACGACGTGCGCGGGCCGGCCGCCGCGCCCGGCCGCGCCGCCAGTGGGGCATCCGCGTTCGTCGTGGACCGCTACGCCGCACTGCTCTTCGCTGCGTACCGGTTCTGGCGTGACGAGGCGGCGGAGCATGCGTGCGACGAGCCGACCGTTCGCGCGCTGCTCGAGCAGGGGACGCTGTCTGCAGACTGGTCGCTCACGCAGGCGCCGGAGAGCGGCTACGTGATGCTGCCACGCAACCTCGTGTGGTCGCGCGTGGATGAGAGCGCGCCCGCAGAGCCGCTCGACGGCTTCTTCTGGGTGCACGGCGGCGACGAACTCACCGTGGTCGCTGCGCTCGGCGTGCGCGCGGAACGCGGCGGGTTCAGTGTGCTCGATGCCGCGGCGGCGGTGCCAGGCGCAGGCCATTTCGCAGCGGATCCACCTCCGGAGGGCGAGTTCGACAACTTCCTGCCCGGCGGTGAGATCCAGAAGCTGTTCGGTGTGCGCACGTCCGAGGCGCTCCTGCGCTTCGCATCACTGGTGCTCTGGCAGCTCGGGCAGCAGCCGGCTCCGGATGGATAAGCACGCGGTAGCGCTCGCGCTGGAGGAGATCGCGATGCTGCTGCGGCTGCAGGGCGAGTCGAACCGGTTCCGTGCACGCGCGTTCGCGACCGCGGCGCGCGCGATCGAAAAGCTGGACGTCGAGCCGCGCACGCTGCTGGACGACGGTGCACTCGAGCAAGTCACCGGCCTCGGCCCCGCGACGGCGCGCACGGTCCGCGAGCTCCTCGAGACCGGGACGTCGCGCTATCTGGACGAGCTGCGCACCCGCGTGCCCGCCGGAATGCGCGATCTCCTCGCCGTACCCGGCCTCGGTCCGCGGAAAGTCGAGACACTGCACGAACAGCTCGGCATCGCCACGCTCGACGACCTCGAGGCCGCTGCGCGTGCTGGCCACATCGCCACCGCGCGCGGTTTCGGCGAGCGGCTGCAGGCGCGCATCCTCGAGGGCATCGCGTTCGTGCGCGGCGCGAGCGGTCGCCGTCGCTACGCACAGGCGCTGGTCACGGCGAACCGGCTGCTCGCGTTCCTGCATGCACAGCCGGGCATCGAGCGGGCGGAGCTCGCAGGCGAGCTGCGACGCGGCCTCGAAACGGTGGACGGCGCCGACTTCGTCGTCTCGGGCCGCGCGGACACATGCGACGGCGTGATCGAGGCGTTTCTGGGTATCGCGCCGCCATCGCGGGCGCAGCGCACCGTTGACGGCGCAGAGTCGATGCTCGCGGACGGCCTGCGTCTGCGCGTGCGTTGCGTGCCCGACGATCGCTTCGCGACGGCGCTGCTTTTCGCGACCGGCAGCGATGAACACCTGCAGGCGCTGCAGCAGCGTGCGGAAGGGATGCAACTATCACTGTCCGCGAATGGCCTGCACGGCTGCGGCCGCCGTGTCGAAGTGCAGTCCGAGCGCGACATCTACGCCGCGCTCGACCTCGCCTGGGTGCCGCCTGAACTGCGGGAGAACGCGGACAGCGTCGCACTCGCCGCGATGGATGCGCTGCCGTCGCTCGTCACATGGGGGGACCTGCGCGGCTGCTTCCACTGCCACACGGTCTACAGTGATGGACGCGCCACGGTTGCGGAGATGGCCGAGGCCGCGATCGAGCGCGGCTGGAGCTATCTCGGCATTGCGGATCACTCCCAGAATGCCGGCTATGCGGGCGGGTTGCGCGCCCAGGACCTGAAGCGGCAGCGTGCCGAGATCGACGCATGGAACGCGCGCAATGCTTCACGCGTGCGGCTGTTCGCGGGGGTCGAGGCGGACATCCTGGCCGATGGCTCGCTCGATTACGCAGACGAGCCGGGCGTTCTGGAAGCGCTCGACTTCGTGATCGGATCCGTGCACTCGAACTTCCGCATGGGCAGTGCGGACATGACGCGGCGCATGCTGCGTGCGCTCGATGATCCGCGTCTGACCATGCTGGGCCATCCGACAGGTCGCCTGCTGCTCGGCCGGGCGGGGTACGAGTTCGACATGGACGCAGTGCTCGATCGCGCCGCCGAGCGCGGTGTCGCCGTCGAGATCAACGCGGACCCGCACCGGCTGGACCTGGACTGGCGCCACTGGCCGGACGCGAAGGCGCGCGGCGTTCTCGCGGCGATCAACCCGGACGCGCATTCGACGGAGTCGCTCGACTATGTGCACTACGGCATCGTGATGGCGCGCAAGGGCGGCCTGGAGGCGGCCGACGTGCTGAATACACGGAGCGTGGACGACGTGCAGCGGATGCTGCGGAGGAAGGGATAGTGGCGAAGAAGGATGTCGCGAAGTCGGGCGTGAAGGCGCTGCCTGCGAAGAAGGTGGTTGCGAATAAGGTGGTTGCGAAGAAGGTGGTCGCGAAGAAGGTGGTTGCGAAGAAGGTGGTCGCGAAGAAGGTGGTCGCGAAGAAGGCGGTCGCGAAGAAGGCGGTCGCGAAGAAGGCGGTCGCGAAG
>CAYLME010000071.1:9285-10914 GCA_964384585.1 uncultured Gemmatimonadaceae bacterium | reverse complement strand
GGTCGCGAAGAAGGCGGTCGCGAAGAAGGCGGTCGCGAAGAAGGCGGTCGCGAAGAAGACCGCCACGAAGACGTCGGTCGCCAAAACGACGCGTGGTGCGAAGAAATCATCACCGCGTCGGCGTGCGTGGCGCGAGAGCAGAGCGGCGCGCCGCGCCCGCGTCGAGGAGATCCTGAAGCGTCTGCACGCCGCGTATCCGGACGCGAAGTGCTCGCTCGACTTCCGCAACCCGTACGAGCTGACGGTCGCGACGATCCTGTCCGCACAGTGCACGGATGAGCGCGTGAACATGGTCACTCCGGTCCTGTTCGAGCACTATCCCACCCCCGAGGACCTCGCCGGCGCACGTACGGAAGACGTCGAGGAGATCATCATGTCCACGGGCTTCTATCGCAACAAGACGAAGAGCCTGCTCGGCATGGCGAATGCCGTGATGGACCGGCACGATGGTCGCATCCCTGAAGAGATGGACGACCTGGTGCGCCTGCCGGGCGTCGGTCGCAAGACGGCCAATGTCGTGCTCGGCAATGCGTTCCACCGGAACGAAGGCATCGTCGTTGACACGCACGTGACGCGCGTGTCGAACCGGCTCGGCCTGACGAAGAACACGGATGCGGTGAAGATCGAGAACGATCTGATCCCGCTGGTGCCGCGCGAGGAGTGGACCGATCTGTCGCATCTGTTCATCTATCACGGTCGTGCGATCTGCAAGGCGCCAACGCCACGCTGCGAGGAGTGCATGCTGAACGACATCTGTCCCAGCTCGCTCGTGTGACCGCATGAGCACCCGGCCGGCCGCGCGCAACGCACTCGCGGGTGAAGCGAGCCCATTTCTGCAACATGGCGCAGCCCAGCCCGTGGACTGGATGCCGTGGGGCAGCGAGGCGTTCGAGCGCGCGCGCTCCGAGGATCGGCCGATCCTGCTCGACATCGGTGCGGTGTGGTGCCACTGGTGCCACGTCATGGACGCCGAGAGCTACGACGATCCCGGGACGGCGGCGCTGATCAACAAACACTTCGTCGCGATCAAGGTGGACCGTGACGAGCGGCCGGACGTGGACGCGCGCTACCAGCGCGCCGTGCAGCTCATGACAGGGCAGGGCGGCTGGCCGCTGACTGCATTCCTCACACCGGACGGCGACGTCTTCTATGGCGGCACCTACTTCCCGCCGAAGGACAGCCACGGGCGCCCGTCGCTGACGCGAGTACTGATCGAGCTCGCGCGACTGTGGCGTGAGGATCGGCCACGCGCGCTGGAGTCCATGGAGTCCGTGCGCGAGAACCTCGCGCGCGTGGCCGAAGCCGAGTCGCAACCCGGCGAGCTGGATCCTGCGCTCCTCGAGCACACCATCGAAGACCTTGCCCAGTCGTTCGATTTCCGGAACGGCGGGTTCGGTCGCGCGCCGAAGTTCCCGAACGCGCCCGCACTCGAGCTGCTGCTCGATCATGCTGTCGAGCGGGGCGTCGCGTGGGCGCACCGCGTCGTCACTGAAACGACGCACGCAATGGCGAACGGGGGCGTCTACGACCAGCTCGGCGGCGGCTTCCATCGCTACGCGACCGATGCCCGCTGGCTCGTACCGCACTTCGAGAAGATGGCGTACGACAACGGGCCGCTGCTGAGTCTGT
>CAYLME010000071.1:0-9275 GCA_964384585.1 uncultured Gemmatimonadaceae bacterium | reverse complement strand
TGTCGGACCCGCGGCTGCGCGAGACGGCGGAAGGCATCATCGCGCACTACCAGGACATCGCGCCCGTGCTGCGCGACGACGGCGGTTTCCCGGCGTCGCAGGATGCGGACTTCGGATACGACAACGACGGCGACTACTGGACGTGGACGCGCGAGGAGGTGCGTGACGCGCTGGGCGGCGATGCTCTGCTGACCCGCGCGGCGGTCGCTGTGTACGGCCTCGATGATCCGGGCGCGAGTATGCACATCGATCCCGAGCGGCGCGTGCTGTTCCGTGCCGCGGATGCGGAAACCATTGCCCGTAGACTCGACATCGGTGTTGCGGAGGCAGCTCAGACGATCGAAGAAGTGCGCGGCCGGCTGAAACAGGTACGCGATGCGCGGCCGCGCCCGTTCGTCGACGAGACGCTGTATGCCGACTGGGTGGCGCTCGTCGCGTCCGGTCATATCGCGGCTGCGCGCTGGACCGGCGACGACGATGCCGGTGCCGCGGCGCTGCGTGCGCTGCATCGGGTGTTCGACGAGGGATGGACGGATGGAGCGGGGTTGCGCCACCGCGTCGGCGATAATGAGTCCTTGCCATTGCTGGACGACCAGACGCACACGATGCTCGCATGCCTGGACGCGTTCGAGTACACGCAGGACGGGCAATGGCTCACGCGCGCCCGCGCGCTTGCGGATGTGCTGCTCGGGCGCTTCAGCGACGAGCGGACCGGGGCGTTCCGTGATCGGCCGCTCGACGCCGTGGCTGACGTGGAAGTGCTCGACCAACCGATGCTGTCGGTCGCGGATTCACCCACGCCTGCCGGCAACTCGAGTGCGGCGCTGGGACTGCTCCGTTTGCACGCGCTCACGCAGGAGCAACGCTACAGGGACGTCGCCGCGCGCGTGCTGCGTGCCTGTGCCGGCAGCGCACAACGACTCGGCGGATCTGCCTCGACGTTCGCGCGTGCTCTGGCCTGGGCGCTGTTGCCGGTTACGACCGTCGTGATCGTGGACACCGGCGACGCTGAAGGTGATGCGCTGTTCCATGCAGGGCTGCGCTCGGCGCGTCCGCACAGGGTCATCCGTCGCATACGTGCCGGTGCACTCGAACCCGACTCGCTCCCGCCCGAGCTGCGGGCGATGGTGACCGGCGACGTGCCGCGCGCATACGTGTGCGCGGGGCGCACGTGCGCCGCGCCCGTGAGTGAGCCCGGTGCGCTGACGCAGGTGCTGCACACCCTGCGGGGGTGAGGGGGCCGGCGGCGCTGGCGCAGCCGGTGTGAGGCCTGCACCACGGGTGGAGCGGAACGACGCACACCCCTATGCACGCCAGGTGTTGGCGCCCGGGACAGGCGAACGTTACACGTGCAGACCTCCTGACCCCGGCAAGGAAACGTTGGTGACTCATCGGCTTCTCGTCCTTGTGCTTCTGGCATCCGTTGGACTGGCCCTGCCCGCGTCCGGTCAGGCGACGGCCGGGACCGTTGATGTTGCCACGGTGCACGGATCCGCCATCGAGCACCAGGCGCGTGAGCAGCTCCTCCGCATCGTTTCCACGTGGGACCTGTCCCCGTGGCTTTTCACGCGCACGGTGCAGATCGATTCCGGGGTGATCCCCCACAGCCACCCGGTGCTCACGGTCAATACGCGATATCTCGACAACGACACTGCGCAGATCGCCACGTTCGTTCACGAGCAGCTGCACTGGTTTTTCGTTCAGCATCGTGCCGCCACGGACTCGGCAATCGCGCACCTCGAGATGCGTTTCCCGGATGCGCCGTCGGGCCCGCCGGAAGGTGCACGCGACCGGTACAGCACGTACCTGCATCTGCTCGTCTGTGCACTCGAGCATGACTCGCTGCGACGTCTGTTCGACGAGGACGTCGCTGATCGAACGCTCAGGAGCTGGCGTCACTACCCGTGGGTGTATCGGCAGGTGCTCGAGAATCCAGATCCAATCCGTGAAGCGCTGCGTCGCTTCGGGATCGACGATCCGGATGCGCGTCGGTGATCGCCGTAGAACCGTCGCGGGACGCACAGAGCCTGGACTTGCTCGGGGCATTCGCGCATGAGGAGCGAGTGTTCGGGAGCGGATCAGCCGCTGAAGTGCAGCATCGACGGTATCACTGAACTTTCACGCGACGTCCGCCGATCGAGCGCACGGCTGGAGATCGAGACGTCGAGATCGGACTCCGATGACACCGGGAGCACTGTATCGGTTGAGTGCCTTCACGACTTCGCCGGACGGCGGCAATCCGGCGGGCGTATGGATCGGGGACCAGCTCCCGACACCCGCCGAGATGCAGCGGATTGCCGCGGACGTAGGCTTTTCGGAAACCGCGTTCGTTGTTCCCGACGCGGGCCTGCACCGGACGGTGCGGTATTACAGTCCCGCGGCGGAAGTCGCCTTCTGCGGTCATGCGACGATCGCGGCGGGCGTACTGCTGGGCGAGTTGAACGGTGAGGCCGACTACCAGTTCGACACCCGGCCCGGCATGGTACCGGTCTCGGTCCGTTCGGAGAACGGAATGCCGAGCGCGGCACTGACGTCCGTGGATCCGGAGCAGGAGCCGATCGACTCCGAACGGCTGCGGGAGTACCTGCTCGCGCTGGGTTGGGACGCATCAGAGCTGGATCCTGCCGTTCCGCCGGTAAAGGCCTTCGGCGGCGCGTGGCACCTGGTCCTCGCAGCTCGCAGCGCAGATCGGCTCGACCGTCTCGCATACGAGTTCGAGCAGCTGAAATCGCTGATGCTCGAGGATGGCCTGACCACGGTTCAGATGATCTGGCGGGAATCTCCCGGCGTGGTCCACGCGCGTAACCCGTTTCCGGTAGGCAACGTCGTGGAGGACCCCGCCACGGGAGCCGCTGCCGCGGCACTGGGGGGATACCTTCGGGACGCGAGGCTGGTCGATCCGCCGGTCAGGATCCTGATCCGCCAGGGAGAAGCGATGGGCCGTCCCAGCCGTCTCATCGTCGACATCCCCGAGAACGGCGGGATCCGGGTCAGCGGCCATGCCGTCCGCCTTCCCGACGGCCGGTAACCGCGAAACGCCGCGCCGGACGAACGACGCGGCGGAAGCGAACCGCCTGGCAGGCGAGACATCCGGCTTGTGGTGATATAATGGCTGTACACAGCTGACGACCGGTACTTCGACGAGGCACTGCCATGATGAATCTCCCGCTGCTGCTGGCTCTTCCTGCAGTTCTGTGTGCATCCAGTCCTCACGCGACCCGGTTCGAGCTTGGCGAGGACGCGGTATCCGTTGGCGCGGTGGTCGGTGACTCTCTCGCTGTGCTCTACAGGGCAGGGCAGCACTGGGATGCGTTCTACCAGAGCGTCGATCGTCGGCGCGAGATGTGGATCCGGAACTGGACGCAGGCACGCGTGCCCCCGCAGCTCGCAGATCGTGCGCGGCAGGTTGGAGGCACGTGGAAAGTGCTCGTGATCACTGAACCAGGATGTTCGGACTCCGCGAACTCGATCCCGTACATCGCGAAGCTCATTGAGGAGACGCCTGGGCTCGAGCTGCGCCTGACTGACTCGACCGCCGGCCGGCCCTGGATGGAGGCGCACCGCTCCGCGGCCGGTCGCGCCGCAACACCCGCCGTGCTCGTGCTCGATGAGCAGTTCCAGATCCGCGGCTGCTGGATCGAGCAACCGGTGGCACTTCAGGCGATCTGGCTGCCCATCGTCGCACGGGGCACGATGTCGGAGGAGATCGAAGCGAAGATGACGTGGTACGCGGAGGACGCGGGCCGCGAGACGCTGCGCGAGTTCGTGGAGGTGCTCGAAGGCGCGAAGAGCGGCAACGTCGTCTGCCCCGGTCTGTAGCCGCCGCGTTCCGGGATGCGTAGCTCGATCGTCTTACCACGCAGGCAACCGGCTCGGGCGGGCAGCAGTCGGTGAGAGGGTCGTCCCGTTCCGATTGTGACCATGCTGGCAGCCCGGCGATCACCACGATGAGCATTCAGCACTGGAGCGATGGTCTACGCGATCAAGGCACTGGTCACCGATCCCGACGCGGAATCGTTCGATTTCACCGAGCAGAAGACGATGTACGGTGGCAAGCAGATCGGCCGGGGCGACACGATCTTCGTCTTCTCCAGCGAGAACCACGGCGGCAGTGGTCTGATCGCCAGGGGCATCGTGGTCTCGGCGGAGGCGGCGCCGAAACGGCCGGGCCCCGAACGCCAGACTCCGCGCGTCTCGATTCACGTGACGCGAACGGCCGATGCGGTGAAGCTGCTCGGGCGTGCCGAGCTCAAACCTTTCGCCGACTGGAACGACGGTCGGCCCGAAACAGAGCTCAATTTCAAGTTCTATCGTCAGGCAACGGACAAGATCGTCGGCATCTCGGACGTAGCGGCCGCGTTTCTGTCCAGCTGTTGCGAGCCCTGAGCAGGCTCGCGCATGTCACCCGGAGCGCACACAAGCGCAGGTGGGACTCTTGCTGGAGGTGATCATGGCTCATGCTGCTTCTGCCGCTGATCGACATTTCATCACGGAGCTCGAGCGCGGGTCGCTCATGCCTTCACAGTTCGATCACCGTGCGCACGTCCGGGCAGCCTACGTGTACCTGGTGGATGCGGATCCGGACATGGCGACCATCCGCATGCGCGACACTCTGCAGAGCTTTCTCCAGCGGCATGGCGTGCCCGCCTCGAAGTATCACGCTACCATCACCCAGGCGTGGATCCTGGCCGTGCGTCACTTCATGGAGCGCACGCCAACGTCGGCATCCGCTGACGAGTTCATCGACGGCAATCCGGAACTGCTGGACAGCCGGATCATGCTGTCCCACTACTCGGCCGAGCTTCTGTTTTCCTCCGACGCGCGTGCGGAGTTCGTCGAGCCCGACATCAGTCCGATTCTGCGCTACGAGTAGTGGGCGCGTTGAAGCAGCTGGCACACCGTGCCCAGGTTCGACACCGACGTTGCGACCTGTCGCCGACCATCGCACCGAACTGCTGAAGCATGAAACCGCGGATAACGGTAATCACACTCGCCGTGGACGATCTCGAGCGATCCGTGGCGTTCTACCGGGCGCTCGGGTTTCCGACAGAGGGGATTATCGGAGCCGAGCTCGAGCATGGTAGCGTGGCATTCTTCGATCTGGATGGCGGCTCGAAGCTCGCCGTCTGGCCGCGCCGGTCGCTGGCGCACGACACCGGAATCCAGGCGAACGCGACGTCGTCGCTGGAGTTCAGCCTTGGCCACAACGTCCGGACACGTGATGAAGTCGATCGCGTCATGCTCGAGGCCGAACGAGCCGGCGCAACCATCGTGAAGAGCGCGCAGCAGACATTCTGGGGCGGGTACGCGGGTTATTTCACGGATCCCGATGGCCACCTCTGGGAGGTGGTCTGGAATCCACGGCTGCTGCCGGAGGATTGAGCAAGCCGCGGGTCGCGCCGGGACCATTGCTCACGGTGCCACCGTAATCGCCCACTGCAAAGGCGTCATCGAAGATGTGCAAGGATTCCGTCATCGACCTGTACGAGCGACATGTCCGCGCATACGACCGGGATCGTGGTCGCTCACTGCAGGAGCGTGCCTGGCTGAACCGATTCCTGGAGCATGTTACTCCGGGCGGCACGGTGCTCGACGTCGGGTGCGGTATGGGCGAACCGATCGCCGCCTACGTCATCGAACGCGGGTTCGACGTCGTCGGTGTCGACGCCGCGCCATCCATGATCGACGTCTGTCGCGCCCGGTTTCCGGCGTCGGAATGGGTGGTCTCGGACATGCGCGAATTGGCGCTGGACCGCCGCTTCGACGGGATCCTCGCCTGGGACAGCATGTTTCACCTGGGTGTCGATGACCAGCGCGGGATGTTCGCCCGCTTCACGGCGCATGCCCGCGACGGCGCACCGCTGATGTTCACGAGCGGCCCCAGTGAGGGCGAGGCGATCGGCGCGTACTGCGGCGAGCCGCTCTACCACGCGAGCCTGGACGCATCCGAATACGAGCAGCTGCTGGTCAGCAACGGCTTCACGCTCGTCGCATTCGTCGATACCGATCCGGAATGCGGCGGGCACACCGTCTGGCTTGCGACACACGGCGTCGCCATGCAACGCTGATCGGGATGGCACTGGACGGAATGCACTCACACACGTCGAATTCACTCATGATCCAGCGCATCGCTCCACTGTCGATGCGGATGTTATCTGGCACAGCGGTGTGTGTCTGCTACAATAGGGATGAGGTCGGCGCCCGATTGCGGCGATGCCGGCGCGCAGCCGCTGGAGTGGATTCCTGCATCGACAGATCATGACGTTCGACATCGAAGAAGCGACGGCGGTACTGCAACGCACGCCATCCGTTCTGCGAGCGCTGCTGCAGGGGCTGCCTGACGCGTGGATCTCGTGCGACGAGGGGCCGGACACGTTCAGCCCGTTCGAGAACGTGGCTCACCTGATCCACGGAGAACGCGTCGACTGGATCACGCGCGCCCGCATCATCCTCGCGCAGGGTGAGGACCGCCGGTTCGACGCGTTCGACCGGTTCGCGCACCGGACCGAAAGCGCGGGCAAGAGCATCGAAATGCTCCTCGACGAGTTCGAGGCGCTGCGTCGTACCAATCTCGAGACGCTGCGGAGCTGGAACGTCGCCGATGGGCAGCTGGCGCTGCAGGGAGAGCATCCCGCGCTCGGGCCGGTCACGCTGCATCACCTGCTCGGACGTGGGTCGCACACGATCTCGGTCATCTCGGCCAGATCGCACGCGTCATGGCGAAACGCTATCGCGCGGACGTCGGTCCGTGGCAGGCATACCTGCCGATTCTGACACGCTAGGTGCCCTGTTCCGTCGCCGGCCGTTCACGACCGCGTGCCGCGCTGCCTGACGATCGATCGCCCGGCAGCGCTCTCCCCATCACCGGAAACCCATGCAGCAGCGAACACGCACGATCTCCTGGGCCGATCCGCTGGCCCTGGCACACACGGGCCGGGAGCTGTCCGGCCTGGAATATCTGCAGAAGATGATCGCCGGTGAGCTGCCGCCGCCACCGATCGCGATTCTGATGAACTTCCACCCGACGGTAGTAGCGGAAGGCCGCGCCGTGTTCGTGTGCGAGCCAGCCGAATACCACTACAATCCGATCGGTCTCGTTCACGGCGGGGTGGCTGCCACACTGCTCGATTCGGCCATGGGATGCGCCGTGCACACGACGCTTCCCGCCGGAGTCGGTTATACGACCCTGGAAATCAAGGTGAACTACGTCCGCCCGCTCAGTCCCGACAGCGGCGAGCTGCGCTGCGAGGGACGGCTGATCCATCGCGGGAGAACGACGGCGACGGCGGAGGGACGCGTTACGGACGCCGATGGCCGGCTGTACGCTCACGCGACCACCACGTGTCTGATTCTCGGCACCTGAGGAGCACGGACCACTATGACAGAGATCCGGCTTGCGACGCGCGCCGACGCCGCTGCGATTGCGGCGATCTATGCGCCGGCTGTGGTCGATTCGGCGATCTCGTTCGAGCTGGTGCCGCCGGCGGCGGATGAAATGTACGCCAGAGTGTCGGCGGCGCTGGCATTGACGCCCTGGCTGGTGTGCCTGTCCGGAGCGGAGGTGCTCGGCTACGCATACGCCTCAAAGCATCGCGAGCGGGCGGCGTACCAGTGGTCGGTCGAGGTATCCGCGTACGTGCGTACGGACTGTCATCGGCGCGGCATCGGTGCGGCGCTCTACACGTCGCTGCTGGCCGTGCTTCGATTGCAGGGGTTCCGCAACGCGTATGCAGGTATAACGCTGCCGAATCCGGCGAGTGTCGCGCTCCACGCGAAGCTTGGTTTCACACGCATCGGTGTGTTCGAAAAGATCGGGTTCAAGGCCGGAGCGTGGCACGATGTCCTGTGGCTGCACCGCGAGATCGCACCACGGGACAGCAGCCCGGAGCCGCCGCGGCCGATCACGGCCGTGCTCGGCGATGAGGAGTACCGCGCCGCGCTGAGCGAGGGCGAGCGCATGGTGCAGTCGCCGGACGCACGTGAGGTCGTGTGATCTCCCGGCATGGCTTCCCTGCACGATGACCTGCAACCTGGAGCGTTGACCTCGATGTCTGACGAGGCGAGACCCGCCCTTCGGACTGCACGTCGTGCGGACCTGCCCCGCATCGTCGAGCTGCTTGCGGACGATCCGCTGGGTGCGACGCGCGAATATCCGTCTGATCCGGTGGCGGATGCGTACGTCGCGGCATTCAATGCGATCCTCGCGCAGCGCGGCAATTGCGTGCTCGTCGCGGAACTGGATGGGTTGGTGGTCGGATGCCTGCAACTCACGGTCGTGCCCGGCCTGAGCCGCGCGGGAGCCACGCGCGCTTTCATCGAGGGCGTGCGTGTGTCCTCGGCCCACCGAGGTCGGCGCATCGGTGAGCTGCTCGTGAACGAAGCCATCGATCGCGCCAGGGCAGCGGGCGCCGTTCTCGTCCAGCTGACGACGGATGCGTCGCGCACGGACGCGCACCGCTTCTACGAGCGACTCGGCTTCGTGGCGACCCACATCGGGTACAAGCTGGATATCTCCTGAAAGGCGCGGCGGAGCACGTTGCGCGTCGACCGTGCAGCGCGCATGATCACCACGGTCATGCACACCAACCCGAGGTCCGCAATGCCGACACGCGAAGACGCCCTCGCCCTGCTCCACGAGTGGGTGGACAACGAAGGGCTGGTCAACCACATGAAAGCCGTCGAGGCCGCCGTGCGGCAATACGCGCGCGAGATGGGCGCCGACGAGGAGACATGGGGGCTCGCAGGTCTTCTGCACGATCTCGACTGGGAGAAGTACCCCGACGAGCATCCGCTCCGCGCCGTGGACGAGCTGCGCTCGCGTGGATACCCGGAAGACGTCCTGCAGGCGATCCTCGCGCATCGTTCTGACTTCACCAATGTGCAGCCGGAGTCAGATCTCGATCGCGTGCTCGTCGCGTGTGATGAACTGACCGGCCTGATCAACGCGACCGCACTGGTGCGACCGACCGGCATCGATGACCTGACACCCAAGTCGGTGAAGAAGAAGATGAAGGACAAGGCGTTCGCGGCGGGCGTCGATCGTGAGGACGTGCGTCGCGGTGCGGAGTTGCTCGGCATCGATCTCGATCAGCACATTGCGAACGTCATCACGGCGATGCAGGAGATTGCGGAGGAGCTGGGAATCAGGAAGTCCCAGGCACCTGATCAGGCGTAGTCGGCGATCAGAGTGTCTGTGCCGCCGCGCCGCAACGATGTGATCCGTCAGATTATCCAGCTCGTTGCTTCAGCTACGGCACCGCAGGTCCCTCACCGCC
>CAYLME010000070.1:0-17229 GCA_964384585.1 uncultured Gemmatimonadaceae bacterium | reverse complement strand
CTCTGCATCCTCGGCGGTGCCGATGAGGAAGGCGCACTGATCTTCGCGGGCCGCACGCAGGAGAAGCTGCGCGGCGCGGCCAGCGAGTATCCGCTGCCGACCGTGAGCGCCGGCATCGCCGCCTACCGTCACGACGTCGATGATGCGGACGCGCTCATCCGCCGGGCGGAGCAGGCGTTGCAGGAGGCGCGCGCCGCGGGTGGCGATCGTGTGCGGATCCATGGCCGCTCTCTCGAGGAGTTGCGCGGCGGACAATCGATCGCTGACGCGATCGCACGGTCACGCGCGGGCTATATCGAGGCGGGCGCCGGCGAGGAAGACGGACGGCGCGTGCGCACTGCCTGCGTACTGATGCAGGACCAGTCGCGGCGACGTCGCATGGCGGCACAGCTCGAGCAACTCGGGTTCAGCGTACGCGAGGACGTGCTCGATGGTCTCTTCCCGCTGACCAGCGAGTACGACGTCGTCGCGATCGATGTGACGACGCCCGCCGGACGAGACCTCGTGCATGCCGTTCGTGAGCGCTATCCCACGACGCGCCTGCTGGGCATCCTGGATCCCGTGGCCACGATCGATCCGGACCTGCTCGGTACACGGGTCGATGGCTACTGGCACGATCACATGCCCGCCGGCCTGCTGAACGCGAACCTGCGCGAGCTGGTGCTCGAGCGGCAGCGAATGGTGGACGTCGCACTGAACGCACGCCAGCTGCGCGAAGAAGTGCGCGCGCGCGAACGCGAGGGACGGGCGGCGCTCGAGGAGAGCGAGGCGCGCTTCCGCGCCGCCTCGCAGGCGCTCAGGGACGTCGTCATCCGCATCGACCGGACGCTGCACATCACCTTCGTGAACCCGGCGTGGACGCGCCTGCTCGGGCCTGCCGCAGCCGGTCCGGTCGGCAGGTCGATCGTTGATTACATCCACGAGGACGATCGTGATGCGGTGGTCGGAGAGATCGGCGAAGTGTTGAGCGGCGCGAGGCCTGAAGTCCGCCGCGATGTACGGTTCGTCGCCAACGGCGCGACGCGGCGGCTCACGCTGCTGCTGCAGCCGGTACACGGCTATGGAACTACGGTCGAGGGCCTGGCCGGCACGATCTCGCAGCACGCGGACGACGCGGTGACCGGGACGGCGAAGGACTAGCGCGCCGAGGCAGTACGCGCGTTCTGACGCAGGACGATGTGGAAGCGGGTGCCGCCAGAAGGCCGCACCCGCTTTCTCACGCCTGCACTCGACCGGGAGGTTCGCTAGAAGACGACGCCGATCGCGACGCCTTCGCGATCGCCCAGCGTACCACCGAAGCGGATCATGAAATCGGGCGACAGCCGGAGGTCGAGCCCGATATCAACGGCCAGATCGAGGTTCGCGTCCGTGTCGTCTTCGGGGCCATCGCCGCCGAACAGCAGGTCCAGCACGACACGCGGCGACACGTACGGCGTGAACATGGCGCCCTCGGCGCGGAACGTGTGACCCGCGATCAGGCCGAGCGGTATGCTCACCGCCGCGCCATCGGACACGCCGATTCCGGCGCCGGTCACCCAGTCCACATCGAGCGGGAACTCGTTCGACGCGCGCGTGATCGTGCCCTCGAAGTCGAGGCCCAGCAGCACGCCGACATCCGCATCATGCGCCTCTGCGATACCCGCGCGCAGACCGAAATTCCACTGCGGCGCACGCCACGTCCCGATCACGCCGATATCGCCGCCATAGACGTCGGCGACGAAGAGGCCGAAGCCCGGCATGTCGCGCGGTGCAACCAGCAGCGGCGTGTCCCACGCGATCTGTGCGTGGGCCGAAGCGGGCAGGACGAGCAGCGTTCCAATGATCAGCAGCTTCTTCAGCATCGATTTCTTCCCGTGAAAGTTACGTCAGCGCATCAGCTCCGCGACCGCGCGTTCGCGATAGTCGAAGATACTGCGCAGTTGTCGGCCGACGATCACTGCGTGCGCCAGCCGGCCCAGCCACCCGAAGGGCATTTCATACTCTACGACGTCCACGATCTCCGTTGCGTCACCTACCTCCCGGAATTCGTGCACGTGACGCCACTTCCGATACGGTCCACGCACCTGCTCGTCCACGAAGCGATACGGTGGATCGTACTCCGTGACCTCCGACGTCCAGCGCTGCGGCACGCCGAGGGGTCGGATCCGGTAGTGTATCCGCAGCCCGCGCCGCATCGTCAGCGCTTCGCCTGCCATCATCCGGAACTGCAGCCACCTGGGCGTGATGCGGCACAGGTTGCGCGGCTCCTGGTAGAACGCGAACGCGTCCCTGACGGGCCGCGATACGACCTGCCGGCGCTCGAGGCGGTAGGTGCTCACGTCCGCCCCGCCGTTACCGGGATGTGCCTGCGCTCATCGGCGCCTCCCTTCCGAGGTGCCATACGATCCCCCGCCATCGGGTCCGCGTCAAGAGTCACCACGCCAGGCCGTAGGCCTCGCGCCGCGGATCCGCGCCCGTGCGTCGCGTTCCCGACGCAGGATCGATCAGGATGAGCTGGACACCACCGAACGTCGCACTCCAGCCTGCACGCCTGGTTATGTCGTGGCCCATTGCGCCGAGTGCATCAACGACCTCGTTGCGTACGCCATCCTCGAGCTGCACGCGCAGCCCGCTGTCGTGGATGTAGCGCGGCGCTTCGACCGCCTGCTGCGGCGACATGCCGAACGTGAAGATGTTGTGGTAGACCTGCGTGAGGAATTGCGACTGACCGTGGCCGCCGGGCGTGCCAATGGTGAGACGCAGCTGGTTGCTGCCGTCCGTCACGAGCAGTGGCGTCAGCGTGTGGAACGGCCGCTTGCCCGGCGCAATTGCATTGGGGTGCTCCGCATCGAGCGTGAAGCCGGCACCGCGGTTCTGCAGCACCACACCGGTCTGCGGCTCGACGAGCCCCGAGCCGAAGGTTGCGAACAGGCTCTGGATCCAGCTCACCGCGTTGCCGTTCGTGTCAACCGCCATGAGATACACCGTATCGCCATCACCGCTCTGCGGTGTCGCCTGCATCTGCGAACCGACGCCGGCAGGCACGCGCTCGGCTGCACGGCTGCCGACCAGCGTCGCACGACGCTGCAGGTACTCGCGGTCCAGCAGACGGTCGAGCGGCGCCGGCGCGAACGCGGGATCCGCCAGCCAGCGGTCGCGATCCGCGAACGCGAGCTTCTTGATTTCGATCAGCGTGTGCAGGTACGCGGCCGAGTTGTGCTGCATCTGCGCGAGGTCGTAGCGCTCGCTCATGACGAGCTGCTCGAGCTGTACGAAGCCCTGGCTGTTCGGCGGCATCGCCCATGCACGTCGCCCGCCTGCAAGCTCGACCGACAGCGGGTCGACCCAGTCTGCCGTGTGCTCGTGAAAGTCCTCGGCGCGCAGGTAGCCACCCTCCGCCTCCACGAAGCGCGCGAGCCGTTCGGCGATCTCGCCGCGGTAGAACGCGTCGGCACCACCTTCGGCGATCGCACGCAGCGTGCGCGCGAGTGCAGGATTGCGCAGCACGGCGCCGACCGCGGCAAGCTCGCCGCCGGGAGCGAAGATCGCCCTGCCCGCATCGTTCAGCCGCAGCACGGCATCCGCGATGTCGCGCTGCAGCGTCGCGGTCACGACCCACCCGTTCTCGGCCAGGTCGATCGCCGGCGCGAGCGCCTCGGCGAGGCTGATCGTGCCGTGGCGCTCGAGCGCTGCAGCCCATGCGGAGACGGCGCCCGGCACGGTGATGGTGAGGGCGCCGTCGTCGGGCATCTCGTCCAGTCCGCGCTCCGCGAACAGGTCGGGCGTGGCGAGTGCACCGGAGCGACCGCTGCCGTTCAGCCCCGTGACACGTCTCGACCGCGCGTCGTAGAACAGCGCGAACGCATCACCGCCGACACCGTTCATGTGCGGCCGCACGACGGCGAGCACGCCCGCCATCGTGACCGCAGCGTCCACTGCATTGCCGCCACGCCGCAGGACCTCGTAGCCGGCCGCTGCCGCGAGCGGGTGACCGGCAACGACAGCACCGCTGCGGCCCGAAACGTCCGCGCGGTTCTGACGGAACTGCTCCTGGGCGTACGTGGTCATGGGTCCGAGCGCGAGCAGCAGTGTGAGCGCCGAGGCGACGCGGCCGAGGCGCCGACGTGCGCGGTGAAAAGGCCTGATCATCGGTGGTCCGTAACGAAGGAGTGTTCCGCACGATGTTTCCGCGGGCGGCAGCGCGTCAAGACCGCCGGGATTGAACGGGGCGATGTGCCGGGTTAGCTTGAATGTCTGTCTCGGGACGTAGCGCAGCCCGGTAGCGCACCTGAATGGGGTTCAGGGGGTCGCGGGTTCAAATCCCGCCGTCCCGATTGGAAACGCAGAACCCGGCAGCACGTAGCTGCCGGGTTTTTTGCGTCCGGCGTGGTCAGGCTGATAGCCGACACATGCTCCCGATGGTTGCGCTGCCGTCCGCCTGGGGCCAATACTGGGGTGGGTTTCGCATCCGCGACACTCCCGCGCCAGACCGGCCTCCATACCGACAACTCGACTCGCCATGACGCGCAATCTCCCGGTAGTTCATTCGACCTGCGGCGGCCTTGTGATCCGTTTCCTCTGTCTCGCGGCCGCACTCGCACCAGTCGCCTGCGGCGACTCGCCGACCACCCCCGCGACTGCTGAACTGCGAGTTGCTGTGACCCAGAGCGGAAACAGCTCGGATGGCGACGGCGTGATCGTCGAAGTCACGAACCAGGCGTCCGGCAGCCGGCGCTCCGTTCCCGCCGATCCGGGCGATACCGTGGTTCTCGATGAGCTGGGTGCAGGTAGCTACCTGGTCCGCGTGGCCGGCCTCGCCGAACACTGTGTCGCCGTGCCGGACGAGATCTCCGTGACGTTGGCCGGGCAGGCGGCTGAGGTCAGCCTTGCCGTCGACTGCGTCGGCCAGTTCGCCTACGCGCGCTTCTTCTCGCAGGAGCGCCAGGACGTGCTGTACCTCGACGAGCACGGCGCCGAGCACACCCTCTCGCAGGGTGGCTGGGACATACCGCGCGACTGGTCGCCCGATGGCCACTTTCTGCTCGTCGACCGCTGGATCGGCGATCAGTGCGAGACCTGGCGCGTGGGGCTGGACGGCAGCGTGCAGCAGGTGCTGATCGGGCCGAGCTCCGTCGGAAACTCCCAGTGGTCACCTTCCGGAGACTTGATCGCGGTCCAGTACGGCTCGTGCGCCGACGGAGTCGAGCAGATCGATGTCGTGCTGCTCGATGCGGCTACGTTGGCGCCTCTGGATTTCGTCCCGAACACCACGAGCGAACTGGATCAGCATCCTGCCTGGTCACCGGACGGCGCCGAGGTCGCGTTCGTGCGCTCCGAACACGCACTGAACAGCTATGCCGTTGCGACCCGCGAGCTGCGCGAGATCGCACAGCTTCCCCGCGGCATCGATTTCCCCGTGTGGTCTCCCGACGGTGATTACATTGCCGTCGTCGCATACTCACCACAGCAACTCCTCATTCTCGAGGCGCAGTCTGGTGAGATCGTCGCGGCCACGCCGGATTCGATCATTGCGATAACCGCGGCATGGCTGCCGGACGGCAGGACCATCCTCTTCAACGGACTCCAGGGCGCCGCCGAGTCGCTGTATTCCATGAGCCTGGCGGATGGCGCGACGCGCCGCTTCACGGGAGAGGTTTCGGGCATCGTTGCCGCCGGTCTCAGCGTCGATCCAGACGCGCGTGTGCTGTTCGTGGGCCGCCCGACGGGCACCAACGCCGTGTTCGTTGCCGATGCCGATGGCAGCAACGCCCGACAGCTGAGATCGGGCACCGAGCACATGCAGATGCCCGTATGGCGACGCACCATGGGCGCTTCCGCGAGCGTGGCCACGATGGGTGCGGCTCGCCAGGCGCAGGCGGACCGGCAACGGCTCGCGCCCCATTGAGCGGATCGAAGCGTCGCGGCGGCTGCAGCCCCGGGCAAATCCCTGCTTTCCCTTCCGCGCACGGGCGGCCGGGCCTATGATCCCGCCCTGATCCAACCCCGAGGGGCAAGCGATGATGCGACTGCGGCACCTGCACACCCGCGTACTCCTGAGCGCTGCCCTGCTGTGCAGTGCGGCGCCGGTTCACGCGCAGAACGACTACTACTTCCCGGCCGGCGAGACCTTCGATCCGTCGGTTCCGAGTCCTGCGGAATTCCTCGGCTACGACATCGGCGACTGGCACACGCGGCACGATCGCATCGTCGCGTACATGCAGGAGCTGGCGCGTGTATCGCCGCGCGCCACCTACCAGTCGATCGGTACCACGTACGAGCAGCGTGCGATGCCGGTGCTGACCGTGACGTCGCCCGAGAATCATGCGCGCCTGGAAGAGATCCGACAGGCGCACCTGCGCGCCATCGATCCGACGCAGCCGGATCCGGGGCCCGGCGACCGCCCGGCCATCGTGCACCTCGGCTACAACGTGCATGGCAATGAGCCGTCGTCCGCGGAGGCGGCCATGCTGACCGCATACTGGCTGGTGGCGGGGCAGTCGCCGGAGGTCCAGCGCTACCTGCGAGAGGGCGTGTACCACGTCGAGCCGTCGCTCAACCCGGATGGTCGCGACCGGCACACGCACTGGGCGAACATGCATCGCGCGGAGCCGCCCGTTGCCGATCCGGCCGACCGGGAGCACAACGAGGTATGGCCGGGCGGCCGCACGAACCACTACTGGTTCGACCTGAACCGCGACTGGCTGCCGCTGGAGAACCCGGAGAGCCGCGCCCGCATCGAGTTCCACCATGCGTGGCGACCCAACGTCGTCACGGACTACCACGAGATGGGCACGAGCAGCAGTTACTTCTTCGAGCCCAGTGAACCGCACGGCTCCTGGAACCCGCTCCTGCCGGAAGAGATCTACACGGACATCACGCTCGACTTCGCGCGTTACTGGGCGGCCGCACTGGACGGGATCGGCTCGTTCTACTTCACGAAGGAAGTCTACGACAACACCTATCCCGGCTACGGCTCGACGTATCCGAAGTTCCTGGGCGGGCTGGGACTCGTCTTCGAACAGGCCAGCTCGCGCGGGCACGTGCAACAGAGCAGCCACCACGGCGAGCTGACGTTCGCGTTCACGATCCGCAACCACGTGCGCACCAGTCTCGCGACGGTGCAGGCGGCAGTCGAGCAGCGCGCGCGCATGCACGACTATCAGCGCCGCTTCTTCGAGTCGGCACTGGCCGAGGCCCGGGACTTCCCCGTCAACGCTTACGTCTTCGGCCATCCGCACGACGCATCGCGCAATCGCGAGTTCCTCGACCTGCTTCTGCGTCACCGGATCCAGGTCTACACGCTGGCGAATGAAGTGCGCGCGAACGGCTACACGTTCGCACCCGGCACGGCGTGGGTCGTGCCGACCCGCCAGCCGATGTACCGCATGGTACGCACGATCTTCGAGCGTACCAGCGAGTACGCCGACAGCCTGTTCTACGATGCATCGACATGGACGATCAGCCTGGCCTACGGCATGCCCGACGGCGAGCTGCGGGGCCGCGTCGATGCTGGTACACAGGTCATCGCGGTGCCCGAGGCTGTCGGTGCGGGCACCGTACCCCGCGCCAGCTATGCCTACGTGCTGGACTGGAGCGACTACTACGCGCCACGCGCGCTCTACCGGCTGCTCGCGCAGAACGTGCGCGCGGACGTCGCATTCGAACCGTTCAGGCTTGTCACGAACGAGGGGGAACGGACGTACCCGCGCGGTTCGATCGTGGTACCCGTCGAGCGGCAGACAGTGGACGCGGTCGCGCTGCACGACCTCGTGCGCGCGGCCGCCACGGATGCCGGTGTGCGCTTCCAGGCCGTCTCGAGCGGGTACGTCGCGGCGGGTCCCGACCTCGGCAGCCGGCGTTTCCGCCCGGTCACGTTGCCGCGCATCCTGATGCCGATCGGTGAGGGCCTGTCGGCCAATGAAGCCGGCCAGCTCTGGCATCTGCTCGATACGAAGATGGCGATCCCGATGGCGAAGGTGGACCCGGATGACTGGGCTCGGGTCGATCTGAGCAGCTACGACGTCCTCGTTCTCGTGTCGGGCAATCACGATTACATCGAAGGCGAGCGCCTCGAGGCATTACGTCGCTGGATCCGTGCCGGCGGCACGCTGGTCGCTACCCGCACGGCCACACGGTGGGCCGTGCGCAACGGGCTGGCGCCGAACACCACGCTGGTGGACGAGGAGGCGAGCGACAGCGCGCGTACGCGTCGCGACTATGCCGACGCGGTCGAGGTCCAGGGCGCGCAGCAGATCGGCGGATCCATCTGGCAGGCCGACCTGGACACTACCCACCCGCTCGCATTCGGGTATTTCGATCGACGCCTCGCCGTCTGGCGCGATCACACGCTGTTCTTCGAGTCGAGCGCGAACCGCTACAGCACGGTCGCACAGCTTACGGCGGAGCCGCACATGAGCGGATACATCTCCGATGAGAACCTGGAGCGGCTGCGCGGCTCATCTTCCGTCATCTTCGATCAGCTCGGACGCGGCAGCGTGGTGCTGCTGATCGACAACCCGAATTTCCGGGGCTACTGGCTGGGAACGAACCGCCTGTTCCTGAATGCGCTGCTGTTCGGGTCGTTGATCGAGGTTCCGTAGGGCACGTCCATGCTGCGCCTCCCCGCGTCCGGCCGAAGGACCCGGAGCGGCTAGTTGCAGCGTGGGATTGCGGGCGGGTAGTATTCGCCGTCCCGAAGCGATCCCGCTCTGAATAAGGAATCTCATGAAGCCGATCCTCACGGCCGCCGTGGCGGCGCTCACTTTCGCGGCGTGCTCGTCGCCAGCGCCCGCCGTCGAAGACGCAACGCCCGCTTTCGAGGGCGACCCCTACGGTGAGCCGCTCACGCTCACCGAGGTCACGGACGTCGCGGCGATCCTCGCCGCTCCGGACCAGTATGTCGGTGAGCGCGTGCTGATCGAGGGCACGGTGACCGAGGTCTGCGCGGAGAAGGGCTGCTGGATGGACCTTGCGACCGCGGCCGGCGACGAGATCCAGGTCAAGGTCGAGGATGACGTGATCATCTTCCCGCTCAGCGCGCGTGGGAAGACTGCTGTCGTGGAAGGCGTCGTCGAGGAGCTCGAGCGCACGCCGGAACAGACGTTCGCCGCGGCTGCACATCGTGCGGAAGAGCTGGGTGAGCCGTTCGACTCCACGGCTGTCTACCCGGCAACGACCGTTTACCGGATCCAGGGTATCGGCGCGGTAATCCGGAGCTGAGTCCCGCGGGGCGGCGCGGAACGCGCCGCCCTTCCCCGGGTCCCGGCCAGCCGGTCAGTGCACCAACGGATGCGCTGATGGCCGGACGAGAACCCGGCCTACCGCACCCGGATCGTTTCCCCCTGCTGTTCCTCCGGCCCTGACCTGCGGCTCTGCTGCTGCGGGGGCCTGACGCAGATGTCCGTGATCCCGACCGTCACCATGCGAGACGTGAAGCTCGAACGGCTGACCTGCACGTGCGTCGCGTCGCGCGTGGAACTGTCGAAGTTGAAGAGCTCGAACGGGTCGTTCACGCTCACGGAGATGCTGCCCTTGCGATCGAGGATCTGCTGGCGCAGCGAGAACGACGTGAAGAGGTAACCGGACGCCCGTCCCTGCAGGATCGACTGCTGCGGGAAGTAGTTCGCGTACATCTGCGACGTCAGTGATTCACGGATCTTCACGCCCACGTTGCCGCCGAGCGACCACATGAGTGCCGCGCGCCGTTGCTGGCCGGCGATGTTGGTGCCGTCGCGCTCGTCGCGGTACACGCTGAACGACGTCGATCCGGTCAGCCGTCCCGATGGCGGCAGCGAGATCGTGAAGCTCGAGCCGTAGGCCTTGCTCGATGCCGCGTTCTCCCAGCGCGTGGTCGCGATGCCGTCCTCGTCCACCGTCCGGATACGCTCCCACACGTCGGTCGAGTAGCGGTAGTACGGCGCCACGCGCAACGTGCCGTACCTGCCGGTGATGCTGCCATCGAGCGTGATCGACTGCGTGGGGCTGGGCCGCAGGTCCGGGTTGCCGGTATAGCGGTTCAGCGGGTCCGTCACCGGTACGGCAGGATCGAGATAGTACGGATGCGGCCGGCTGATGCGCCTGGCATAGAGCAGGCGGACCGTGCGACCGGGCTTCGGCGTCCACGACAGGTTCGCGCTCGGAAACAGCGTGTTGTACGGCCTTTCGTACTCCTCACCGGTCACGAGTGAGCGGAACTCCGTCTCGGCGCGCTCGGCGCGCAGTCCGCCCTGGATGCCGAAGCGGCCGAACGTGCGCGCCCACGTCCAGTAGAGCGAGTGAAAGATCTCCTCGAAATCGAAGCCGGACGTGACACGCGACGCTGGCGTGTCGTCATCGGGTGATGCAAAGATCTGCAGCAGGTTGTCGCCGTTCTGCGTGCGGCGCCACGCCTTGTAGCCGAGGTCGATGCGACCGCCGGCAAACGGCGCGAAGTAGTCGGCCTGGAGCGAAAGCTGACCGTCGCCGACATCCTGTTCGTTGTCCGTGATCTCGTCGGGCACGTCCACCGGTGCGCCGTTCTGCAGCACCATGTGGCGCGTCAGCAGGATGTCGCTCTCGTGTCCGCCGTTCGTCCAGCGTCCATCGATCGTCAACTCGCGCTTCTGCTGTTCGAACACCTGCTTGAATCCAGCGCCGATGTTGTAGTTGTGCCAGCTCTGACTCTGGTCCGACGCGCGATCGTAGCGTTCCTGCGCGACGCCCGCGCCCGAGATGTCGTAGCCGGTGACGCCGCCTCCGCTGCCACCGCCGTTGAACATCCATGCATTGGACCAGAGCGTCGCCTTCTCGCCGACCTTCAGCTCCGCCGTCCAGTCGAGGTTCCAGCCGTGCGAGCGATTGTCGCTCGCGGCGTTCTGCTCGACGATGGTGATGGGGTCGGCGATGAGATTTTCACGACGGTCATACGACGTCTGCTCGCTTTCGTACCGGTTGGCGCCAGCGCCCGCGAAAACCGTCAGCGGGCCGCGCTGGTAGTTGAGCCGGCCGTTCAGGAACTGACGGTTGCGTGTGGACGCGTTCGCGGAAAGGCTGCCGCTCAGGCCCAGGTCCAGCTGGTCCTTGAGCACGATGTTGACGATGCCGCCCATGCCCTCGGGATCGTGACGCGCGGACGGGTTCGGCATTACCTCCACGCGCGCGATGCGGTTGCCTGGCAACTGCTCGAGGAAGTTGGCGAGCTGCTCACCGCGCAGCGGCGCCGGCCTGCCATTGATGTGAATAGCGGCCGGCCGGTTGCCGCGCAGCTTCACGTTGTTGTCTACGTCGACCTCCAGCTCCGGCACGGCGCGCAGCACGTCCACCCCGGTGCCGGTCTCCGCGACGGGCATCGCTTCGGTTGCGTACGTCGTGCGATCCGCTTCGATGATGACGCCCGAGCGCTCGGCCTCCGCGACCACGGCATCGAGCGCGACGGCACTGACCTCGAGCTGAATGCTGCCCAGGTCCACGGCGCTTTCCGCGGCAGTCAGCGCGATCGTTTCACTCTCGCGCGGAAGGTAGCCGATGTAGCTGACACGGATGCGGTACTCGCCCAACGGCAACGCTTCGAGTACGAACCTGCCCGTCGCGTCCGTCATGATGCCGGTGATGACGGCGGAATCCGCAGCACTGCGCAGCGTGATCGCAACGTTCTGCAGTGGCGATTCGCCATCGACGACGACACCGGTGATGCGGCCGGGTCCACCGAAACGCGTCGGGTCCTGCGCCTGGAGCGTGCGCTCGAGTGCGCTGGCCGTCAGTAGCGCGAAAAGGAACAGTGCGGTTTTCATGACAATCGTTGCTGGCGTTCACGACCGCAGGCTGCGCAGCGATACGAGCGATCAATGCTCGCCGCGACAGTGCAATGCTCGAGAAGTCGGTGACGGGAAATGCCACGTCCCGTCGGTGGTGGCAGGTGAGTAAAGCTGCGACTGCGGGCGTTGCGGCGCAAGTCTCATCGCGGGGTGCTTGCGATGGACACGTGGTCGACCAATATCATCGTTCGGCCACAATCCCCCGTAGCCCGGAACGATCATGGATCGCGTGTCGCTGCGCCCGCTTCCCATCCTCGCGCTGACAGTACTGCTCACCGGCCTGCTCCCGAGCCTCTCGCCCGCCACGCTCGGCGCGCAGGTACCGGCGAATATCGAGCCGCGCCGTGCACTCGCGCAGCCAGCGCTGTCGCCCGACGGCGCCGAGATCGCGTTCGTATCGGGCGGCGACATATGGGCTGCACCCGCGAACGGCGGCGTCGCACGGCTGCTGATCAGCCACGAGGCCACGGAGTCGCGGCCACTCTACTCGCCCGACGGAAGCCGGCTGGCGTTCGTTTCCGACCGCGGCGGCAGCGACGATCTCCATGTCATGGAACTCGCGACCGGCGCGGTGACGCGACTGACGTGGAGCGACGCTGCCGAATCGCTGGACGCGTGGTCGCCGGATGGACAGTGGCTGTACTTCACGACGACGGCAGGCGACATCGGCGGCATGACCGACGTGCAGAAGGTGAGCCTGCGCGGCGGCACGCCCGTCCTCGTGTCCGGCGATCCGGCAACACCCGAGTATTTCGCCGCGCCGTCACCCGACGGCAGCATGATCGCCATGAGCGGCCGCGCACGGATGGGCTTCTCGCAATGGTGGCGCAACGGTCACAGTCACATCGACGAGGCGGAGCTCTGGGTGCTGCGGCCAGCGGACGGCTCCTACACGCGGCTCTCGGAGCCGGGCACGAAGAATCTCTGGCCGCTCTGGACGACGGACGGTCGCTCACTCCTCTTCATGTCCGATCGCAGCGGTGCGGAGAACCTCTGGATCCGGTCGCTCGCGGGCGATGCACGTCCGTTGACCGCGTTCACGGATGGCAGGGTGCTCTGGCCGTCGCTCGGCAATCGGGGCGCGAGCGTGGTCTTCGAGCGCGACTTCGGCATCTGGCGCCTCGATCTGACCCCCGGCGCAGAACCGCGACCGCTGCAGATCACGCTGCGCGGCGCCGCACAGGGCCCCTCGGTCGAGCACCTCGCCCTCACATCCGGCTTCTCCTACCTCGCGCTGTCGCCCGACGGCAGGAAGGTCGCGTTCATCGCGCGCGGCGAGGTGTTCGCAGCACCAGCCGACGGGAACGCGCCCGCACAACAACTCACTTCGACGCCGGCGCTCGAGGAGGAAGTGACATGGGCGCCTGACTCGCGACGCGTCGCCTACACCTCGCGACGCAGCGGCACGCCGCGCGTGTACGTGTACGACGTCGCAGCCGGCACGGAGCGCGCGATCGGCACCGACACCGGCGAGCACGCGACGCCGCGCTTCTCGCCTGACGGCAAGCGACTCGCGTACGTACGCGCAGGTCGCGAGCTGATCGTGAATGAGCTGGACGGCGGACGCGAGCGCGTGATCGCGACAGGGCATCTCTGGAAGGCACCGTTCACGATGGCGCGACCGCTCGACTGGTCACCGGACGGGAAGTGGCTCGCCTACTTCGCGAGCGATGCGCGCATGTTCACGAACGTGCACGTCGTCGCAGCGGACGGCTCTGCACCGGCGCGAGCGGTCAGCCAGCTCGCGAACTCGTTCGCGAGCAGCCTTGCCTGGGCACCGGACGGCACGGCGCTGTACTTCGATACGCAGCATCGCACGGAAACCGGACAGATCGCGCGCATCGATCTGGTGCCGCGCACACCGGAGTTCGTCGAATCGCGCTGGCGCGCGCTGTTCGAGGAGCAACAACCGGCGAGCGGCGAGCGCACCGGTACACCTCGTGCGCCGGCCGACACGACAGCGGCGCCGGTCGCCGTCCGCATCGAGTTCGACGGCATCCACCGCCGGCTCGAGCTGCTGCCGGTGGGTGTCGATGCCGGTCCATTCACGATTGCGCCGGACGGCAGGAGCATCGTCTTCCTGGCCAGTGCGCAGGGACAGACGAACCTCCACTCGTGGTCGCTCGATCCCCTGGCCACCGAGCGGCCGGTCGCGAAACAACTCACATCGACGCCGGGCTTCAAGTCGCTGCCGCACTTCACGCCGGACAGCAGGACGCTCTTCTACCTCGACCGCGGTCGCCTCCAGTCCGTAGGGGCGGACGGTCAGAACGGCAAGGCCGTCGCCCTCACGGCAGAGCTGGACGTGGACTTCGATCGTGAGAAGCTCGAGGTCTTTGACCAGGGCTGGAGCTACCTGCGCGATCACTTCTATGACGCCGCGATGCACGGCAACGACTGGCAGGCCGTGCGTGCGCGCTTCGCGCCGTATGTCGCGGGCGCGGAGACGCGTCAGGAACTCGGCCGCCTGATGAACCTCATGGTCGGCGAGCTGAACGCGTCGCACCTCGGGCACAGCACGCCATCGAACGGAAGCGCCGAGACGGGACGGATCGGCGTGGACCTCGATCCGGCACTGCTGGAAACCGGCGTGCATCGTGTGACATCACTGGTCCCGCTCGCCCCGGCCGCAGTCGGCGGCGTGCGCGCGGGCGACTACATCCTCGCGATCGACGGCCAGCCACTGGGCGCAGGCGAAAGCGTGGACCGGCTGCTCGAGCGTCGTGTCGGCGATCGTGTCGAGCTGCGCGTGGCAGCAGCCGCTGACGGACGCAACGCGCGCACGGTCGCAGTCAAGCCGGTATCCACGTCAGCGGAAGCGGGACTCAGATATCGCGCGTGGGTCGAGCGCAACCGGGCATACGTCCACGAAATGAGCAACGGCAGCCTCGGCTATGTGCACATGGCGGACATGGGATGGCCTTCGCTGCAACAGCTCATCGTCGATCTCGACGCGGAGAATTTCGGACGTGACGGCGTCGTCATCGACCTGCGCGGTAACCGCGGCGGCTTCGTGAACGCATATGCACTCGACGTGTTCGCACGTCGCGGCTATATCACCATGGAGATCCGCGGCTTCCCGGTTGCACCCGCACGCAGCATGCTCGGACAGCGCTCGCTCGAGGCGCCTACCGCACTCGTCATCGACCTCAACAGCCTGTCGGATGCGGAGGACTTCACCGAGGGATACCGCGCACTGGAGCTCGGGCCGGTCGTCGGTGAACCGACAGCAGGCTGGATCATCTATACGTGGAACCTGCAGCTGGTGGATGGCTCGACGTTGCGCATGCCGCGCTCTCGCATCCGCGGCGCAGCAGGCGACGACATGGAGCTGTATCCACGACCGGTTGACGTGCAGGTGGTGCGGCCACTTGGCGAGGGCCTCTCGGGCAGGGACAGCCAGCTCGATGCAGCGATACGGGCACTGGTAAGGCCATGAGAAACGCTGCACGACGTGCGACCTTCGTATTGCTGCTGGCCGTGCCAGTTTCGGGTTGCACCGCGCGCCCGCAGACGGCGGAGCCATCGCCATACGAGCACGCGTTGCCGCCCGGCGTCATAGCACACACGGCCTGGGAAGCGACACCCCCACTCGGCTACGCCGCTGATGCAACGCGGCGCAACCTCCGGGCGGGCGACGACCTCCGCTTCCGCGACATCACGCTGCACGTGATTGCAACGAGCGTGGACTCGTCGGCGAATACCGATCCTGCAGACGCTGTGCGGCTCCGGCTCAGGCAAGGCGGCGTGAGTGAGGAGCGCACCGTGCGCGAGGGTGCCGCGTTCAACTGGAACGGATACCACATTGCCGTCGTCGCCGTCTATGGACCAGGCGAGCTCGGTACGGGGCTGGTCGCGCTCGAGATCGCGACCGTGGCGTCACTGCCGCCCGTCGTCGCACAATCGAGCGTCGCTGGGGGTGCGGAGCTGCGCCTGCGCGTTCCGCATCGCATCACGCACGTGACACTGCATCACGTGGGCAGTGCCGAGCCATTGCGACCCGCAGATGATCCGTCCGCGAAGCTGCGCGGGCTGCAGTCCTGGGGCGCGTCGGATCGCAACTGGTGGGACGTGCCGTACCATTTCCTGATCGATCTGTCCGGTCGCGTATACGAGGGACGCGACTGGCGCTACATGGGTGAGACGAACACCGGTTACAACCCGTCGGGTCACTTCCTGATCAGCATGATCGGCAACTACGGCCTGCAGGAGCCGACGCAGGCGCAGCTCGATGCGATCGCTGATCTGATGGCATGGGCGGTCGAGCGCTTCGATGTGCCGCTCGATCGGATCGGCGGACACTACGACTATGCGGAAACGAACTGCCCGGGCCGCTACCTGCGCCCACTGCTCGAGGACGGGACGTTCCGCAGGATGGTGGAAGCGCGACTCGCGCGCTGACCGGGCGCAGCTATTGCATCGCTTGGAGATGTTGTTTCAACCTGCCGCACGGAGATCGGCGTGAAACGCTGGAAGACGGTTGCAGGCGCCGCGGTTGGTACTGTGCTGGCCGGCAGTGCGGCGGCCGTCGGGGCGGGGCGCGCCGCGTGGTACCGCCAGACGGCACGCGCCCTCGCCCGCTTGCGTGGTGCTGCGCTGGCCGGGCAGCCGGAACCGCCCATCACCGCGGAAGACATCGACGCACTGCCGCCACCGGTCGCGCGCTACCTCAGGATGGCGCTCCCGGACGAGTTCTCACGACCCGCGATCACGCGCGTGACATGGAGCGGCAAGTTCCAGAGCCGGCCCGCCGGTGGCTGGGCGCCGTTCGACGCGGTACAGACCTTCACCGGCGTGCCGCCGGGGTTCGTGTGGGACGCGTCGATCCGCATGCTGCCGATGCTGCCCGTCCAGGTGCGCGACAGCTACATCGCCGGCGGCGCAACCATGAACGGCCGGATGGCCGGCATCCTGCCCATCGTGAACGAGGCCGGGGATCCAGGGCTCGCACAGAGCGCCCTCACGCGCTGGCTGGGCGAGTCTGCCTGGTTTCCGGCCGTGCTCGCACGCGCGCCGGTATCGTGGGACGCAGTGAACGACAGCGTCGCACGAGCGACCGTCACGGACGGCGCGGTGCAGGCGTCGGGCGAGTTCTATTTCAATCCCACCGGCGAACTCGCAAAGTTTTCGGCGGAACGCCATCGCTCCGATGACGGTGAGAACAGACTCACACCGTTCGAGGGCAGGTACTTCAGCTACATCCGCTGGAACGGCGTGCTGGTTCCTGCGCGTGCCGAAGTCGCATGGCTACTCGCGGACGGCCGCTATCCGTACTGGCGCGGCATGGTCGAGCGCATCGACACGGAAGCGTGAGCGAAGCCTGCGTACTGTCTGCAGCTGATTGCGGGGATCCTGATCACGCGCGAGGTGCGGCCGGGCTCGACACGACTGCACGCTACGACACGGGCTCGCCTAGCTCGGCTATGCCTTCCACCGCGCGTGTCTCGCCAGTCGCACG
>CAYLME010000069.1:9430-17254 GCA_964384585.1 uncultured Gemmatimonadaceae bacterium | reverse complement strand
ACGTGCCCGGACGAGCGGCCGATGCTCAGCTCGTGGAGGAGCAGGTAGCGCGCGCCCGCCGCAGTCCCGTCGTCGGTGACTTCCGGCGTCTGCGCAGCGGGCTTCTCGGCGGGTGCGCGGGCGTGATCGACGTCGATGGCGGCCGGCTCGCGTTCGAAACCGTGCCGTCGGAGCACGGCGGACGCGGCATTGGCGACGATGAGACGCGGCGAAACCGGCGAGGCGGTGATGCGGACGTCGCGAATGGCGCCTGTATCGTCGAGCCACACGGCTGCCGAGACCACGCCGGGCAGGCGCTCGAGGTCAGCGACGAGCCGGAGCTCACGGCTGTGCTGCCTGCCATGCTCGTCATAGCCGTCACCGGCCGGGTTGCTGCTTCGCTCTGCGGTATGTCTCATCGGGTCTCCGGCGCGGCCGCTCAATCGTCGAGGTCGTTCCAGCGATTGACAGCCTGGAGTGCGGCCAGGATGGCCGCTTCCTCGGGTCCACGCGTGAGCTGTGCCACGCCCGTGAGAGGCAGCAGATCCCGGCCATCGCGTGCGTGGGCAGCTACCAGGACGAAGCTGCGGCCGATCGAGGTGACGATCGCGACGTCGTCCAGGACGAAACTGTCCAGCTCGCGGCCCTCCGTGATAGCGCTGAAAAGTGCTCGCGCCGCGGCCTGCGCCCGGCCCACCGGTGTACTGCTGCCGGTCGCCGTGCCGGTGAACTCTTCCTTGTCCTGGCGCACGGTGACGCGGCAGAGCGTCTCGTGGTTCGGTTGCGTGCGTGCGTCGTAGCTCGTGAAGACGAGGCGGCCGCGTGGCGGCGCCGGCGCAGCTGGTGCACCATTGCCACTCGCCTGCGCCTCAGGATTCGTGGCCGCAGTGGCCGGTGCCTCGGCACCTTCCTGGAACTGGGCGACGCTGACCACGCGGCGGTCAATGGTGATGCCGAGCCCGGCACTGAGCGCTGACTCGATGTTGCGAACCACCTGCTTGGGGTGGAACGCCGGCTGCGCGAGGATATGGACTGCCGTGATGCGCGCGAGACCGTCGGTAGTCACACGCGCAGAGGCGATCCCCTCGAGCGCGCACAGCAAGCGCTCGATTTCCTGCTCGGTCGGCGAGCTGGTCTGGATTGACGACATGCGTTCAGGTTAATGCCACGGGGGCGTGATAGCCAGATTCTCGCATGGTGGCGACCCCTTGGCAGGGTGGCTAACATGGTGCAGCAATGGGTTCTACAGCATGGGATGTGACGATGGCGGAACGCAAGCGAGAGACACTGGTGATCATCGGGTCCGGGCCCGCCGGCTGGACGGCGGCACTGTACGCGGCGCGTGCGAACCTGGATCCGCTGGTCTACGAGGGCGAGCCGATCGGGACCGTGCTGCCGGGCGGCCAGCTCATGAATACAACCGAGATCGAGAACTACCCCGGCTTCCCGGAGCAGCTGACCGGCCCCGAGCTGATGCAGCGCATGAAGGACCAGGCGGTGCACCACGGTGCGCGCGTGCTCACGGAGAACGTGCAGAGCATCGACCTGGGAACGTACCCCTTCGCGATCCGGCCGACGTATTCCGAAGAGGTCGAAGCGCTCGCAGTGATCATCGCAACCGGCGCGCAGGCGCGCTGGCTGGATGTTCCCAATGAGGAGCGCCTCGCACAGAGCGGCGGCGGCGTGAGCGCATGCGCGGTGTGCGACGCGGCACTCCCGATCTATCGCAACAAAGTGCTGGCCGTTGTCGGTGGCGGCGACACCGCGATGGAGGAAGCCCTGTACTGCACGAAGTTCGCAGACGAAGTCGTCGTCATCCACCGACGCGACGAGTTCCGCGCATCGAAGGTGATGGCGGACCGGGTGCTTTCGCACCCGAAGATCCGGGTGCTCTGGAATACGAAAGTCGTCGAAGTGCTCGGCTACGAGGCGATCGAAGGCGTGCGCATCGAGAACACCGTGACCGGCGAGCGTAGTGAGCTGGAACTCGGAGGCATGTTCGTCGCCATCGGCCACACACCCGCGACGCAGTTCCTGGACGGCCAGCTCCCACTGACTGAGCACGGTTACATCAAGCTGCCGCACGCGTGGCGCACTGCCACCGATGTCCCGGGCGTATTCGCCGCCGGTGACGTCATGGACGATTACTATCGCCAGGCAATCACGGCAGCCGGTACCGGTTGCATGGCTGCCCTCGAAGCAGAGCGCTGGCTCGCACACCAGGGCCTGGGCGAATCACCACTCCTGGAAACAGCCGAAGCGCCGGTGGACCAGGCGGCATCCTCGCGGTGAAGGGATGTTCTACCACGGAGAACACTCTCAACGGTGAAACACACCAGTTCTCCGTGTCCTCGGTGCGCTCCGTGGTAGAAGCCCCTCCAGCGTCGAATCAGAAAATGCCCTTGAGTCCGCGCAGCAACCGATCGAGCGCGCGTTCTGCCGTGCTTTCGGGATGCAGCGGACAGTATTCGCGGGGCACCGAGCCGGCGCGGAAGTACTCGACGCGGACCTGTTCTTCCGGGCAGTTGCCCGTGGCGAGGTAGCCGGTCACTGCGTCGATCGGCACCTGTGCCACGCTTTCGGGCGGCATCCATCCGTCTGGTGCGGGACGTGTTTCGTATGCAGCGCGCATCACGTCGGTCCATACGGGTGCGGCAAGGTTGCCGCCGTACGCCCATGGCGCAATCTGTTTGGGCCGGTCGAAGCCGAGCCAGACGCCCGCGGCGAGATCGGGTGTCATGCCGACGAACCAGACGTCCTTCGCGTCGTTCGTCGTTCCGGTCTTGCCTGCTGCGGGCAACGCGAAACCGCGCTGGCGGATCACGGTCGCGGTGCCGTGATCGATCACGTCTTCCATCATGCTCGTCGTGATGAACGCGACGTCCTCACCGACGGCATGCGAGCGTGTCAGCGGTGCGCGCCAGAGCACGGCTCCGTGTGCATCCTCGATGCGGGTGATCAACGTGGGCTTCACGCGCAACCCGCCGTTGCCGAGCGCGGCGTAGGCCGCCACGAATTCCGCAGGAATCACTTCCGCGGCCCCGAGCGTGATCGACGGGTAGGGCGGGATGTCGGTCGTGATGCCGAGCGCACGCGCAGTCTGGATCACGCGCTGCGGGCCTACCCACTCGCCGATGCGGACGGCGGCGTTGTTCGACGACAGTGCGAGCGCGTCGCGCATGGAGACGAGCCGGAGCGTGTCAGACGCAAGGTCGTCCGGTGACCAGACACCGGCGCGGTGCGCAACACTGACGGCCGTCGCATCGATCCTGTCGCCTGCACCCATCCCGGACTGCAGCGCCGCGGCGAACAGGATCGGCTTGAACGCGGATCCGGGCTGCCTGCGCGCGAGCAGCGCGCGGTCGTAGGACGAATGCGTGAAGTCGCGGCCGCCGACGAGTGCCCGAATCTCGCCCGTGCGCGTGTCCAGCACGACGATCATGCCCTGCAGATACGGTGATCCGCTGCCACTCGCCGGCGCGAGCTTCTCGTCCGGCGGCGGGCTCTCGTGCGACCAGCGGCCGTAGGTGCCGCTCTCGATGCGCTCGAGCTGTGTGGTGAGCGCGCGCTCGGCCGCCTGCTGCAGTGCCGGGTCGATCGCGGTGTAGACACGCAGCCCGCGCACGTCGGCATCCGCACCGACCAGCTCCTTCAAGTCGCGTCGTACGGCGGCAACGGCCCACGGTGCGGATGCGCGGGACTCGAGCGGAGGCGCGAGCTCGAGCGGCTGCGCCTTCGCGGCCTCGGCCTCGGCCCGCGAGATCAGCCGCTCGCGCACGAAAATGTCGAGAACGACGTTGCGACGCCGGATCGCGAGTGCCGGATGCTCCTGCGGTGCGTAGCCCTCGGGATTCTTGACGAGGCCGACGAGCAGGGCCGCCTCGGCAGCCGTCACTTGCGCGACCGGCTTGCCGAACAACACGCGCGCGGCCTCCTCGACGCCGTACAGCCCGCGGCCCATGTACACCTGGTTCACGTACAGCTCCAGCACGCGACGCTTGCCGAGCGCGTTCTCGATCCCGCGCGCCATGCGGACCTCGCACAGCTTGCGGCGGAACCGGTCGCTGCGCGGCAGGTCCTGCGGAAACACGTTCCGCGGGAGCTGCATCGTGATCGTGCTGAAGCCTTCGTCGAACGAGAGCGAGCGCGCGTTGTGCCAGATGGCGCGGGCCATGCCGCGTATGTCGATGCCACCGTGCTGCCAGAAGCGACGGTCCTCGACCGCGATGAAGCCGTCGCGCACGATCGCGGGGACGTCATCGAGGGCGACGAGCGTGCGGCGCTCGGGCGAGAGGTCGGCCAGCCGCGTGCCGTCCATCGCGAAGACGCGCGTCGCCTGCGGCGGCTGGTACTCCGTCAGGCTGCCGATCGGCGGGCACGCAGGCGCCGCCAGGAGCGCGGCGCCTGCCGCGCCGAGCACGCCGATGAGCAGCAGCACCACCAGGATCCGCTTGAGCATGTCGGGCTGTTACACCGCTGGCGCGGCAATCTTTCCATGCCGCAGGGCGCATGGCGCACGCCGACCACGCGCGCCGGACGTCACGGTCGTCCCGTGCAACGGGCTACAGCAGCATCCTGCCGCCGTCCACCACGAGCACCTGGCCCGTGACGAACGGGCTGGAGGCGAGGTAGACCAGCGCCCGCGCCACGTCTTCCGGTGTGCCTGCGACGTCCAGCAGTCTGCGCTCCGCGCCTTCCTCGGCGTTGCCGTCCTCGGGCGGCAGCACGGTCCCCGGCGCGATCGCATTGACGCGCACGTCGGGAGCGAGGGCGCGCGCCAGCACGCGGGTGAGGTGGATCAGACCTGCCTTCGACACCGCGTGATGCGTGTACGACGGCCATGCCTGGAGCCCCGACAGGTCGGCGATGTTGATGATGCAGCCATGGCGGCGCGCGAGATGCGGTGCGGCAGCCCGGCTCAGCAGGAACGGCGCGCGTAGATTCACGGCCTGCACGCGGTCCCAGGCGTCGGCGTCGATATCCGCGACCGGTGCGCGCTCGAATAGCGATGCACTGTTGACCACGATGTCGAGCGCGCCCAGCGCGAGCACCGCCTCCTCGATGAGCGGTGTCGCGCTCGCCGGATCGGCGAGATCCGCCTGCAGTGGCACCGAACGCCGTCCGAGCGCCTCGATGTCGCGGACCGTCCGGTCGGCATCGTCACCGGACGTGTGATAGTGGACGGCGACGTCGCAGCCCGCGCGCGCAAGCGCGAGTGCGAGCTCGCGGCCGACGCGATGTGCGCCGCCAGTGACGAGGGCGATCCGGTCTCGCAGCTCCATAACCGCCAAAGGTAGTGGCGACGCGGCATGTGAATCAATTACACTGCCGCCGGCACCCGGTCGAAGGAAGGGAAAGGACGAAATGGCAGAGCTGAAGGGCAAGGTCGCAATCGTGACGGGCGCGACGCGCGGCATCGGCCGCGCGATCGCGGATGCATTCGCCGATGCAGGCATACAGGTCGCGATCACGTCGCGCAATCAGAAGGACTGTGAGGAGGCGGCAGCGGCGATCATGAAACGCACCGGCACGCGCGCGCTCGGTGTCGCCTGCGATGTGCGTGACGCGGCGAGCTGCGCGCAGCTGGTGGAACGTACTGCGAGCGAGTTTGGCCGCCTGGACATCCTCATCAACAACGCGGGCATCGGCGCATTCAGGCCGGTCGCCGACATGGACGTCGCGACGTGGGACGCCGTGATCGGCACGAACCTGAACAGCCTGTTCTACTGCACGCACCCGGCGCTGCCGCACCTGCGCAGGAGCGGTGAGGCATGGGTGATCAGCATCGGCAGCCTCGCCGGCAAGAACGCATTCCCGAACGGCGCGGCATACAACGCGTCCAAGTTCGGCCTGATCGGGTTCAGCGAGGCATTGATGCAGGAAGTCCGGTATGACGGCATCCGTGTGAGCTACATCATGCCTGGCAGCGTCGCCACCGAGTTTTCGCACCCGTCCGGCTCGACGGACGGTGACTGGCGCGTCCAGGCGGAGGACATTGCGCAGATCGTGATGGACCTGCTCGTTACTCCGGCACGCACGCTGCCGAGCCGGGTGGAAGTACGCCCGTCGCAGCCGCCGCGGAAATAGGCAGGGTGCGTGAAACGAAACCGACCGGAGGATGGCAATCCGTGAAACGGTTGCCGGAGTTCGCTGGACAGTGCAGTCCGAGTTCATACATCCATTGATGTGCAAATCGAGGCGCCATGAGTGATACGAAATTCCGGATCGAGAAGGACTCCCTGGGCGAGATGCAGGTGCCGGCGGATGCGCTGTGGGGTGCACAGACGCAGCGCGCGGTGGAGAACTTCCCGATCAGCGACCTGCGTTTTCCGCGCGGGTTCATTGCCGCGCTGGGCATGATCAAGAAGGCAGCAGCGCAGACGAACGTCGAGCTGGGTCTGCTGGACGAGGCGCTGGCGAAGGACATCGTCAGAGCGGCGGACGAGGTGATCGGTGGCGATCACGACCGCCACTTCGTGATCGACATCTTCCAGACGGGCAGCGGCACCTCGACCAACATGAATGCGAATGAGGTGATCGCGAACCGGGCACTGCAGATCCGCGGTGCTGCGGCCGGCTCGAAGCAGATTCATCCCAACGATCACGTGAATGCAGGCCAGTCGTCGAACGACGTGATACCGACGGCAATGCAGGTATCGGCGTGCATCGCGATGCGCGCGACGCTGATCCCGGCGCTCGAGACGCTGGAGAGGTCGCTGCTTGCCAAGGCGCGCGAGTTCGACGGCATCGTGAAGTCGGGCCGTACCCACCTGATGGATGCGACGCCCGTGCGCCTGGGTCAGGAATTCGGTGGATTCGCCGCGCAGGTGCGCCACGGCATCCGTCGCGTGGATGAGGCCGTGAACGACATGGCGGAGCTGCCGCTGGGCGGTACGGCGGTCGGCACGGGGATCAACACACATCCCGACTTCGCGCAGAAGGCGATCGCACGGCTCGCGGATGCGACCGGTGTGCCGTTCCGCGAGGCGACGAACCATTTCGAGCGCCAGGCGACGCGCGACACGATCGTGTACGCGCACGGCGCACTGAACACGATCGCAGTGTCGCTCACGAAGATCGTCAATGACCTGCGGCTGCTCGCGAGTGGCCCGCGCGCCGGTCTTGCCGAGATCACGCTGCCGGCGATCCAGCCGGGATCCAGCATCATGCCGGGCAAGGTCAACCCGGTCATCCCCGAGGCGGTCACGATGGTCGCCGCGCAGGTGATGGGGAACCACACGACGATCACGGTCGGTGGGCTGGGCAGCTACTTCGAGCTAAACGTGATGATGCCCGGCATGACGTACGCCCTGCTGCAGTCCATCTCCCTCGTCGCCAACGCTTCGACAGTGCTCGCCGAGAAGTGTGTGGACGGCATCATCGCGAACGAGGACCGCATCCGTGAGCTGCTCGAGGGCAACCTTTCGCTTGCCACTGCACTCGCACCCTCGATCGGCTACGACGCGGCAGCGTCGATCGCCAAGGATGCATTCAAGGAAGGCAAGACGGCACGTGAAGTCGCGCGCGAGCGTAGTGTGCTGCCCGAGGCAGAGCTGGAGAAGGTGCTGGATGCGAAGGGCATGACGGAGCCGGGCATTCCGGGCTGACTCATGTCACCGCGGCGTGCGCGAAGTGCGCGTCAGAGCGACGCGGAGTCACTGGACCGCCCCGGCGACGCCAGGCGTCCGGTAACAAGGTAGAGTCGCGGGCGTTGCCGTAAGCCGGACGGACCGAAAGACAGAGCGGGATGCTTCTCCTCGAAGCATCCCGCTTGCTGTTGAAGCCTCAGCGCAGCCCCGGCGCCTCCGCGCTCTCAGCGGCTGAATCCGTTGCAGCGGTTGAATC
>CAYLME010000069.1:0-9330 GCA_964384585.1 uncultured Gemmatimonadaceae bacterium | reverse complement strand
GCGCTCGAGGCGAATCAACCGGCGCCCGGCATGTTGACGCGCGCGGGCTCGGGCAGATCCACGATGACCGGTGGAGTGACCTCGAGCGCGGCCTGGTCGGAGAAGTCCGGTGCAGTCGCGGGCACGAGCGGCAGGCCCTCGCTGCGCGTGACGACGACGGAGGTCAGCAGGTCGCCGACCACGTTGGGCACGGTGCGGGCCATGTCGAGTATGCGGTCCACGCCCAGCACCAGTGCGATGCCCTCGCCGGGGATGCCGACCATCTCGAGCACCATCACGAGCAGCGGAATCGAGCCGCCCGGAACACCCGCGACGCCGATCGCGGTGATCACGGACATCACGACGACGATGAGCTGTGTGCTGAGCGACAGGTCGAGGCCGAAGACCTGCGCGAGAAAGAGAACGGTCATGCCCTCGAACAGAGCGGTACCGTTCATGTTCATGGTAGCGCCGAGCGGCACGACGAAAGACGCGACTTCGCGCGGCACGCCGAGCTCTTCCTGCGCGGCACGCAGCGTGGTCGGCATCGTGGCGTTCGAGCTGGAGGTCGAGAACGCCGTGATCATCGTCTCGCGCGATGCGCGGAAGAACTTCCGGACCGGGATGCCGCCCAGGAACCGTGCGAGTCCGCCGAGCGTGAAGATGAGATGTACGGTAAGGCCGAGCAGCACCATGATCACGTACATGCTCAACGAGCCGAGCACGTCGAGTCCGAACCTGGCCGTGACGGCGAAGATCAGGCCGGTCACGCCGATCGGTGCGAGCTTCATCGCGAACCCGATCATCACGATGACGGCCTGGCCGAACCCTTCGAGGAACGTCAGCACGGGTTGCGCGAGCTTGGGCGGCACGCGCGTCATCGCCACGCCGAACACGATCGTGAAGAAGATCAGCCCGAGCATGTCGCCGGCCGCGGCGGCACCCAGCGGATTGCGCGGCACGATGTTGACGAACGTGCTGACACCGAACGTGTTCGACTGGGACGTCTCGATGCGGCTTGCGGCATCACCGGAGTACGTATCGAGCAATCCCTCGCGGACCACGGGATCCAGGTAATCGCCGGGGCGTAGGGTGTTGGCGAGGACGAGGCCGAGCGTGACGGCGAGTGCGGTGGTGAGGACGAAGAAGCCGAAGGTCTTGCCGCCGATGCGGCCGAGGGCGCGCAGGTCACCGAGTCCCGCGACGCCCAGGGCGAGCGACGTGAAGACGAGTGGCACGACTACCATGAACAGCATCCGCAGGAAGATCTGCCCGACGGGGTCCGCGATGTTGTTGACGATCCAGAGGAGCTGCGGAGCGTCGCTCCAGAGATAGTTCGAGGTGACACCTGCAACAGCACCGACGATGAGACCGATGAGGATCTTCGTATGGAGCGCCATGCCGCGCCGCTCCGACTTCTCGTCTGTCACGTGTACTGCTCCGCGTTGGGAAAGAGGTTCGTGATCAGCCCTGGAGGGCGGCGGAGTCGGGCACGCCGTCGTCGGCAGGGCGCTGCAGCAGTTCCTGCAGGGCGCCCAGCCGGCGGCACAGTTCTTCGCGCCGCAGCCGGTTGAGCGTCCAGAGACCGTCCTTGCGCCGGTCGATCACCCCGGCGCCTTCCAGCACCGACAGGTGATGGGACAGCAGTGACGGCGAGAGCCCGAGACGGCGCGCGATCGCACCGCACGTGAATTCCGCACCATCGCCGGCGAGCAGGTCCACGATTCGATATCGATTGATGTCGGACAGCGCCGAGAGCAGACGCACGACGTCGTCCGCACCCAGCGGTTCACGTGTTTCCTCCACGGAACTTTCACCCTGCTTGACGGAGAACGTCGGGTAGTGGTCGGGCAGTCATACCCGTCCGCCCGGACCGGGTTCACCCGCCGCGACCGTGCTCCATGACGAACAGGGAGCACGCGCGTTTCGTCTCGCCGCCAGCAATCAGATCGAGGTGGTAGCGCCCTTCGTGCGGGAAGACCACCCGCTCCAGCGGCAGGATCAGGCGCGTGCGTGCGGGACGCCTGGGATCCGCCGCCGCATGCACCTGGGTGTGGCCCTGGATGGTGAGCACCCGGGTGTTCTCGTCATCCACGAGATCCGCGCGCAACGGCTGCTCGCCTGCCTCCTCCGGCGTCCATTCGACGACGAGCGCAACCGTCATCCGGTTCTGCATTGCCGGAAAACCGGGCGCTGCGAGTTCGTCGAAGATACCCACGAGATCGAGACGACCGTCAGACCCTTCATGGGCCTGGTCGCAAAAGACCGCTAGCTTGAGTTCCATGAAGCGCGGATAATGCCGTTGCAGTATGCTGAAGTCAATCAGCGGGACGGGTAACCGGCGGGCGCGCGCCGGTGGATCAGCACGATACCGATGAGGAGGATGCGCCGTGAAGACCCTGCTGGTCGCGCTGTCCCACCCGGACGATGAGGTCGGCTGCGCCGGGACGATCGCCGCACACGCAGCACGCGGCGATCGCGTCGTCATGCTGTTCCTGACACGTGGCGAGATGACGGAGTCGCTCGGCGACATGCCACCCGAGGAGATCGGCCGACATCGCGCCGCTCATGCGCGTGAGGCGGCGGAGATCATCGGCGCCGAGGAGGTGCGGCTGCTCGACTTCGCCGATACACGCGTGCACTACACGCCTGAGGCCGCATACCGCGTGGCACGTGAGATCGCGGAGGTTCGGCCTGACGCCGTACTTACGTGGGGCCAGGCGTGGCAGCGCGGCATGCGCCATCCCGACCACCAGGCCACCGGCGACATCGTGCGGGCCGCGATCACGATCGCCCGCATGCGCCGGGCGGTTGCACCGCTCGAGCCGCATCGCGGCGGGTGCCCGGTCTTCACCCTGCGGGAACCACACTCCACCCTGCCGGAACTGGCCGTTGACATCACCGGCGTGCAGGAGCGTGCCCTCGAGCTCGCGGCGTACTACCGGGAGCGCGTCGGCTGGCCGGACCACGACTGGCTCGTCGCGCGTCAGCGCGCCGCGGGCCAGTCGTACGGCGTGCAGGCGGCAGAGCTGTTCGATGCGTGGGAGACTGCGGGCGGCATGGCGGCCGGCCTGATCTGAACCAGGCCTGACCCGGACCGTCGCCAGGCGTCAGTCCGCCGTGCCTACGGCGTCGCGCTCGTCCACGAAGTGGAAGTCGGGAAGCTCGTAGCGGCGCGGACCACGGTAGATCTCGTCGAAGGCGTCGCGGACCTCCTCTTCGACCGGCCGCTCGACCGTACCGCCGCTCCAGGCGGGCAGGTGCAGGAGGTCGTCGGCCAGGAGCGCGGGTGCGAGGACCTGGGAGCGATCCGTGTCGATCTCGAGGAAACCGATCGGCAGCAGCACGCGTCGCGTACCCTGCCGGACGGCGACGTAGCGCACCTGCTCCGCATCGACATCGACGATCAGGTCATCTACGACGGCAATCGTCTCGCCGTCGGCAGAGACGAGCGGCCAGCCGCGCACGTCCGGCTCCTCGCGCGCAATCCGGTAGCCGACCAGTGAGCGCAGTGGTGCGAGCCCGCTGTCCAGGCTGCGACCCTCGCCGCGGCTGAGCGGGTGCGCGCCCGCATACAGCCCGCGGTGGTCGAAGGCCGGATGCGCATAGTAGCGCTGCCCGTGGAACAGCTGACCGTGTGCGCGCACGATCGCATGCTCGTGCTCATCATCCAGGTCGGACGCCGGCAGGTAGGGCGGGATGCTGCTCAGCTCTTCCAGCAGTGCGGCGCGCAGGCGTAACTCGTACGCGGACGTGACGTCATCGACCCGGATGTCGGGCACGACGTCGTCATCCTGCTGGTCACGCGCGGACACGTCACGTACGCGAAGGCGCGCATGGCCGATCGGCACGAGCACGTGTCGGCCGCCGTTGGCCAGAGAGACATCCACGTACCGGACCAGGCCGGTGCGCGCATCCGTGAGTGCGCCCCAGATCGAACCGACCGCTACGCCGCTCGCATCACGCACGATGATGCCGGCCAGGTCGCGGACGGGGCGGAGGGGGCGCGCACGGGGGAGTTCCGGGTCGTCTGCCGCTGCTGTCATGGTAGGCCGCGAGCCATGCAACCCCCGTTCCTTGACACACCCGCCGGAATCGCGACCTTCCGCGCAGCGTGCGGCTGCCAGCGGTCGCATTTATCCACGGGCGGAGGCGGAGTGCGTTATCGACACGATGTATCGGCAGGCGTCATCGTCTTCCATCGCGATGAGCGCGGCTGTCGTTTTCTGCTCGTGCTGTCCCGCCTGACGAAGCGTCCGCTCTGGGAGTTCCCGAAGGGGGGCGTGGACAAGGGGGAGTCACTGAAGCAGGCGGCGATGCGCGAGCTTCACGAAGAAACCGGCTTGAGCGACGCCGAAGTCACGCTCGTTCCCGGCTTCGAGCGACGCGAGGAGTACCGCTTCACCACCGGTGACACCGAGCCGCGCACGCTGATCAGGAAGGAAGTGACCTACTACCTGGCCGAGGCCGTGCACACCAATGTGCGCATCGCAGAAGCCGAGGCCAGCGAGTATGCGTGGCTCACCCTGAAGGACGCCCTGCGAAAGCTGCGCTACCCCGGCCGGCGGAGGCTGCTCGAGGAAGCGGCTCGCGCGGCTGGCTGTATACCTCCCAACTGAGCCGCTGCCCCGCCTCAGCGTTCCGCTACGTGCCGCAGGCGTGACGCGAGCAGCGGGACCGGCAGGTCGCGCGCGCTGCGCACCACGTCGTCCACCGTCACTCCGCCGATCGGCTGCACGGCATCGAGCCAGAGGCGGCCCACCGGATCCACGAACAGCAGTCGACCGTAATGCCCGCCCGCCTGCTGCCAGCACTGCAGCAGCACGCGGTAGCTGGCCCCCTCGATCGTCAGTGTCCGTACGGGCAGCGTATGCGTGACGGGACGCAGCGGCGCCGGCGCGTCGAGCGCACGCCGCACGCGCGGCAGGCGGCCACGCGGCACGCGGGCCAGTCCTACCCAGCCACACTGCATGCACCAGCGTCGCTCCAGCGTGGAACGAGGCATCAGGCGGGAAATGGCGGCTGCGCCGCGTGCCCGCAGCGGCACCGTCTCACTGCCGCATCCCGCACACCGTCGCCCGCGCGGCAGGCCGCGCCAGCCGATCGCCCCGCTCAGCGCCAGCGGCACAGCGAAAACCAGCACCAGGTACAGCAACACCAGCACGATTACACTCATCTCGTCTTCCCGGCTCCGCGTCTGGAATCCACCATTTCATGGAGCGTGCCGCGACGCCGGAACCGCGCTGTGACCGCACGAAATCGGGGTTTCTTGACTCACTGGAACGAACCCTGCAATATCGGCGTGGAGTGTCTCCTTCCTGAAAGGAGCACCCGCCGGGTCGGCGGAGAGCGAACGACGACCCGACTGCTTCCAGTCGCGCAGCCGCGCGACGGATCGAACCGGACCCTCATCGGAGGTGGGTACATGAAGCGCTCGCTTTTCTCGGTTATCGCTGCATCGGCCGTTCTCGCATTCGCAGCCTGTGCGGGCGGCGAGGAAGATGTCGAAGTGCAGCCTGTGGAAGAGGTCACGCCTGCACCGGCGCCGGCACCGGCACCGATGCCGATGGACACCATGATGGCGGACACACTGCTGGCTGACACCATGATGGCGGACACGATCGGTATGTAATTGCCTGACCGCTGAGGGTCCGAGAACGGCGCGGGTGCAGACCCGCGCCGTTTTCGCTCTCGGCATTTTCATCCATGGATGGTACCGCGCACACACCGCAGCGTGCGCGGGCGCTGCGTTCAACGCTGCGGGAACAACGCGTCGTAACGCGCGCTGCAGCTCTTCACGATATCCGCTGCACCGTCCGCCTCCCAGCCGAAGATTTCCGTCTTCTTGCCTTCGAGATCCTTGTAGATCGCAAAGAAGTGCTCGACCTCACGGAGGAAGTGCGGCGCAGCATCGCTCAGCCTGTGATAGCCGTCATACAGCGGGTCGTGTACGGGTACGGCCAGGATCTTCTCGTCCATGCCCTTCTCATCGCGCATCCTGAATACGCCGATCGGCCGCACGACGACGAGACAGCCGGGGAACGTCGGCACCGTCACCATTACGAGAACATCGAGTGGGTCACCATCGTCAGCGAGCGTGCGCGGGAAGAAGCCGTAATCGCCAGGATAGTAGACCGCACTGTACAGCAACCTGTCGAACTTGAAGAAGCCGGTGTCCTTGTCCAGCTCGTACTTGTTGCGGCTCCCGCGCGGGATCTCGACGATCGCATTCAGCTCGTGCGGCGGGTCGGGTCCGAGCGGCACATCGTGCCAGGGATGTGGACGCATTCCATCTCCAGGATGCATGGAGCGACGATCTGCGCGGCTGCGGCTGTGAGAGCAACGCCGCAGGACGTCGAAGCATTCGCCGTCGTTCGGCGCTTCGACACTATCGAATAGCCATGCTTCCCGAAACGCCATAGCGGTCAGCGTGGCGTACGCAGGTCCGGGCGCCGCACAAAAGAAAAGAAAACGCGAAAAAAGTGGTGGGAAATCTGGCGGTTTCGAACGAGCGTTCGGCAGAGAAAGTGTTGGGCCGCAACGATTATCGACATGTGTGCCGTTCTGGACTCGATCCTGCTTTAGGGGATGGCACAATTCGGTCTGCGGCGAGCGGGAACTCCGGGGAGAGCGCCGCGGAAAAGGCGGGCGGACGTGGGCAACCACGGCCGCCTCGTCTTTTTTATACCATGTGTGTTTCGGCCCCCTCATGTGCCTGTCGAACCTCGCGCCGATCGCTCGAATGTTGCGACCGACGTTGCGCGGACCCATCGGCTGAAATTCTCACACGAAACGCGCATTCAACCGCTTGACAAACGCGGTGCTCATCACACCTGAACGCGTGGAATTCCATACGACGTAAAGCGTTGACCGTGAACGTGGATACGGCTACCTTTGGTACGTCCGAGCCGATGTGCCGGAGGACCGATTTTTGGGCCTACAGCATGTCCTTTTGGGGCCGGCTTCCGGGAAGGACGTCACGCCTCGCGAGAGGAAGACGAAACGCCTGGGGAGGTCACCAGTCGCTTGACGACTGGGCTCCAAAAAATTCCCTCCGGTGCATCGGTTGGGCCGGCCTGCGTTGAACGCGGGCCGGCCCTTTTTCTTCAGGTCGTGCGTCGTTCCATACGTGCGGCGCGCGCCATGCGCGGTGATCGTACGGCGGCTCGTGGGTTCGATCATCCTCCCCGGCGCACGGTTCCCGACGCCGTTCCGCTTGCCTCGCGCAGTGTGACGCGCGACTATCCGGCGCCGGGCAACGGTCCAGTCACCGATGGAGTTGTGGATGCCCACGGTCAGGGTCACACGGAGGGTGCATTTCAGTGCCGCGCACCGGCTCGGTCGCGACGACTGGGACGACGCGCGCAACCGCGAGACATTCGGCCTGTGCGCGAATCCGAACTGGCACGGGCACAATTACGAGATGGACGTGACCGTGGAGGGTGAGGTCGACCCGGACACGGGGTACGTGCTGGATCTCAAGAAGCTGCGCGAACTGGTGGAGGCACGCGTCGTGGACGAGCTGGACCACGGCAACCTGAACCTGGACGTGGCGTGGCTCCAGGGCCTGAATCCCACGACGGAGAACCTGGTGGTGGCGATCTGGGGTCGACTTGCGGACGCATTGCCGTCCGGCGCGCGTCTCGTGCGCATCACCCTATGGGAAACGCCCCGCAACTACGTGGAGTACAGTGGCGAGTGATGGCGTGAAGCCGGCGCGTGAGGTGCACGTCGCGACGCCCGCAGCAGAGATTCTCGAATCCCGGGCGGCGTCGCTTGCGGACGTACCGCTCAGCGACCTGGTGCGGGCGCAGCTTCTCGCGCTGGGCGAAGACCCGGCGCGCGCCGGCCTGCTGAAGACGCCGGAGCGGGTGGAGGCGAGCCTGCGTTTTCTGACGCGCGGCTACGGGATGTCGGTGCGCGAGCAGATCGGTGATGCGTTGTTCGACGAGGATCACCACAACATGGTGATCGTGAAGGACATCGAGATGTACTCGCTGTGCGAGCATCACATGCTGCCGTTCTTCGGCAAGGTGCACATCGCCTACATCCCGAACGGCCGGATCGTCGGCCTCTCGAAGCTGCCGCGTGTGGTCGAGGTGTTCGCGCGGCGTCTGCAGGTGCAGGAACGCCTGACTTCACAGATTGCAGAAGCTATCGACGAGGTCCTCAAACCGCAGGGTGTCGGCGTCGTCATCGAGGCGTACCATCTGTGCATGATGATGCGCGGCGTCGAGAAGCAGAACTCCAAGACGCTGACGAGTTCGATGAAGGGCGTGTTCCTGGAAGACATCCGGACCCGCGAGGAGTTCCTGCGGTTGTGCACGGCGCATGCGATCCTCGGCTGAGTTGCTGCGTGGCCGCCGTGCGCTGGTGACCGGCGGCTCGCGCGGGATCGGCCGTGCGACGGCCGCGGCCCTCGCCGGCGCTGGCGCGCACGTCACGATCGTCGCGCGCCACGAGGAAGCGCTGGCACAGTGCGCACAGGCGCTGGGCGTGGAGGCGCGGGCCGCGGACGTCGCAGACTTAGCGTCCGTCGCTGCACTCGCGGATTCGCTCGGCGCTGCGCCCGACATCGTCGTACACGCGGCCGGCGCGTTCGATCTTGCGCCGATCGAATCGACAGAGCTCGATGCGTTCGACGAGATGATCGCGGTCAACCTGCGCGCCGCGTTCCTGCTGATGCAGGCGTTCGTGCCGGGCATGCGTGAGCGTGACAGCGGCCACTTCCTGTCGATCGGGTCGATTGCCGGGCGCATACCGTTTCCGGGCAATGGCGCGTATGCAGCGTCGAAGTTCGGCCTGCGCGGGCTGCATGCCGTACTGAATACGGAACTGCGCGGCACCGGCGTGCGCGCAACACTGGTCGAGCCTGCCGCGACGGATACGCCGCTCTGGGAGAGTGTCGACCGGGCGGCGCATCCGGGGCTGCCGGAGCGCGCTGCCATGATGCAGGCGGAGGCAGTCGCCGATGCGGTGGTCTATGCGGTCACGCAGCCTGCTGCGGTGGCCGTGCGCAACATCATACTGGAAAGAGCCTGAGGGATCATGTTCGTCGTCAGCGTACAGGCGCACTACGACAGTGCGCACTTTCTCCGCAATTACAAGGGCAAGTGCGAGCGCATGCACGGCCATCGCTATGTCGTCGAAGTGGCGCTCGCAACCGCGCAGCTGGACGAGTCCGGCATCGCGTTCGACTTCGTGCACGTGAAGAAGCATCTTCGTGACCTGGCCGAGCGTCTCGACCACGAGAACCTGAACGAGCTCGCGCCGTTCGACACGATCGAGCCGTCGGCCGAGAACCAGGCGAAGTGGTTCCATGACGAGCTGCGTCGCCTGTTGCCCGACGAC
>CAYLME010000068.1:0-17301 GCA_964384585.1 uncultured Gemmatimonadaceae bacterium | reverse complement strand
GCGACGGGGTCGGATCGGCGGTCGGCGGCGGTGCCGGCGTGGCCGTCGGCGTCGGGGCGGGGGTGGGCGACGGCACGGGCGTGGCGCAATGGAGCGCACTGCTCGTCGCGCAGGACGCACTGCCGGCGGTCGCCCGGCTGCCGGTGATCGGCCTGGTCGATACGCGCTGCGACTGTGAACGCACCACGGACAGCGCTGCGGGCGCGACGGCGTACTCGATCGGAATGCGTACCGGCTACACGATGGTCGGCATGGACGCGGACTCGGTGGCTCACACGACCGTGCTGGAAGCGGCCGAAGCGCGTGGACTCTCGACCGGCATGGTCACAACGACGCACATCACGGACGCGACGCCGGCGGCGTTCGGTTCGCACGTCGCATCCCGTTACGATCGGTATGGCATCGCCGCGCAATATGCGCAGAAGGATATCGAGGTGCTGCTGGGCGGCGGTCACTGGTACTTCGCGCAGCATCCGTCCGGCTCGCTGATCGATGACATGCGCACGCGCTACACCTACGTGACGACGCCTGCCGAGTTCGCGCGTGTGAACCTCCAGGCGACGGACCGGCTCCTCGGCCTCTTCGCCGATTCGACGACCTACCCCGACCGCAGCGTGCGACCGTCGCTGCCGGACATGGCGCGCGCCGCACTCACGATTCTCGATCGCAATCCGAGAGGGTTCTTCCTGCTCCTGGAGAACGAGGATACCGACGACCTGAATCACGACAACGAGCCCTTCGACTCGGTTGTCGGCGGGATGCGCGAGCTGGATGCAATGATCGAAGTTGCGCTGGAATACCAGCAGCGTGTGCCGGCCACGCTGATCGTGGTCGTCGGCGATCACGAGACCGGCGGGCTGATGGTCACCCTGCCGCGCGGCGAGGCGCCACGAGCGTCGTTTCAGACGGGTGGTCATTCCGCGTCCATGGTGCCGCTGTTCGCCGGTGGCCCGGGTGCGGAAGCATTCGGCGGGTGGCGCACGAACGCGGAAGTCGGGCAGCTGCTGATGCGCGCTGTCCAGGGCGACATCCTGGACGCACGGTGAGCGGCGAAGGCTACCCGGTCCCGGCAACGACGCACCGCACCGAACTGACCATCGAGCGCAGCCGCTTCATCGCCACGCTCGCTCATGCGCCCGACGTGGACGCCGCACGCACGTTCATCGATTCGGTCCGCGCCGAGTTCCCGGATGCAACACACAACTGCTGGGCGTTCCTCGCGGGACCGCCCGGCAGCACCAGCCATGTCGGTTTCAGCGATGCGGGCGAGCCGCACGGCACTGCCGGCCGGCCGATGCTCGACGTGCTGCTGCATTCCGGCGTCGGAGAAGTCGCCGTCGTCGTAACGCGCTGGTTCGGCGGTGTGAAGCTGGGCAAGGGCGGGCTCGTACGGGCCTACGGCGGCGCAGTACAGCACAATCTCGAGACATTGCCGACGAAGCTGCTCGTGGAGCGCGTCACGCTCGACATCCACGTCGGCTATGCCGAGGTCGAGGCATTGCGCCGGCTGCTGGACGATGCAGGTGCGGAAGTGCACGAGGAACACTACGCTGCCGATGTACGGTACCGCACGGGCGTACCGGTGTCCGCGCTTCCCGGCCTGCGCGCCGTGCTCGCCGATCTCACCGCAGGCCGCGCCCGCATCGAGGAAGTCGAGCAGTAGCAGGGCATCATTCGTGCGGCCGTCCGTGCGTGACGATCACTACACGGAGGACGATCCATGCAGGTCAGGTTCCTGCGCACACTGCTGCTCACCGCGCTCGTCGCATGCAACGGTGCGCCCGCTCAGACCAGCGAGCTGGCCAGTACCGATCCGGCCAGTAACGATCCGGCCAGTACCGACCCGGCGGCCGTACAGCAGACAGGGCAGCTCACGGCGGTCGAAACCCTGCTGATCAACATCGTGCGCGACGTCTCGCCGGCTGTCGTCGGCATTCGCACGTCGAGCGGCTCAGGCTCGGGCGTCATCATCAGCGCCAACGGTCTGATCATCACGAACGCGCATGTGGTCGGGCGCGGCGGCAACGTGCGGGTGTCACTGGCGACCGGCGAAGAGATCGACGGCCGCGTGCTCGGCATAGCGCAGACGGTGGACATCGCGGTGATCGACATCGAGGGCGACGACCTGCCGCACGCCGTGCTCGGCGACTCCGACGCACTGCAGGTCGGTCAGTCCGCAATCGCGATCGGTAACCCTGTCGGTTTCGAGCGGACGGTAACGACCGGTGTGCTCAGCGCCATGAACCGTTCGCTCGGCTTTGGCTATGAGGAGCTGATCCAGACGGATGCCGCGATCAACCCGGGCAACTCCGGTGGTCCGCTTCTCAATTCGAGCGGCCAGGTCATCGGCATCAACACGGCGGCGGTCCGCGAGGTGCCCGGCACCGGGCCGCTCGCGGGGCTCGGCTTCGCGATCCCGATCAATCTCGCGCGCGAGATCGCGAACCAGCTTGCCACCGAAGGCGTGGTGCGGCGTGCCCTGCTCGGCATCCAGCATCGCGAGATCGATCCCGTCATCGCCGAACAGTTCGGCCTGCCCGTCAACCGCGGTGCGATCGTGCTGTACGTCGCACCCGACTCGCCTGCCCAGCGGGCCGGCCTGCGGCAGGGCGACATCATCACGCACATCGACGGCGAGGAGCTGGATGATGCGAGCGATCTGCGTCGCATCCTGAGACAGCGCAGTCCGGGCGATGTCATCACGGTCCGCGGCGTGCGGCCGCAGGGTGAGCTGAACGTGCGGGTGGAGCTGGGCGAAGCCGTCGGCTGACCGGACCACTGGGGGGCGCGCATGGTGCCACGCGCCCGCCCCGTTCCGGATCACGGGACCAGGGCACCCATCATCATCTCACATGCTTCGGCGCACGCACGACATGCCTCCGCGCATACCGCGCAGTGCTTCATGTGCCTGCCATGCCGCTCACACTCGTCACCACACGCACGACATATCTCGACGCACGCCTGTAACTGCGCACGCAGCGCAGGCGCATCGCGATGACTCGGCCGCGTCATGAGCGTGCCTGTTACGCGGCACACCTCGGCGCAGTCCAGGTTCAGACGGATACAGTCGACCATCTCCCGCACATTCGATTCGGCGAGACACGCATCCGCGCACACGGTGCAGGTCTCCGCGCATTCCATGCATGCCTGGATGCACCGCAGCGCTTCCGCGCCGTTCGGACCGGCCGGATGCGGGTGTGCATCCAGCATCTGCTCGAGTCGAGTCATTGCTCCTCCAGGGGCTTGAGGGGTCACGCGCGTCAGGTAACGCCGATCGCCGCGTTCGTCGGTTCCGTCCGTTTCTGGCACATATCGATCCACTGCGCGGGGCGGGGCGCCCGCCCGGCGGCCACGGCTGGATAAAGCCGATCGTTGGGCTATATTCAGGCATGGCAACGACTTCGAACCAATCGCCGAGGAACGCATCCCCGGGCGCCTGGACGCTGCTGGGCCGCTCGCTGCTGCTGCGCTGTCCCGCGTGCGGCGAGCGGCGAGTCCGGCGGACGTATTTCGATTTTGCCGAGGCGTGCCCGTCCTGCGGGCTGCGTTTCGATCGTGGCGAGCACGATTACTGGATCGGCGGGTTCATGCTGAACTTCGTCGTGGGGGAGCTGATCGCGGTTGCGTTCTTTCTCGGTGCGATCGTGCTCACGTGGCCGGATGTCCCGTGGCGCTGGGTGCTCTACGGCTCGATCATACCGGCGGCCCTCGGTCCTGCGCTCGCCTATCCCTTCTCGCGCAATCTGTGGTTCGCGCTCGACCTGCTGTTCCGTCCCGCAGAGGCGCACGAATACGCCGAGCCGTTGGCCTGACCGGCATGATGTGCTAACGTGCGCGGGTGGTGCGCCACCCGCAGCACATGAATCACATCCCGGAGGTCAGGTTGTCGGAATCGACACCGCGCACGCTCACCCACTACGCGCTCGCGCGGTTTACACAGGAGTACTGGAGCCTCGCCGCTTCCGAGCGCGAGCAGGTCCAGAGCCGGTGGCTGGCCGACCTGCGCGCGGCCGCCCTCAAGCTCGACATCTACCAGGTATTTCCCACGGAGCACCGAGCCGACATCTGCGTGTGGTCGGCGATCGAAGCCGACGACCTCGGTGCACCGGCAGCATTCTTCGAGGCATTCACGCGCGCGCTCACCCCGCATCGTCGCTACATCGAGATCGTCGATACGCTCTGGGGTCTGACGCGGCCGTCGCAGTACAGCCGTGCGCAGCGCTCGACGCAGGAGATCGATCCATTTGCGGAACAGCGTCTGCCGTACCTGGTGATCTATCCGTTCGTGAAGACGTCGGAATGGTACATGCTGCCGCGCGAGGAGCGGCAGCGGATGATGAACGAGCACATCCGCATCGGGAAGCAGTACCCGGAGATCACGCAGCTGCTGCTCTACTCGTTCGGCCTGCAGGACCAGGAGTTCGTGGTCGTGTACGAGATGGAGAACCTGCAGCAGTTCTCCGACCTCGTCGCCGAGCTGCGCGGGAGCGAGGGCCGGATCCACACGGTACGTGACACGCCGCTGCACACGTGCATCTACCGGCCGGCCGAGGAGACGCTCGCGCTGTTCCGCTGAGTTGCATCACCAGGTCTGTGCGCCCGGGCAGCGTGCTTCGCTTCGCGGGCAGTGCTGGCCCGCATCCTGCCCGATCCTCCGCCCATAACCGGGCGGAGGTGAAGGCGTGCTCGACGTACTGAAGCAGACAGTCAGAGAGTTCCTCGACGACCGCTGCACGACCCTCGCGGCGGCGATCTCCTATTACACCGTGTTCGCGCTGCCGCCGCTGCTCGTGCTCATCCTGACCGTGGTCGGACTGCTCGTCGATCCGAACGAGGTGCAGGGTCGCATCAGTCAGGAGGTCGGTTCACTGATCGGCCCGGACGCGGCACGAATGATCGAAACGATGATCGCGGAGGCCGGCAGGATGGAGAGTGGGCCGGCCGCACTGGTCGGTGTCGTCGCACTGCTGTTCGGTGCGACCGGCGCGTTCATCCAGTTGCAGGGCGCTCTGAACCAGGCATGGGACGTCCCGAAGCAGGAGCAGAAGGGCGGCCTGAGAGGGCAGGTGCTGAAGCGCGTGCTGTCGCTCGGCATGATCCTGGGAATCGGCTTCCTGCTGCTCGTCTCCATGGCACTCGGTGCGCTGATCACCGCTATGGGCGATGCGCTCGCGCGCTACCTGCCGGACATGCTGTCCGGCACGATGCTGCAGGTCCTCCAGGCCGTGCTCAGCCTGCTGCTCGTGTCGGCACTGTTCGCCGCGATCTACAGGATCCTGCCGGACGTGACGATCGCGTGGCGTGACGCTCTCATCGGCGGCGTTGTGACGGGACTCCTCTTCGTGATCGGCAAGACAGTGATCGGCTTCTACCTCGGCACGAGCGAGCCGGGCAGTGCGTTCGGCGCGGCCGGCGCCCTCGCCGCGATCCTCGTCTGGATCTACTACTCGGCGATCATCGTGCTGCTCGGCGCGGAGTTCACGCAGGTATGGGCGCGCCGGCAGGGGCGCGGGAGGCCGGCATGAAACGACGAACGCGCGCGCCGCAGCATGTGCGACGCGCGCGTCGATCTCCAACGAGGTGAAATCTCAGTGTCCCGCATGCGCGAGTCGCGCCTCCTCGCGTCCAACTTTCGTTTCCGGATGTGGCGGCAGTGCTGCCAGGATCGGGAAGCGCCGCACGATCAGGATGTAGACCGCGATCTCCGCAGCGACCAGTCCGACCGTGACCATGATCTCGCCAAGAGACGGGAAGTACACCGCGCCCGGCGCCGGCTGATACGCGATCAGGAACACGGAGAATCGGTAGAGCGCGCCCGCGAGCAGCACGAGCATGGCGGCGCGGAACAGTCTGCCCTGCGTGAGCGATGACTGCAGCAGGACGACGATGCCGGCTGCGGCGAGCAGCATCTCGAGCGTGAACCAGAACGTGAACCGATCGAATGCGAGCAGCAGGTCGAGCCGGCCGCGGAACGCGAGGTCGGCAAGACGCATCACCATGAACAGTGCGAACAGTCCCGCGGCGATGCGGCCGATCCGTACGAGCAGGCTGTGCTCGTTCGGTCGTCCGAAGGCACGGCTGGAAATGGTCGACTCGAGCACGACGCCGCCGAAGCCCATCGCGATACACGTGATGAGGAAGAACAGCGGCAGGAATGGCGTGCTCCAGAGCGCGTGCACCTTGGGTCCGGCGAGCAGCATGAGCGAGCCGAGCGACGACTGGTGCATGGTCGGCAGCAGCAGGCCGAGCGCAATGATGAACGGCAGTGCGCGCTGCATGCGTGGCAGCCATCGTTCCGAGAAGCTGCGCAGGCGAGGACTCCTCGCCGTGCGTCCCCGCTCCAGGAACGCCGGCGACAGCTCGATCCACGACACGAAGACATAGGCCGTGATGCAGACCGCGACCTCGAGCAGGATCGAGTTGAGGTTCCAGTTCCAGATGCCGGCCAGGCCGTAGAGCGTCCAGTAGCGACCCAGGTCGATGACCACGCTGAGGCCCGCGATCGTGTAGCCGAGTGCGCTGGTCAGGATCGCGGAGCGCACGAGCGGATGGTAATGCCCGCGATTGAGCGCGTACACGAGGAGCGCGACCGCGTAGCCGCCGCAGGCGATCGCAGTACCGGTCACGACGTCGAATGCGATCCAGATGCCCCATGGGTAAGAGTCGCTCAGTGCGGTCATCGACCCGAGCCCGAACAGGAATCGCCAGGCCAGGAAGCCGGCCCCGATCGCGGCCAGGGCGAGCAGGACCTTGTACGCCGGTGTCATCAGGCGCCCGCCAACGGGCGACGACGCTGCATGTGACATGGTCATGCCTCCCCGTTGTTCGCGGCTGCTTCTTCGATCCGCTGCTGCCGATGATTGCGCCACACGGAGACGGCGAGCACGCCGTACAGTGCGATCGGCGCGATGAACCCCTTGTAGACGGCATGCTGGATCGATTCCGGCAGATGCGGTATCGGCTTCGTGCCGAGGTCGGGCAGCCCGAGGCTGGCGAACTGCACACCGCGCGGCGCGAGATAGAGCACCTGCGTGCCGCCGGCGTCGAACTCACCGTATACCTTGTCCTCGTAGCGTTCCGGCTCGTTCTCGAGACGGCGGTGCGCCTCGGCGAGCAGGTCGTCGCGCGTCCCGTATATCACTGCATGGCGCGGGCAGACCTCGACGCACGCGGGGATGCCGCCTTCCGCAATGCGATGCGCGCACAGCTCACACTTCACGATCTTCGGGAACGTCTTGTCCCACTCGAACTGCGGCACGCCATACGGGCACGCGATCTGGCAGTAGCGGCAGCCGACGCACTTCGAGCCGTCCCACGTGACGATGCCGTGCTCGCGCTTCTGGAACGCGCCGATCATGCACGCGGACACGCAGCCGGGATCGACGCAGTGCATGCACTGCATCTTCATGAAGGTCGAGTGCTCACCGTCGTCGTAGTACTTGATGATGTTCTTCGCATTGCCGGAGAGCGAGTCGGGCGAATCCCAGCGGCTCTCCGTATCTTCCGGCTCGAGGCCGTTCGCCTCGCGGCATGCGACCATGCACGCCTTGCATCCGACGCACAGTGTGGCGTCGTAGAGCAGGCCGACGGCATCGGCCGGCGCCTGCTTCGGCTCGCGCGCGCTCGCGGGCGCGGCCGTCGATGCGACTGCGGCACCCGCGGCCGCCAGCGTCTTGAGCGCGGAACGACGGGACAGCGACATGCTCACCTCCCCGAGAGCGGGGGTGACAGTGCGAAATGAGATGGCGGCGCCGTGCGCAGCCACCACAGGTCCGGTGCATCCGGCTCGGCGCGCCGCTGTACCGGCCTCCCGAGTCGTGTCAGTGCCGCGGCGACCATGCTGAGCGCGTCGGGCACACTGGCCAGAACGGCGTCGCTCAGGCCGAGCTGCGTGTTCACTGCTTCGGGCACGACCCCGACGAGCACGACCGCGTGCGGCGCGGTGCCCTGGAGCTCGAGCAGCCTGAGCGTCGCTGCCAGGCCGGGGTCGTGCGGACTCAGCCGTTCCTTCGGCGGCTGGCTGAGCAGCACAGGCTTGCCATAGACCTTCATTGTGCCGGGCGACGCGTCGAGCCGGATCGTGTCGAGCACGATGACGGCCTCGTAGCCCATCAGGTATGGCACGAGATCGAGCCCCGGTGTACCGACATCCATGACAGCGACGTCCGGGTGCGGCTCGTACGCGGCGCTGAAGCTGCGCGCCGCGTACGGGCCGAAGCCGTCATCGTGCATCAGCACGTTGCCGAGACCGAGTACGGCGCACGCCGGTTGCGGTGTCATGTTCCGAGCACCTTCACGCGCGATACCTCATTGCCCTCGACGTCCTGCGTATGAATCGCGCAGGCGATGCACGGGTCGAACGAGTGAATCGTGCGTACCACTTCGAGCGGCCGTTCCGGATCCGCAACAGGATTCGCCATGAGCGACGCCTCGTAGGGACCCAGCCGGTTACGCTCGTCGCGCGGACCTGCGTTCCACGTCGACGGCACGACCGTCTGGTAGTTCTTGATTGCGCCGTCGTCGATCACGACCCAGTGCGAGAGCGCACCGCGCGGCGCCTCGTGGAAGCCGAAGCCGCGGATCTCGCCCTTCGGGAACTCGAAGTCGTTGAACGTCGTCGTGTCACCCGAGCCGATGTTGTCGAGCAACAGCTGCCAGTGCTTCGGCCCGAGGTCCGCCAGCACGTTCGCGCGAATGGCACGAGCGAGGTGACGGCCCAGCGTCGAATGCAGCGCACCGACGCCGACCTGCGTTCCGGCAATCGACGACGCCGTGGTCAGCGCGTGATCGACGTACTTGCGGAAGAGCGGGTCGCCTGCCGCATACCCGACCAGCACGTGCGCCAGCGGCCCGACCTGCATCGGCTGATCATCGAAGCGCGGCGCCTTGATCCACGAATAGCGGCCGTTGTCCTCGAAGCCGGTGTAGTTCGGAACCGTCTCGCCCTCGTACGGGTGGCGGGTCCAGTCGCCGTCGTACCACGCGTGCGCGATCGATTCGGTCACGCCGTCGCGGAAGTACTCGTCATTGAACGTCGCGATCCTGCGGTAGGAGCCGAGGTCGCGGTTCATGATCGTGCCGCCCGGTAGATCGAACGTGTTGCCGGCCGTGTCGAGCGGCAGGTCCGGCACGGCGAGGTAGTTGGTGACGCCTGCGCCATAGCCGAGCCACTCCGGGTACATCGCGCCGATCGCGATCACGTCCGGCAGATAGACCTGGTGCACGAACTGCGAGACCTCGTCGAGCAGGCTGCGGACGTGCGCCAGCTTGGTCATGTTCAGCGTGGCCTGGTTGTCCAGGTTGATCGCGTTTGCGACGCCACCGACCGCCAGGTTCTGGATGTTCGGCGTCTTGCTGCCGAGGATCGCAACCACCTGGTTCGCCTTGCGCTGGTACTCGAGCGCCTGCAGGTAGTGCGCGGTCGCGAGCAGGTTCACCTCGGGCGAAAGCCGCATCGCCGGATGGCCCCAGTACCCGTTCGTGAAGATGCCGAGCTGGCCGCTGTTCACGAGCGCCTGCACCTTGTCGCGCACCGCCGCCAGCTCCCGCCAGTGGTTCTTCGGCCACTCCGAGATGCTGTCCGCGATGCGTGCCGCTTCGCGCGGATCCGCCTTGAGCGCCGACACGACATCCACCCAGTCGAGTGCCGACAGGTGGTAGAAGTGCACGATGTGGTCGTGCTGTGCGTGCGCGATCAGGATCAGGTTGCGGATCAGCTGTGCGTTCAGCGGTATCTCCAGCCCGAGCGCATTCTCGACAGCGCGCACGGACGCGATCGCGTGCGTGGTCGTACACACGCCGCAGATGCGCTGAGTGCATAGCCGAGCATGTCGCAGGTCACGACCCTCGAGGATCAGCTCGATGCCGCGCCACATGGTGCCCGACGACCAGGCGTTACGCACTGTGCCGCCGTCCACCTCCACGTCGACACGCAGGTGACCCTCGATGCGGGTCACCGGGTCGACCACGATTCGCTGACTCATGCGTTGCTCCCGGGCTCGGGCTCCGTATCCATCTTCTTCGAGGCGCGCACGCCGGCGCCGACGAGTCCGCCGACGACCAGGCCCGCGACACCGGTCGCGATCGCGCCCACACTACCGGACGGCGCATGGATCGGCGCCTGTCCGGGTCCCGGCGTCGTGAACGGAATACTGATCGTTGCATGCATCGGGACCTTGAACGCGATGTCCTGCTCGGTGCAGCCGAAGCAGGGATGGCCAAGACCGATCGGCCACGCGTCGGGCACGTCACAGAACTCCTGCACCGAGCAGTTCGCGAACGTCTGCGGCCCCTTGCAGCCCAGCTCGTAGAGGCAGAAGCCGAGACGGTGGCCTTCGTCGCCGAACTTCTTCGCGAAGCGGCCTGCGTCGAAGTGCGGCCGGCGCGGGCAGTGCTCGTGGATCGTGCGGCCGTACGCGAACAGCGGACGGCCCTTGTCGTCGAGCGCGGGCAGCGTGCCGAGCGTCGCGTACTGCAGCACCACGCCGAGGAAGTTGTACGGGTTCGGCGGGCAGCCGGGCACCGTGACGACCGTCTTGCCGGCGAGGATCTGCGGCGCACCCTTGGCACCCGTCGGGTTCGGGTCGGACGACGGGATGCCGCCCCACGACGCGCAGCTGCCGATCGCGATGATCGCACCCGCCTGTGCAGCCGTCTCCTCGAGCATCTCGATGGCGGTCTGCCCACCGATCATGCAGTAGATGCCGTCGTCCTTCGTCGGAATCGCGCCCTCGACTACGAGAACGTACTTGCCGGCGTTCTCTTCCATCGCCTGCTTGCGCGCGGCCTCGGCCTGGTGGCCGGAAGCAACGAACAGCGTCTCGTGGTAGTCGAGCGAGACGAAATCGAAGATGACGTCAGCAATGTCGGGGTGAGACGCGCGCAGCAGCGATTCCGTGCAGCCGGTGCACTCCTGGAAATGCAGCCAGATGACCGACGGCTTGCGACCGGCCTGCGCCTCCTGCGCGAAGCTCGCTGCGACCTGCGCCGGCAATCCGACCGCCGCGGCTGCGAGCGAGCATACCTTGAGAAAGTCACGGCGGTCCACCACCGTGGCCGCGGACTTCCGCAGCAGCATCTCCGGAACCATGCGACCTCCTGTAACCGTCGCCGCCAGGCTGGCAGCCTGTGGCGCTGCGCAGAGGACGAACACTCGTTCGAGATGTGCGCAGCGATGAATCGCACGTCGCCGGCAGAGGGGGGAGTGCCGCCGATGGTTCATAATTAGGTCGGAGCCGTTCGAGGAGGTGTAGGGCCTTTTGCGCAACCTGCGTAGGGCAGCACCCACTGCTGGGATGCCGCGATGTCAGCAGTATCTCACAATTGGCGTGTTCGCGACCGGTTTACATCGGATCCGCGCAATGCGCGCGTGCAATAGCGGACCTGCGAGTGGGAAATGCGACGGCGGATGCGCCGCCGTCGCACCAGGAGTCAGCAGATGCGGGGCAGCTGTTCGCCGCTCAGCATTTCGATCGCACGCAGTCCACCAATGCGACTGCGTTGCAGTACGTGTCCGGGATGCTCGCTCGTCACGGTGCCGATGCGCGCGGCTTCGCCGCCGAGCGAATGCGCGCGCAGTGTTGCAAGCGCCTCTTCCGCACGTTCCGCTGCGACGAACGCGATGAGCTTGCCTTCGTTCGCAACATAGAGCGGATCGAAGCCGAGGATCTCGCACGCACCACGTACCTCGTCGAGCACGGGGATGGCTGCCTCTTCGATGTCGATTCCGACGCTTGCGGAGTCGGCGATCTCGCACAGCGCGGATGCAACGCCGCCGCGCGTCGGATCGCGCAGCACATGTACGTCGCTGCCGAGCGCATCCAGCAGCGATGTGACCATGCCATGCAGTGCCGCGGAATCCGTTGCGAGCTGTGTCTCGAACTCCAGTCCTTCACGGATCGACATGATCGCGATGCCGTGAGTCGCTATCGAGCCGCTCACCAGTACGGCGTCGCCCGCGCGCGCGCGGCGTGGGGCGAGTTCGATGCCGGGACGCACGATGCCGACGCCGGTGGTATTGATGAAGATGCCGTCGCCCTTGCCACGATCGACGACCTTGGTGTCGCCGGTCACGATCGGTGTACCGGCGGCTGCTGCGGCGTCGCGCATGGACAGCGCGATGCGCCACAGGTCGGACATCGGAAACCCCTCTTCCAGGATGAAGCCCGCAGAGAGTGCGAGCGGTGTGGCGCCGCACATGGCCAGGTCGTTGATGGTGCCGTGCACCGCGAGCGAGCCGATGTCGCCGCCGGGGAAGAACGGCGGGTCGATCACGTAGGAGTCCGTCGAGAATGCGATGCGGCCGCCGTGTACGTCGAGGACGGCGCCATCATGGAGTGTCGCCAGCACCTCGTTCGGGTATGCGCCGAGGAAGATCTTCTCGACGAGAGTGCGCGAGAGCCGGCCGCCGCCGCCGTGTGCAAGCACGACGTTCGGGTAGTCCGCGATCGGCAGCGGGCACTCGAGGCTGAACGTTGCGACGCTCATGCGAGTACCCTCCCGTAGTTGTAGTACGCCGCGCATGCACCTTCGGACGACACCATCGGTGCACCGAGCGGGCGCTCCGGCGTGCAGCGGGTCCCGAACGCCGGGCACTGGTGCGGCTTCTGATGCCCCTGCATGATCGCTCCGGAGATGCACTCGGCGGGCTCGTCGGCGGTGATGGTGCCGACGGCGAAGCGCAGCTCGGCGTCATGCGCCGCGTACTCGGGCCGGAGCGAAAGCCCGCTCGCGGGGATCTCGCCGATGCCACGCCACTTCCGCTCACCGGCCATGAACACCTGCGACACCGTCTGCTGTGCGACGGTGTTGCCCTCGCGCCGCACCGCGCGCGCGTACTGGTTCTCCACGCCGATGCGGCCGTCCTCGAGCATCTCGATGAGCATGAGAGTGCCATGCAGCAGGTCGAGCGGTTCGAAGCCGGTCACGACCATCGGGACGCGGTACTTCTGTGCGATGGGCTCGTACTCGTGATAGCCCATGATCGCGCACACGTGGCCGGCGGCCAGGAACCCCTGTACGCGGTTCGTCTCCGCACTCAGGATCGCTTCCATTGCGGGCGGCACGAGCACATGCGAGACCAGCATGCTGAAGTTGAGCACACCGCGATGTGCAGCTTCCCAGACTGCCATCGCGTTTGCGGGGGCCGTCGTCTCGAAGCCGACCGCAAAGAAGACGACTTCCCGGTGCGGGTTCTGCTCTGCGATGCGCACGGCATCGAGCGGCGAGTACACGATGCGCACATCGCCACCGGCGGCCTTGACGCTCAGCAGGTCCGTCTCGCTGCCGGGCACGCGCAGCATGTCGCCGAACGAGGTAAAAATGACGTTCGGCATGCGTGCGATCGCGATCGCGCGGTCGATCATCTCGAGCGGTGTGACGCACACGGGGCAGCCGGGCCCGTGCACGATCTGCACCTGCTCGGGCAGCATGCGGTCGATGCCGAACTTGATCAGCGTGTGCGTCTGCCCGCCGCACACCTCCATCAGTGTCCACTCGCGGGTGACCCGCTGATGGATCGCGGCGAGCATCTTCTGCGCATCGGCCGCGTCCCGGTACTCGTCCACGTACTTCATGGCGTCGCCTCCGGTTGCGGTATCTCCAGCTCGCCCAGCTCGTTCATCTCCCTGAGATAGGCGAACACGCGATCGGCCTCTGCCTCGTCGATGACGGATATGGAAAAACCGACGTGGACGACGACGAAGTCATCGACGCTCGCTTCCGGCGTGTACGCGAGGCACACCTCTTTCACGATGCCAGCGAAGCTGACCCTGGCCATTGGCATGCCCACCGGGCTCTCGTCGATGCTGATAATCCTGCCAGGAACGCCGAGGCACACGTTACACCTCCTGTTGCGCGAGCTGCGCGGCAGCGACCGCGATCTGGCCGAGTGCGATGCCGCCATCGTTCGGGGGGACCTGCGCGTGCAGCAGCATCTGGTGCCCCTGCGCACGCAGCAGTGAAACCGTCCGCTCCAGCAGGAGCCGGTTCTGGAAGCAGCCGCCGGAGAGTGTGACCGTCTCTGCGCCCACGCGCGCGCACACCTGCACGATCGCGTCGGCCATGCCGTTGTGGATCCGTGCAGCGATGCGCGCGCAGTCGATGCCTCGCACGAGGTCCGCGAGTACGGCATCGAGCATCGGCTGCCAGTCGAGCACGAGCGTACCATCGCCGTCCTGCAGCGCCATGTGATACGACGCGTGCTCGTCCGGCGCAGCCAGTGCCTCCAGCCCGATCGCGGCCTCACCTTCATAGCTCGCGACCGGCGGGAGGCCGAGCAGCACGGCAAGGCCATCGAGCAGGCGGCCGGCACTGCTCGTGACCGGTGCGTGGAAGTTGCGCTCGAGCATGCGCAGCAGCAGTGCGCGTGTACTGTCTTCGACGCTGTCGAGCGCGACCAGGTGGGTGTCACGCAGCGCATCCGCGCCAAAGCGCTCGTGCAGCAGCGCAAGCGTTGCGCGGCGCGGCTCCTGGATCGCCGCATCACCGCCCGGCAGGCGAAACGTCCGCAGGTGCGCGACGCGTGTTACCGCTGCCGCATCGCCATACAGGAACTCGCCGCCCCAGATCGTGCGGTCGGTGCCGAGGCCGGTCCCATCCCACACCACGCCGAGTGCGGGTCCCTCGTGCCGGTTCTCGGCCAGGCATGCGGCATGGTGGGCGTGATGATGCTGCACGCCGATGAGCGGCAATCCGGCCGTTGCGGCAAAGCGCGCGGCCCACTGCGTGGATGCGTAGTCCGGGTGCAGGTCGTGCGCGATGGCTACCGGTCTGCCTTCGTACATGCGCAGAAAGTCCGAGATCACGCGCTCGAATGCATGCTGTGCGGGGATCGCGTCCAGGTCACCAATGTGCTGGCTCAGGAAGACGTCATGCCTGCGCGCGAGTGCGATCGTGTTCTTGAGCTGCGCACCGACAGCAAGGATGTCGGGCACGGCCCGGCTCAGCGGGACCGGCAGTGGCGCGTAGCCGCGGGCGCGCCGCAGCAGGCGCGGTGCGCCGGCTGCAAGGAACACCACGCTGTCGTCCACGTGTCGCGCGATCGGCCTGTCATGCGTGAGGAACAGGTCCGCCACGTCGTGCAGCCGGTCGAGCGCCTCTTCGGCGCTCGTGCAGATCGGCTCGTCGCTCAGGTTGCCGCTCGTCGCGACGACCGGCCGCGTGAACGCATCGAGCAGCAGGTGCTGCAGCGGCATCGCGGGCAGCATGACACCGAGGCGCCGTTGCCCGGGCGCTACGCTGTCGGCTACCGGTGCGGCATCGTGCCTGTCGAGCAGGATGATCGGTGCCGCCGGTCCGGCGAGGAGGGTCGCGGCGTCGTCGCCGACATCGCACAGTGCGCGCGCGGCGGCGATGTCGCGTACCATGATCGCGAACGGACGTGCGGGGCGACGCTTCCGCTCGCGCAGCCGGCGCACGGCAGTCTCGTTCGTGGCGTCCACCATCAGGTGGAACCCGCCCAGTCCCTTGACGGCCACGACGCGGCCCGCCGCGAGCGCATCGGCGGCGCGCCGCACGAGCGCGCAGTCATCGCCGGCATCGAGGACGGCGCCCGCGGCGTCGTGCAGGGCGAGGTGCGGACCGCACGCGGGGCATGCGTTCGGCTGTGCATGGAAGCGGCGGTCGAGCGGATCGTGGTACTCGCTACTGCAGGCGTCGCACATGCGGAAACCGCGCATCGTGGTGCCCGGCCGGTCGTACGGCAGCGCTTCGATGATCGTGAAGCGGGGGCCGCAGTTCGTGCAGTTGGTGAACGGGTAGCCCGCACGTCGGTTGTCCGGCGCACGCACTTCCGCGAGGCAGTCGGCGCACGTGGCGAGGTCGGGCAGCATCACGGCTTCGAGGGAGCCCGTGGCGTCGCTGGGCACGATCGTAAAGCCGTCCGTGCCGAGCACCGCGATGGACTCCTCCTCGACGGAGCGCACCTGGGCACGCGGCGGCGCCATCTCCTCGAGTCCCGCAACGAACGCATGCAGCACGGCGGGCGTGCCTTCGGCCTCGATGATCACACCACGCGTGTCGTTCGACACCCAGCCGGCCACGCCGAGCGAGTGTGCGAGCCGGTAGACGAACGGCCGGAAGCCGACACCCTGGACCGCACCGCGCACCCGTATGCGCAGGCGCGCCGGTGCACCGGTCACGCGGGTTGCGGTGCGAGCTGCTGCAGCAGGGCCGACAACCATTCTTCCACCCCTGCGCCGGTACGCGCCGAGACGCGATGGATCGGAACCGTGGGATTGACCATGCGGACGCCGTTGTCGAATGCCGCGTCGTCGAACTCGAAGACATCCGCCAGGTCGTACTTGTTGAGTGCAACGAGATCCGCGTTGGCGAACATGCCCGGATACTTGTACGGCTTGTCGTGGCCTTCCGGCACACTGGCGATGACCAGGTTCAGGTCCGCACCGAGCCGGTAGTTCGCAGGGCAGATCAGGTTGCCGACATTCTCGATGAAGAGCACATCGATCGAATCGAGCGGCAGGTGCTCGAGCGCCGAGCGGATCATGGGGGCGTCGAGATGGCAGTTGCCGCCCGTATTGATCTGCACCACGGGCACGCCATGCGCCGCGATCAGGTCGGCATCGATGCTCGACGCGATGTCGCCTTCGATGACACCGGCACCGAGGCGCTCCGGCAGACGCGGCAGCCGGTCAAGCGCCTGCAGGATCAGCGACGTCTTGCCCGCGCCCGGCGACGCCATGACGTTCACCACGCGCACGCCGGCCGCCCGGAACAGCTTCTCGTTCTCGATTGCGACCTGGTCGTTCGCCTTCAGGATCTGCTGGATCACCGGTACTTGCATCATCCACCTCGATGCTCTCCACGTGGAACGATTGCCCGCCTTCGACGCGCAGCGTGAGCGCGTCACAGGCGGGGCAGGTGAACGGGAGCGGCGGCGTCACGGGCGCCTGCAGCCCGCAACTGTTGCAGGTCAGCTCTGCCGGCTCTCGACGGACCCGCAGCACCGCCGCTTCCGCCGGGGTGCCGCGGCTGAGCACGTCGAAGTAGAACTGCACGGAATCATCGACAATGCTCGTCAACTCGCCGATCACGAGATCGATCGCGAGTATGCGCCGGCCGCCGGCCCGCTGAGCGGCTTCGAGCGCCGTCTCCAGGATTCCCTGCGTGGCAGGCAACTCATGCATGTGTGAAGAATTGCCCGGCCGGGGCGCTCGCCGTTATGGGGAGCCGGCGGAATCATCGTGGGGAAGCGACGCCGCTCCGTAAGGGAAAGGCTTACGGAGCGGCGCGTGGGATGAATCGAACCACGCGCGTACGCACGCGCGAGGCGTCTGCCCGGCC
>CAYLME010000067.1:0-17635 GCA_964384585.1 uncultured Gemmatimonadaceae bacterium | reverse complement strand
GCATGTCGCGTACGGTGGTCGCGCGGGTCACTCGACGTGCAGGTATCACACGTGCAGCCGACGACGGGCACACCGAACGAGGTGCCGGTCCCGAGAAAGCGCAGTCTCACAGCACTTCGACGCGCAGCATGTTGGTGGTACCGGGCACGTGGAACGGAACACCTGCCGTAACGACCACGCGCTGGCCGGGCTGCGCCATGCGCGTGCGGAACAGATACTCGCGTCCTACCTCGAGCATCGCTTCGTAGGTGATCTCACCGCCCGGGCAGTGCACCGGCTCGACACCCCAGGCGAGCGCGAGCTGTCGCCACGTCCGCTCCTGGTCGGTCACTGCGATGATCGGCACGGGCGGCCGGTAACTCGACACGAGTCGCGCGGTGCCGCCGGTGCGGGTGATGCACACGATCGCGGGCGCGCCCAGCAGGCGCACGGCCTCCACGGTGCCTGCGGAAATCGCATGCTCGGTCGGTGTCGCACCGATGCGCAGGTGATCGAGGATCGGGACGTCGTACTTCGGCCCCTCCTCGTACGCCTGCGTACGCTCGATCTCGGATCCGATCCGCACCATCGCCTCGACCGCAAGGAACGGATACCTGCCTGCCGCTGTTTCGCCGGAGAGCATGATCGCGTCCGTGCCGTCGAACAGCGCGTTGGCCACGTCGCTCACCTCCGCGCGTGTCGGTCGCGGATTCTCGATCATCGACTCGAGCATCTGCGTGGCGGTGATGACCGGCCTGCCGTACAGGTTGGCAAGCTGGATGATGCGCTTCTGCGCCACCGGCACCTGCTCGAACGGCAGCTCGACGCCCAGGTCGCCGCGCGCGACCATGACCGCGTCCGTCTCCACGAGGATCGGCTCGATCGCCTCGAGCGCGGTGTCCTTCTCGATCTTCGCGCAGATCAGCACGCCGGACGGAATGCGGCTGCGCAGATCCACGATGTCGTTCGGTGACTGCACGAAGGAAAGGCCGATGTAGTCCACGCCCTGCGCGACGGCGAACTCGAGATCGGCAAGGTCCTTGTCGGTGAGTGCGGGCGCGCTCACGCGCACGCCTGGCAGGTTCATCCCCTTGTTCTGCTTGAGCAGTCCCCCGCGCACCACGCGGCAGTACACGCGGTCGCCACGCACTTCATCCACGCGCAGCTCCATCAGCCCGTCGTCGAGCAGGATGCGGTCGCCGCCCGAGACGTCGCGTGCCAGGTCCGCATACGTCGTCGGCAGCTCGTCGCCCTCGTGCTCATCTTCCGGCGCGAGCACGACGTGTGACTTGTCGGCCAGATTCACCGGTGCCGGCAGTGCGCCGATCCGGATCTTGGGGCCCGCGAGGTCGGCCAGCACCGCGATCGGCTTGCCGACCTGCGCGCACGCCTCGCGCGCCCAGCGGATCACCTGCGCGTGCGACTCGTGCGTGCCGTGCGCCATGTTGATGCGGAACACGTCGGCACCGATCTCCGCGAGCGCATGCACCTTGTCGCGCTCACCGGTTGCCGGTCCGATCGTAGAGACGATCTTCGTACGCAATGCCTACTGTCCTCTCATGCGTCGCGCCAGACGAGCTGACCGCCGACCATCGCGGCAGTACAGCGCATGGCAAGAAGGTCTGATGCGGGCACCGCGAGCGGGTCGCGGTCCCATACGGCGATATCGCCGAGTGTGCCGGGTGCCAGCCATCCCAGCTCGTGGTCCATGCCTGCGGCAATGGCCGGGCCGCGGGTGAATGCGGCGAGTGCATCGGCCGCCTCGATCCGCTCGTCCGGGTACCAGCCGCCCGCCGGTCTGCCGTCCGAATCCTGACGGGTTACGGCGGCATGCAACGACAGGCGCGGATCGACCGGCTCGACCGGGGCGTCCGATCCGAAAGCGAGCGTCGCGCCGCCACGGGCGAGGGAGCGGAACGCGTAGGCGAATCGCCCGCGTGCGCCCCAGTGCCGGTCGACGGCCTGCCAGTCGCTGAGCAGGTGCGATGGCTGCACGCTGCAGACGATGTCGTGGCGGCCCGCGTCGGCCAGCCGCCCGGGCGCACAGCACTGGACGTGCTCGATGCGATGCGGCAGCGCGAGCGCACTGCGCGGCGCGCGACCCAGGACGTCCAGGGCGAGCGAGACCGCCGCGTCACCGATGGCGTGCACGACGCTGGCCAGACCGGCCGCTGCTGCCCGCGTAACGAGCTGTTCGAAGCGATGGGGCTCCAGCACACGCATGCCCGTATCGTCGCTGTCCTCGTACGGCTCGCGCATCCAGGCAGTCCGGGAGCCGAGTGCGCCGTCCAGAAACATCTTGATGCCACCGACGCGCAGCAGCGAATCGCCGAAGCCGCTGCGCAGCCCGACGCCAATCAGGTCGTCGAGCTGCTCGACCGGCAGGTGCTGCAGCACACGCAGGTCGAGTCGCTGCTGTGCGCGCATCGCCTGCAGCACGAGCAGTGGCGGCATGCCCTGCGCATGCACGTTCGGAAACGCGTGCACGCCCGTGATACCAAACCGGTGGAGCGTGTGCTGCGCATCGGCGACTGCATCGATCACGATGTCGAGCGACGGCGGTGGCGCAGCACGGTTCACGATCTGCGTCGCGTACTCGAGCAGCACGCCGGTCGCACGGCCGTCCGCATCCCGCACGATCCGGCCGTGCGGCGGGTCGGCCGTGTCGTCGGTGATGCCCGCGCGTTCGAGTGCCGCCCCATTGACCCAGAACGCGTGCATGTCGTGGCTCTGCAGCAGTACCGGCCGGTCCGCCACGGCACGTTCGAGCACTGCCCGGTCCGGGTATTGCCCACCCCAGTGGTGCGGGTTCCAGCCCGTGCCGCGAACCCAGATGTCGTCGGGATGTGCTGCCGCGTGGCTGGCCACCAGCGCTGCGACCGCCTCCGGCGACTGCGCGGAAGACAGGTCCGCCATCCTGCGGGCCAGCGCCCATTCGACCAGGTGGATGTGCGCGTCCGTCAAACCCGGCGTGATCACGCCCTGCAACCGCAGGATCTGCGTGTCGTCCAGGCCCTGGCGGAGGTCGGACGCGCGGCCGGTGCGGAGAATGCGATCACCGCGCAGCAGAATCGCGTCGGTGTGCGGATGCGTCCCGGGCGCCAGTGTGTGCACCCGGTCGGCTATCAGTAGTCGCACACGCGGCTCGACCATCGACGGCTCCGCTCCTTGCGCGGGAGGTCCCGGGGAGTCACAGTTGGCGGCCCAATCCTATTGGCGGTCGGAGCGGTGCGCAAACCAGTAGCGGCGGCCGGTGCAGGCACCGTTACACAGCGGAAATCGATGGAGTACATACGCCAGGACGAGAGACTCGAAGCGCTCGCCGTTCAACTGAGCGGTGCCGGCCTTCTCGCAATCGACACGGAAGCGGCCGGTTATCACCGCTACCACGATCGGATCTGCCTGCTTCAGGTCTCCACCCGCACCGACACCTGGGTCATCGACACCCTCGCCGTCAGTGACATCGCGCCGCTGACACCGTTGCTCGCCAGCGACGCCGTCGAAGTCGTGCTGCACGACGCCGATTACGACCTGCGTCTGCTCGCGCGCGACTATGGCGTGCGCGTGACACACCTCTTCGACACGAAGCTCGCGGCACAGCTGCTCGGCGAGCCGCAGATCGGACTCGCAAGCCTGCTCGAGAAGTACCTTGGTGTGAAGCTCGACAAGAAGCACCAGCGCGCGGACTGGGCGCAGCGCCCGTTGCCGGAAGACATGATCGCCTATGCAGCCGAGGACACGAAGCACCTCGCCGCGCTGCGCGATGTCCTGCGGCGTGCCCTCGACCTGGCCAATCGCATGCACTGGGCCGAAGAGGAGTTCGAGCTGCGCGTGTACGTCGATGCCGCGGCCGCGAACGGCGATCCGGACGCGTGGATGCGACTCAAGAACACGCGCGACCTGAAGCCGCGTCATCTCGCTGCGCTGCGTGCGCTGCACGCGTTGCGCGAGTCGATCGCGGCCGAGCGCGACGTCGCACCGTTCCGCGTCATGGGCAACGACACGATCGTGGAGATCGCGCGTCGGCTGCCCGAGCGTACGGATCAGCTGCGTGGCATTCCGGGAATGAGCGATGCTCTGCTTCGGCGGCGCGGTGCTGCGGTCATCGATGCCGTCGAGCGCGCGCGCCTGCTGCCCGAGAGCGAGCTGCCGGTCCGGCCGCGCGGGCCCGGCCGCCCGCCGCCGGATCCGTCGTTCGATGCGTGCGTCGATCGGCTGAAGCGTGTGCGTGACGCCGCCGCGGAACGGCTTGGCCTCGAGCGCGGCTTCCTCATGCCGCGCCAGCAGCTCGAGGACATCGCGCGCTCCCGACCGGCGAACGAGGAAGCGCTTCGCGCTGTGCGCGACATGCGGGCGTGGCAGGTGGAGGCGCTGGGCGAGGAACTCATCGCCGCGGTAGCGCAGTGTTGAAGCGGAAGGGGCTTGCGGGGCGCTAGCCCTGCCAGGGATCGAAGCCGAACGTCAGGTAGTCATTCCCGCGCGCGTTCACGTCCGCAATCATGCGATCGATTTCCGCCAGTGTCTCCTCGCGCTCACCCGCACCCGCGGCAGCGGCCCGGATTGCCTGCAGCAGCGGCTCGATCTCGCGCGGCTTGAGCAGCACATAGGCACGCGGTGCGTTTTCGTCCCCTCGCGCGCGGATCACCAGGTCGACCAGGTCCGTCTCCTGGGATATCTTCCACACATCGGCGGTCTTCTTGAGCAGCTTGTCGGCGACCTTGACGTCGCCGTGCATCGCGCGGATCAGCTTCTGGACCTCGCGGTCGCCCGACTGGCCGCGCTGCCGCGCGAGTCGACGGGCGAGTACGTCCGCAGCGGCGTCCTCGCGCTTGTCCACGGCGCGCGCGAGCAGTTCGCCGACATAGGCGTAGATGCCGAGCACGAGTGGGACGGGGTCGAGAACGATCCGCATGGCGTGACTCCGTTCGAGTAGACTTTGCCGCTTTCGCGCGCCGGCCTCGAACCGTAGGATGTGGCGGGTCGCAACGCGCGTCAAATCGTGGAGGAGGAATGTCGAGGACCTGGCGGATCGGAGCGGTGGCGCTCCTGGCAGCAATCAGCAGCGGGTGTGTGGACTCGGGGCTGCCCGGCAAGAACCTGCCTCTCGATGAGGCGCGGTTCAGGGAGTGGAGCTATCCGCTCTACGAGATGGCCGTCCACCCGTCCGGACTGCCAGACCTGATCAGCTTCGATGACGGCACCTGGGCGCTGATGGCCGCGCCACATCGCAAGGGCGGCATGGAGAGCGCGCTCGAGCGCAATCCGCAGCTGCTGCAGCCCGTGTCGGGCGGCGAGGCACAGTTCATGGCGCTGGCCTGGGACACACCGCCGTACAACCGGCTGTTCCTGCGCGCACCATCGGGACTGCGCACCTACACACGGGTGTACTGACGGCTGCAGGTGCGCCAGAGGCGGAAACCGGCGGGCGCAGCGGTACGTAAGGGTTCGAAACAGGAGGCATCACAAATGTTCGAGCTCATTGGTCTGCTTGCGGCGGGTACCGCCGCCGGTTTCGGATACGTCAAGTCGCGTGCGTTCGTGAGTGATCGGCTTCGCTTCGTCGATGCGGCGCGCAGGCCGTCGGCACCTCTGGTCGCCGGGGTTGCGGCAACCGCCCTCGCCGCGCCCGTGGTGTGGGTGCTGCCGATCGTTGGTGCAGGAACGGCGCTCGCGTTTGGTGCCGCCGTCGGCCTGGGCACGCGCGCCGGTGCGAAAGGAACAGAACTGACGTAGCCGTTGTTCAACGAGTCCGTCGAGCGGAGGACGCAACCGGCGTACGCGTTGCGTCATCCGCCGGACCCGCGAATGTGACGCGGTCACCGACCCTGATCACACCGCCCTTCACGATCGTCCCGAAAACACCGCCGCCCCAGTCGGGCTTCATGGCCTCGCGCAGGCCGGGGAGCGCCTCGTCCATGCGCTCGCACGGCCGTGTCTCGCCCCGGATATCGATCACGCATTCACCGATGCGCACCAGCTGGTCACGACTGTTCGCCAGCGGCACACCGGTGATCATCAGGTTCGCCCGCCGGCTCGACGGGTCGAGGTCCCCACCCGTTTCGCGCATCAGCCGCTGCCACACCTCTTCCTCGATGATCGTGACCTGCCGCCGGCCGTTCTGGTTGGCATTGCCCACGATGCCTCGATTCTCCACGAGCGTCGCTTCGGCGACGGGGTCCATCGGACCGAGTCGCATGCGTTTGATCCAGATCGCCCGCAGAACGCCAGATGGTTCCGTGTTCATCATGTCGTCCATGGCAGTCGTGAACGGTGCACTACGCGCGCCGCAGCCGGTCGAAGAACTCCTTGCGAACCTTTGCAACCTTCGGCGCGACCACGAGCGCACAGTACGGCTGGCTCGTGTTGCGCTCGTAGTAGCGGAAGTGCTCCTGCTCCGCCGGGTAGAAGGCGCGCAACGGCACTACCTCCGTGACGATCGGGGCCTCCCACGTTCCGTCCGTGCCCAGCCGGGCGATCGCGGCGCGTGCCGATTCCGCCTGCACGTCGTCGTGGTACAGGATGATCGAGCGGTACTGCGTTCCGATGTCGTTGCCCTGCCGGTTCAGCGTGGTCGGATCATGAATCGTGAAGAAGACGTCGAGCAGATCGTCGTACGAGATGCGCTCCGGGTCGTAGGTGATCTGCACCACTTCCGCGTGGCCCGTGTTGCCCGAGCATACGGACCGGTAGTCGGGATTCGCGACGTGCCCGCCGGCATACCCTGACTGCACATCCAGCACGCCGTCGAGTTCGAGATATGCAGCTTCCAGGCACCAGAAGCATCCGCCGCCCAGCGTGGCGACCTGCTGAGCCATGACTCCTCACTTGTGGCCGGTCGTTCCCCGCGTCCAAGTTACCGCGTTCCGTGGGCTGATGCACAGGCCGGGGCCGATGCGACACGCGCCAGACACCGCACGCGAAATCTCACTGAAGCGCTACGCCTGGATCTCGATCGCCGCGGCCCTCGCGACGATCGTGCTCAAGGGCGGGGCCTGGCGCATCACCGATTCCGTCGGTCTCCTCTCCGACGCAGCGGAATCGCTCGTCAACCTGATCGCGGCTGTCGTCGCTCTCTATGCGCTGACGGTAGCGGCACGGCCCGCCGACGACGAGCATGCCTACGGTCACACGAAGGTCGAATACTTTTCCAGCGGCTTCGAGGGTGCACTCATCCTGGTTGCGGCGGGCATCAGCGGCATCGCCGCCGTCCGCCGGCTGTTCGACCCGCACCCGGTCACGCATCTCGCGATCGGTACGTCCGTCGCACTCCTCGCGAGTGTGATCAACCTGGTCGTCGCACGCGTGCTGCTGCGCGCCGCGCGTCGCCACGGCTCGATCGCGCTCGAAGCCGACGCGAAACACCTCATGACCGACGTATGGACGTCGGTCGGCGTCGTCGCCGGACTCGGAGCCGCCGAAATCACGGGGTGGGACGTACTGGACCCGCTGCTCGCACTCGCCGTGACCGCCAACATCCTCTACATCGGCGGCTCGCTGCTGAGACGCTCGGCCATGGGCCTGCTCGATACCGGTCTCAGCAGCGAGCTGCGTACGCGTATCCTGGATGTGCTCGACGAATTCGAGGGGCGCGGCGTACGCTACCATGCGCTTCGTACGCGTCAGGCAGGCATGCGTCGGTTCATCTCGTTCCACGTGCTCGTGCCGGGCGAGTGGAGCGTACAGCAGGGACACGACCTGCTCGAGGTAATCGAAGAACGCGTGCGCAACGCAGTGCCGAACAGCACCGTGTTCACGCACCTCGAGCCGATCGAGGATCCGGTTTCCTTCGAGGATACGCGACTGGAGCGTCCCTGAGCGTGGCTGCGCTCAGGGCGAGAAGCCGGCCCGCAGCGTCAGCAGCGGCGCGCGCTCGATCGCCGGCGATGTGCTGGCCAGCGAGCCGCCCGCCTCTGCCACCAGGACGGGCGGAAAGCCGCCGTCACCGAACAGCTTCGACCACGTCATCGACGGCTGCACCCAGAAACGACCGCTCGCAACGCGCACGCCCGTGTGCGCAAACCAGCCGGCCGTGGACGTCGCGTCCTCGGACGTAGGTACGTTCCACTGGCGGTACGCGGCACTGTTGTCGTTCCGGAGCGCGACGCCGCCACCGATGAACGGCTGCAGATCCACGGTCCCGAGCGTCTGGGTCAGGCGCGCGGTCAGTCCGGCGGGCGCACTCGTGCGCGTCGCGCTGCTGCCCGTCGCGTGATCGACCTGCACACCCACGACCAGGTCGAGCCCGGTGCGCGTATCGCCGGCGAGCGTCCACACACCCAGCGCGGACGCGCCGAGATACCAGCCCGACGTCCCCTGGCGCAGGTCCTCCGCGCCCGGTGCGGGCCGGCCCACCGCCGCCTGCGCGACCAGCCGCACGCGCGACAGCAGACCGAACGTCACGCCAGCGCCGACCGCTGACGAACCGCCCTTCGGACGTACGACCATCATCTCCACACTGCCCGCCGGTGCGACCTCGTCCACCGGGAAGAGCAGCATGCTCGGCGACTGCGCCGGCCCAGCCTCCACGAGCGATTGCGCAGAAGCGGGCCCTGCCAGCAGCAGCAGGAGAACCAGGGGAATCAGACGAACAGACATCAATGCCTCACGCAGACGACTGAGATTGATCAGCGCCGATTCCGCCCCTCGTGGGCGACTGCGTGGTAGCAGGAGAGACCTGCGCAGCGGCTACTGGTAGGGAACGCTTGAGGTCGGTCCGGCGTGACAGGGACGCGCTGGCGGGTGACGAAAGGACGGCGGACGGGGATGAGCACCAGGGCCAGGGCGGGAGTGAGCGTTGGGGCAGGGGTACTGCCGGGGCTGGCGGTGAGGGCCGCGACCTTCCTCACGGGCGAACCGGTGCGTAGCGGGTGTGGTCCGGGGCAGTAATCTGCAGTGCCATAATCTGTCGGTGGTGGCGCCCGCCGGCCTTGACTCCCCGGGCCGGTGGATGAGGATTTGAGAAGGTTCCTCCTGCAAGCCTTCCATCGACTCTTTCCGGAGCGCCAGATGCTTGCCCTTCGTTCCAATCAGGCGGTGCTGGGCGTGTTCGCCCTGACCGTGGTGTTCGGATGCAGCGCGAACAGGTCAGGCAGCGGCGTGGGCGTCGAGCAGGATGGGCAGTTGATCACGGCGGAGCAGATTCGCCTGTCTGGTGCGTCGACCGGTTGGGACGTGTTGCGCCGGTTCGGTGAACACCTGAGCGTAACGGACCATGAAAGCGGCCCGGTGCGTGTAACGCGACGCGGTCGCGAGAGCGTCTACATTCCGGAGACGCCGATGCTCCTGGTCGATGGAGTACGGGTCGGCACTTTCAGGGCGCTGGCGCAATTGCCGGCACGCGACATCGCGTCGATGCGGATTCTAACGGGATCGGATGGTGCGACGCGCTATGGCATCCACGCGGCCAGCGGCGTGATCATCGTGCAGACGTTCCATCCGGATCCGGCCGCAGCCGATACGACCGCTGCAGTTCGTTTCGGGCGGTTGCCGCAGTAGCAGAGCGAGCTTGAGCCGCGGGTATGGGACGAGAGTCGTGACAAGGTAGCGCAGGCTGCCGCACTTTCCTCGCCGCATCGTCCAACGACAGCGGGCCCGGAGCAGATGCTCCGGGCCCGCAGCGTTCTGTTCGATCAGCGGTCAGAAGTTCGGGTTGTTGTCGACTTCGCTACGCGGAATGGGCAGACACGTAACGTTCCCGAATGCTGCACCGAACTGCGTCGCGTAGTACTCGCTGCCGGCCGGCGGCACGTACGGCGTGCTGTCCGGATTGCGACGCCAGTCACCCAGATGTGTTCCGCGCAGGAACAGGTCACGCGCCTTCTGGTCGAGCAGCTGAACCAGGGTGCCGGTATCGGCAACGAAGTCGATGTCGTCGCCGGTCTCCGACGTCGGATCGTCGCGCTCAGCGATCAATGCGATTGCGGGCGCCGGGTCGCCGTCCTTCAGCGCGGCCTCGGCCGCGATGTAGCGCGCCTCGAGTCCTGAAGCGAGGATCAGCGACGCACCCCAACCGGGGTAGACGTCCTGGGCATAGAAGTCGAAATCGTTGCCCTGGCTCTTGACCGGGTTGTCATTGGCGTCGAGCCAGAGCTCGAATGCGACGCGATCGTCGTTCAGTGCCCGGTAGTACGGCGGCACGACGAGCGCCGATCGTGCGAGGGTGAAGCTCCAGACGGTGTTGCCGAGGCGTCCGCGGTTGGACGGGTCGTCCACCTTCGGCACCTCGTACTCGAAATCGGCATCCACGTTCGCTGCCGCGGCGATCGCCTCGGCATTCTCGCCGCGGAACAGGTGCGCCCGCGCCTTGCCGACCCACGCAGCCTGCACCATCTCGTCGAAACCGCCTGCCGTACCTGCCGCAATCGCCGCATCGAAGCGCGCAATCGCGGTGGCCATGCCCTCGGCCGGCGTCATCGCCGAGCCGAGATTGTGCAGGCCGCTGCTCACGACCACCTGGCAGAAGTTCTCGGCCTCGAGCAGGATCGCCCAGCCAGAGCCGAGGTTCGCCATCGTCGCGACTTCGTCGTTGTCAACGTTGTTCTCGGCCATGAGTTCGAGCACGCGCTCATTGGTCGAGATCGCGAACGAGATCGGCTCATAGATCTCGGTGGTGAGCGTGCCATTCGTGTACTCGACGACGCGGCGCCCGATGTCGTTGCGCGTCGGGAACGTGTCACCAACCCACGCCTCGCCCGAGAACCATGCGCTGTAGACGATGATGTCGTCGAGTGCCGTAAACAGATCCTGGAGCGCGGACACCGCGAACGTGGGCAGGTCGTTGACCGGATCGATCGTGCCTGCGTCGATGACGGTCGGATCTGGCACGTCCAGGAAGTCATCGCATGCGACCGGTGCGGCGACCGTCGCGAGGACGGCCGCCAGCCGGACGTAACGGTTCTTGTAAATAGTCATCGGTCCGTCCTCAGAAGGTCAGATTGAGCTTGGCGACCCAGCGGCGCGGCGACGGCACCGTCAGGAAGTCCTCGCGCTGGAACGTACCCACGCCCGTATTGCGCGTGGCCTGGGCGAGCACCTCGGGGTCATGGCCATCATAGTCCGTCCACAGCTTGAGATTGCGCACACCGAGCGTAAGCGAGGCGTTCGCCGCGCGCATTGCGGATGCCATGTTCTGCGGAAGCGTGACCGTCAGTGCAACCTCGCGCAGCCGGACGAAGTCTCCGTCCTGGATGTAGGCATCCTGCACCTGCGTGAACGGGATCTCCGCACCGTCCTCGGTGAAGAACGGACCGAACCGCGCCGTCACTTCGTCGCGCGTGACTCCCGGCGTGTCGTAACGCTTGACACCCAGCTCCGAGTTGCCGAACGAACGGTCGCGGAACTGTGCCGTGTTGTTGTAGATCTTGAAGTTCTGCTTCCAGTCGAGCTGACCGCTCAGCGCGAAATGGTCGAAGAGCGTGAGCGTTGTCGCAAAGGCACCTTCGAAGTCCGGCAGCAGGTTGCCGAGCTCGACACGATCGTTCGTGACGATCGCCGTGTCGTTCTCGATACGCAGCACCTTGTAGCCGTGGAAGACACCGAGCGGCAGTCCTTCATCGAACCGGTTCTGCGTGCCGAACGGCTCGACGCCGCCCAGGTCGATCAGCTCGTTGTGGAGCGTGCTCGCTGTGGCGTTGAAGTCCCAGCGGAACCTGTCGATGTTGACCGGCGTGCCGCGCAGCGCGATCTCCCATCCCTTGTTCAGCACCTCGCCGATGTTGCGGAACGGGTTGCTGCTGAACCCGGACGACGGCGGCACCGGCACCGTCAGAATCAGGTCGGTCGTCGTCTTGTGGAAGTACGTCACGTCGAGACCGAGCCGCTGATCGAGGAAGCCCATCTCGAAGCCTGCCTCGTACTCCGTTCCCTTCTCCGGCTTCAGCTCGAAGTTGCCGGGACGGTCAGGCGTCACACCGCTGCCGGACTCACCCGGAATGATCGAATACGGCGAGGCGCTGTAGGTCTCGAGCGACGCGCCCGCGCTCGGTGCACGGCCTGTCGTGCCGTACGCCACGCGCAGCCTGAGCGAAGGGATGATGCTCGCAATCGGATCCCAGAAGTCCTCGTCCGAGATAACGTATGAAACACCTGCCTGCGGCAGGAAGAACGGATCCGCCTCTTCACCGAAGGAAGAGAACTGGTCGATGCGCGCACCGAGCTGCACGTAGAGGCGATCCCAGAAGCCGAGGTTGGCCTGGCCGAGATAGCCGACCGACGTCGTCTTCTGCGACTACTGGTCCGCCGAGATCTCCACAGCGTCGCCGATCACCGGGTTAGCGTTCGTCACGAAGTCCGTGCCGAAGCCGACCACGTTGTCGAGCACTTCAGCGATCGCCTGGAAGCCCACCGAGAAGTCGGCCTTGAACTCGTCGCTCGAGCCGAACAGGGTGCTGAACGTGCCCAGGTAATCGACCGTATAGACGTCGAAGTTGATGCGCTCTTCCTCGAGCGAGCCGAGGTTCAGGTCACCGCCGTACCACTGGTCGGTGTTGCGCGGGAAGAACTGGGTTCCCTGCGTCCGCGAAACGTCCGCACCCAGCGTGAACCGGTTCGTGAACCATGACGTCGGCGTGTAGTGCGTCGTAATGGACGGCGTGTAGCGCAGCGTCTCGATCGCACTCTCGATGTTCGTGATCGCGACCTGGTTGCGCGTACCGATGTACCAGCCGCCCCAGAGCGAATCGGCGGTCTGACGCACCCCCCTCGGGCCACCGAGCAGGCCACCGCCGAGGAAGCCGTAAATGTTGTTGTCGTTGATCGGGAACGTGGACTCCGTGTTGCCGATCGCCAGCCCCGCCTCGAACCGCAGGTCGGAGCGCGGCACGAACGTGAAGTTCACGCGGCCAGACCTCCGGTCCATCGTGTTGTTCGGAAGCGTCGCCTCCTCGTCATCCCAGCCGAGCGAGACATAGTAACCGTAGTTCTCGCCGCCGCCCCGACCGCTGTAACCGAGCGAGCGCAGGTGTCCGTCCCGGAACGTGTTGTTGCGAATCAGCGGCTGGTCCGAGATCGGGGTCCCCACCGTGAGGCCCTGACACAGGTAGACCGGGCTGCCGGGAGCCACATCGCTCGCCGTGCACCGGCCCCAGTTCATCGGGGGGGTCCAGTTCTGATCGAGCTGGTTGTACTCGAGCGAGATCGTCTGCGAATACCGATTCGCACCCGGACGACCCTGCTTCGTGATGATCTGAATCACGCCTGCTGACGCGTCCGCACCGTACAGCGTCGCTGCCGCCGGCCCCTTCACGACCTCGATGCTCTCGATGTCCTCGGGATTCAGATCGAACAGCTGGCTGACGGCCTGACCGCCGATGTTGATGTCCGCCATCGTGCGGTTCGATGCCTTGATCCCGTCAATGAAGACCAGCGGCTCGTTCGACAGTGTGATCGAGGACGCACCGCGGATGCGAATCTGCTGGGCCGTGCCGGTCGTGCCCGACGATGCCGTGACCTGCACGCCCGGCACACGGGCCGTCAGCAGGTCCGTTACGCTCGTCGACGTGCCACGTTCCGTCTGCTGGGCCGCATTGATCGTCGCCACAACGGCCGGCTGCTCGCGCCGCTGCACAGCGCCGACCGTACCCGTGACAACGATCTCCTCCAGCGCAACCGCCGATGTCGCCAGCGAGAAGTTCACGGTGGTCGTCTCGCCCGCGCTCACCTGCACAGTCTCCACGCCCGCCGAGTAGCCGATCATGGTTGCCCGGACTTCGCGCGTGCCCGCCGGCACATTCACGATGACAAAACGCCCCTCGTTCGTCGTGATGGTGCCGAGCTGCGTGCCGGCGATCGAAATCTGCACGCCCGACAGGGGCGCATTCGTCGCCTGATCGATCACTGTCCCCGCCACTGTCCCTCGCGCTTGCGCCGCCACTGGCAACGGCACGAATGCGAGGCCCAGCAGCGCTGCCGCAATCCAGCCGGCCTTGCTGTTCCTCATGGTACTCTCCGGGTTAGGTCTTGATGACAGGAGCCCAGCCATCAAGGGAACGCGGAACGCGCAAGCAAGGGCGCGATGGGACAAGAAACACACGCTCTGGGACGGATTGCTCGGCGGAAATCGGCTCTCACCGACTCGAAATAATCCAAAGCATACCGGAAACCACCAACTGGTCCGTGATTGGGCCCGGGTGGGGGTGGGGGTAAGCCTGGGGTGGGCACAGTGCGGGGAACGGCAGGCGCGTGCATCGGGCGCTGCGTCGGGAGACAGGCCCTACACTGCGCAGCAAGCGTCAGGGCAGGGCCATCAGACGTACAGGTCGTCGACGTCCGCGTCGGCCAGGTCGCAGAGGAAGCCGGCGATTCGCTCACAGACTGCGGCAAAGAACACCGCGCCCTTTGCTGCAGTCGCGGCGGCGGGATTGCCGACGCCGGTGTCATCCGTCGCGGCAGTCCATGCGCGCGGCGCCCACGCCCAGCCCTGTCGCAGCGCGGCGATGCGGAAGCGTCGTTCGGTACCTGGGCCTGCCTGCTCGAGCGGCAGCGTGAGCTCCGGCGCGAGGTGCATGATCAGGCTCGTCTCCATCTCGCCCGCATGATCACCCGGCTCATCGAAGTACTGTGATGCGTCGAGCGACGTGTACCAGTTGACCACGCACAGGAACGGCTCGACATCCGGCTGCAGTTCGCGCACGATGCTCCTGAAGTCGTTGCCGCCGTGGCCGTTCAGGATTACCAGCTTGCGGATGCCGCAGGACTCGAGCGATGCGACGATGTCCGCGAGGACGGCCGCCTGCGTCGTCGGGTTCATGTTGATGCAGAGCGGAATACCGATCTGACCGGTCTGCACGCCGAAGGGGATGACAGGAAGCACGATGACGCGTGCGCCGGCTTCCCACGCGATGCGACCGGCCTCCGCCGCGATGCGCTCCGTTTCGATGACGTCGGTGCCGTACGGCAGATGGTAGTTGTGCGCCTCGGTCGCGGCCCACGGCAGGACAGCGACGTCATAGACGGCATCACGAACGGACTGCCAGTTCGTCTCGGTCAGCAGCCAGGGGCGTGGCGACACGGGGGTTCCTTTCGCTGGGCGATCGGGTCCGGCACCAAGATACGGCAAGGGCCGGAATGTCGAACAGAGCCCGGCGGCGTGCCATGGCACGCAGTTCGGTCAGGCCGTCAGCCGCTTACCTCCGGCAGAGCGACGCACGCCACGCACGCCCGGTGTCAGTTGACGCGCCCCGTCGCACGGCCTGCACCGGTACGCCCGTTACGCGCGTCGTAGCGATGGTCGCGGCGCATGCGCTCGAGGTCACGGAGCAGCTCCTTGTGTCGGCGATCCCATTCGCGGGTACCCTTGTACCGGTCGTTGCGACGGTGCCAGTCGTCGTGGATGCATGCGATCTCGCGGTCGCGGCTGGACACACGGTCACGGCTGGACACGCGGTCACGGTCACGGTCACGACCCGGTATGCGACCGAGCAGGATGTCACGCGCCGTCGTGGGATAGCGGTCACGCGCGCGATCGCGATCCCGGTCGCGGCGGTCCGGGCCACGGTCCCGAACATTCCGGTTGCGACAGTCGGAACGACGATCGCGATCGTCGCGTCCCTCCCAGCGTACGTCGCCGCGTGTCCAGACGGCGGATGACACGGGTTGCGCTTCCGCGGCCGCGGTACCGATCAGGACGAGTGCGAGTGCTGTGAGGGTAGGGCGAAGCAGAGACATCTTTGACTCCTGTGCTGCGGAGGGCGGCGCCCACGACTTCTGTGGGCGCGCACGTCGGCGACACGTGAAGTCAAGCCGCGTACCGTACGGACTCATCACGAAAGCCGTTGCGCCACGTCGATCCGCCGGAAGATGCCGAACGTGGGCGTCCCAAACAGAGCACATGAACGTGTTCGCTATAAAGGACACCAGTCCTGCATTTCGCGACTCGGCGCGGCCACGAAAGCGGACGTCCTTCACGGATCGGATGAGTGTGTCGAGTGTGTCGCTGCCAACTCTCAGACGTGGTGCGGCCGCTTCCAGTCATGCGCTGAAAGCGGCCGCGTCAACGGTTCAGTGTCTGCTGTGCCTGCAGGGTGGAAGGCGGCTACGAATAGCCCGGGCACTGGTTCCGATTCAACAGGTCGAGCAACCCGTCGTACTGGAACTCAGTGCCCGCGAGTTGACGCACGATCTGGACTCAGCCGCACTCCGAGTAGCCGCACGCGAGGCACTTCACGCAGCCTTCCATGAACTGCAGCCCGCTCTTGCACTCGGGGCATGTACCGATGAAGGTCTCGCCCGGATCGTAAACGCCCAGCTCGAATGTTTCCTGCGGTGCGGTGGAACTACCTGCCGATGGCGCGGCCGGCGCGGGTGAGCTGACCGGCCGCGGCATCGGCAGTTCCTGCTGCACACCCTCACGCTCCTGCAGGTGCTGTGCGATCGCCTGTGCGATCGCGTCCGGCACGGACAGCACCTTGTTCGGTCCGATCCCGACCGCGCGGTCGCAGGAGATTCCGCGCAGCTGCATGTGGATGTCGCTCAGCGAAATGCCCGAGCGCAGGCCGAGCGAGATGAGGCGACCGATCGCCTCGACGTCGGCCATGGCAGCGCCGCCCGCCTTGCCGAGCGTTGCGAACACCTCGAAGGGTCGGCCGTGCTCATCCTCGTTCACCGTCACGTACAGATCGCCCAGCGGCGAGGGCATGCGACGCGTGGACCCGCGAAGCACAGAGGGACGCGTGCGCTTGATGCGCCGCTTCTGGTTGCGCGCCTCCTCTTCCGCCAGCTCGTGGCGCAGCCCTTCGAGGTTGTGCTGCAGCCGGTGGATCGTCTCGCGTGCGTCCGCAAGCTGCGCCTCGAGATCGGAGACGGCGGGCGACGTCGCCGCGGAGGGCGCAGCAGAGCCACTCACCTCCTTCGCCGTCTGGCCCGTCGACAACACCTGCTGCGGCCGCGACGCGTCGCGGTAGACGGTCACGCCCTTGCAGTCGAGGTCGTACGCCATCAGGTAGATCTCGCGCACGTCGTCTTCCGTCGACTCGCGCTTGAAGTTGCACGTCTTGCTGATCGCGCTGTCGACCCACTCCTGGAACGCCGCCTGTGTGCGGATGTGCCACTCCGGTGTCACATCGTGCGCCGTGACGAACACGCGCTGTACCTCTGCCGGCACCTCGTCGAAATGGATGTGGCCCTCCTCGGCGATGCGACGCATCAGATCCTCGGAGTACCAGCCGTCGGCCTTCGCCACCGCAACGAAGTCACGGTTCACGTCCGGCATGAGCGCGCCGGCCTGGTTGCGCATGAATGCGACGGCGAACAGCGGCTCGATGCCGCCCGAGCAGTCCGCGAAGATGGAGATGGTGCCCGTGGGCGCGACGGTCGTCACGTTGCAGTTGCGGAGACGGCGCATCGGACGAACACGATTGCCCCGCGCGTCGCGCGCACACGTCTCGTCCGGGCCCCAGATGCTCTGCGCCCACTCGGGGAACTCGCCGCGATTCTCCGCCAGCTTCTCCGACGCACGCTTCGATTCCTCGTCCACGAAGCGCATCAGCTCGCGCGCGACATCGATCCCTTCCTCGCTGTTGTACTGCACGCCCACACGCACCAGCAGGTCGGCGTAACCCATCACGCCCAGTCCGATGCGACGGATGCGGTTCGCGAGGTCCGTGATCTCCGGCAACGGGTAGTTGTTCGCGTCGATCACGTTGTACAGGAAATGCGTGGA
>CAYLME010000066.1:0-17887 GCA_964384585.1 uncultured Gemmatimonadaceae bacterium | reverse complement strand
ATCGCGCGTTCCAGACGTGGCAGTACACGGACCCGCGCGAACGTGCGGACGGCCTGTTCCGCGTGGCCGCGAAGATCCGCGAACGCAAGTTTGAGTTCGCGGCGTGGATGGTCTACGAAGTCAGCAAGAACTGGGCGGAAGCCGATGGCGACGTCGCGGAACTGATCGATTTCGCCGAGTACTACGGCCGCGAAATGTTGCGCCTCGCCGATGGTGCACCGGTAACGCAGGTGCCCGGTGAACACAACCAGATGCGCTACATCCCGCTCGGTGTCGGTGCGATCATTCCGCCGTGGAACTTCCCGGGCGCGATCATGGGTGGCATGACGATGGCCGCCGTCGTTACCGGCAACACGGCGGTGCTCAAGCCCGCGCACACATCACCGATCATTGCCGCGGTGTTCACGCGCCTCTTCATCGAGGAAGCCGGTCTTCCGCCGGGCGTGGTCAACTACATCACCGGTCCGGGCGGCCTGCTGGGCGACACGATGGTCGATCATCCGAAGACACGCTTCGTCGCGTTCACCGGCTCGAAGGAGATCGGCATGCGCATCTTCGAGCGTGCCGCGAAGGTGAACCCCGGCCAGGTCTGGCTGAAGCGCACCATCCTCGAGATGGGCGGCAAGGATGCGATCGTTGTCGATGAGACGGCGGATCTCGAGGCTGCCGCTGAAGGCATCGTCGCCTCCGCGTTCGGCTTCCAGGGACAGAAATGCTCTGCGTGTTCGCGCGCGATCATCGTGGACGCAGTCTACGACGCGGTTCTCGAGAAAGTGGTCGAGCGCACGAAGACGCTGAAGGTCGGTGACCCGCGTGATCCCGAGACGAACATGGGCGCCGTGATCGACCGCAAGGCGTTCGACAAGATCAGGAGCTACATCGAGCTGGGCGACGAGGAAGGCCGCGTCGTGGTTCGCGGTGAGACCGGCGACGGCGAGGATGGTTATCACATTCCGCCGACAATCGTGGCGGGTGTGGAGCCGAACGCACGCATTGCGCAGGAGGAGATCTTCGGGCCTGTGCTCGCGTTCATTCGTGCAGCGGATTTCAACCATGCGCTCGAGATCGCGAACGGCACGGAGTTCGGCCTGACCGGCGCGGTCTACACCCTCGATCCGGAGCGGCTGGAGCGAGCGCGCAACGAGTTCCACGTCGGCAACCTGTACCTGAACCGGAAGTGCACGGGCGCGCTCGTCGGCGTACAGCCATTCGGCGGCTTCAACATGTCCGGCACGGACTCCAAGGCCGGCGGGCCCGATTATCTGACCCTGTTCATGCAGGGCAAGTCCATCGCGGATCGCACGCCCGGCGCTGCGTGAACCCGCCGGATTGACCGGGGTAGCAGGCGCCGGATAGATTTGGCCCAGGGAGGACTGGCAGAATGAGCACCACGGCACGCGACAGAATCGAGGAAGTCCTGGATTCGATCCGTCCCGCCCTTCGTTCCGACGGCGGCGACGTCGAGTTCATCGATTACGACGAAGACGATGGCATCGTCCAGCTTCGTCTCGTCGGCGCCTGCGGCTCCTGCCCGATTTCGACCCTGACGCTGAAGCAGGGGATCGAGCGGCGGATCATGCTCGCCGTGCCGGAAGTGACCGGCATCCTCGCGCACTGATTCGTAGATGACGTACGGCTGCGTTACGGCCGGCGCCCCGTGGGTGCCGGCCGTTTTACTGGGAGATAGAGATGGCAATCGATCGTGACGCACTCCTCGACGCCGTGCGCGATGCGCTCGCCGGCGTCCAGAACCCGCGGACCGGACAGGACGTGGTCAGCGGCGGACACATCACCGCGCTCGAGGCGGATCCCGACGGCAAGATCCGCATCCAGTTCCTGTTGAACCCTGAGGATCCGGGCACACTCGTCCGCGAAGTGCGCGCGGCGGCCGAGGCCGTTGGTGGCGTCAGCAAGGTGAAGATCGACGTCAAGCTGCCGAACGCGCCGCAGCCGCAGCAACGCCAGCGGCAGCCGCATTCGGTACCGGCACCACAGCCCGATCCGCAGCTGGCGAAGAACATCGACCACGTTGTGGCCGTCAGCTCGGGCAAGGGCGGCGTCGGCAAGTCCACGGTCGCGGTGAACCTCGCGGCTGCTCTCGCGAACCGGGGCCTGCGCGTCGGTCTGCTGGACGCCGACGTCTACGGACCCGACATCCCGCTCATGTTCGGTGAAGAAGGTCGGCCAAGGGTCACGGGTTCGAAGGGTGAAGAGAAGATCGTTCCCCTCGAGCGTCATGGCGTGAAGCTGATGAGCCTCGGCTTTCTCCTCGAGCCGGAGCAGCCAGCGATCATGCGCGGTCCGCTCATCTCCGGCATCCTGAAGCAGTTCATCGAGCAGGTCGAGTGGGGCGAGCTCGATTACCTGATCGTCGACATGCCGCCCGGAACCGGTGACGCGCAGCTTTCGCTCGTGCAGACGGTCAACGTGCAGGGTGCGGTGCTCGTCACCACACCGCAGGACGTTTCGACCGGTGACGTGCGACGCGCCATCCGCATGTTCGAGCGTGTTCGCACACCGTTGCTCGGCATCGTCGAGAACATGGCAGGTATGCACTGCCCGCATTGCGGCGAGCATATCGACGTGTTCGGTCACGGCGGTGGCGCCGTGCTCGCGCAGGACATGCACCTCGCACTGCTCGGCTCCGTACCACTCGATCCCGAGGTGCGCATCGCCGGTGACGAAGGCCGGCCGACCGCCATCTCGGCACCCGAGTCCGACGCCGGCCGTGCGTTCATGGCGATTGCGGACCAGGTGATCAGCGCGCTCGAAGGTGCCGTCGCCGCACAGAGCTGACGCCGGCGTGCAGGCCGACGGGCCATCCCATGGATCCGCGCCGACAGGCGCACCGGCGCGGATCATCCTGCTCTCCGATTTCGGTACCGTCGACGGATACCCCGCCGCCATGCGCGGTGTCATCAGCACCATTGCGCCCGGCGCAGTCGTAGCCGACGCCACTCACGAGATCGCGTCCGGTGACGTAGCTGCCGCCGCATACGTGCTCGCGCGCTATGCCCGATTCCATCCGCCCGGCACGATACATGTGGCCGTCGTGGACCCCGGCGTCGGCAGCACACGCCGCGCACTCGCCGCCCGGATCGACGACCAGTTCTACGTCACGCCCGACAACGGCCTGCTGACACGTGTCCTGCAGCATGCGTCGTCGTCGCGTGTCGTCACGATCGAAGCAGAGGCGTACCGTCAGAGGGACGTATCAGCGACGTTCCATGGCAGGGATATCTTCGCCCCCGCCGCTGCCTGGCTTGCACGCGGCCTCCCGCTCGACCGCCTGGGCGCGCCAATCGATGACCCCGTCCTGCTGGACCTGCTGCAGCCGCAGCGCATCGGCGACCACGTTCAGGGTGTCGTGGAGTACATCGATCGCTTCGGGAATCTGATCACCAACATCCCGGCAGCATGGCTCGACGGCAGTGCTCGTGTCACCATCCGGGGTCGCGACGTCGGTCCCCTGTGCACCACGTACTCCGACGCCATGCCGGGCAGCCCACTCGCACTGACCGGATCGGACGGCATGCTGGAGATCGCCGTACGCGACGGTAGTGCGGCAGCGTTCCTGGGCGTCGAGCGGAATGCCGCGGTCGATGTTCGGGCTGTGCCCCGGGGGAACATCATTTTTGCCACGGAGAACACGGAGGACACTGGGTAGCAACGAGAAAGGCCGTGCCTGTGAGACACGGCCTGTTCCGCCGGTACACTCTGACCACGGTAGCAAAACGAGGCGGCCCATCAGACACGGCTGCTCCACCGGTACCGGTCTGATAGGCAGCCAGGAAAAGGGCCGTGCCCAGTCGGACACGGCCCTTTCCTGTTCCAGTTCCAATAACGGAAGCTGATGTCTACCGGATTTCCAGCGCGCCGTCGCACCCCGCATGAAGTTCTCGGTGCTCTCTGTGAACTCCGTGGTAGAAAAAACTCAGCTCTCCAGCCAGCGCCGATCCTCGGCACTCAGCCGCTTCTGCTTGGGCGTCAGGAAGCGCATCACGACGTAACCGACGAGCACCACGGGCGCGACCTTGAAGAGGAGGAAGCCGGCCAGTCCGAACGCGATGCCCAGCACCGCGCCGATCACTGACAACACGACACCCACCGCGACCAGCGCGACGATTCCGACGACGAAGAGTGTGAGCAGTGACGTCAGCATTCCGAGCCTCCTTTATTGTACGTCCGCCTGATCGTTGTCGACCAGGATGACCGAGATTGCGTTGAACGCCGCGTCGATGTCGAAGTGCAGCCGGCGTTCGGCACTGTCGTAGTCAGGGCTGTAGTACACGTTGCCGCGTTGCACGAGCGCTGCACCCTTGATCGATGAGAGGATCCCGTCCTTCTGGATCCGCACGCCGACCTCGCGCGGCAGGCGCAGCGTCAGGTGACCTAGTCCCATCTCGACGGAGATGTTCATGTCGCTCGGCAGCGCACCGGTGAAGTCGAGATCGATGTCACCGACGCCGCCTTCGACGGACAGCCTGCCGGTATTGGCGTTGCCCAGCCCGGTCGCTATGAACTGTGCGGCACCTACCTGTAGTACTACGCGTTCCGCGGCGATAGGATTCAGTTGCGAGAATGCGAGATCCGTCTTGCTTGCACCGGTCGAGATCTCGAGCGACCGCACCCGCAGCCCGCCCAGGTCGATCTTCGCTTCGGCAGCACCGAAGGCAAGGTCGAGATCGAGCGCGACGTTCGGGTTGAGCTGAAGGTCAAGCGAACCGGCTTCCAGCTTGCGGCCACGCAGCTCCGCGTCTTTCATTCCGATCTGCAGCTGCCCGTCGCTGTAGGACGTCACGGGCTCGAACGCCGACGCGTCGTAGCGCAACCGTGCCTGGTAGAGCTGCTCGGTCGTGCCAGCCGCGACGGACAACCTGCCCGCCCCGTATTCCACATCGACGCGCATCTGCTGCTCGCTGGCCATGCCTCGGTTGAGCGACAGCGTCTGCCAGTCCTGCCGCCCGTTGCCGTTGTCATTCGAGGCCACTGCTTCAGGCGGTCCGTCGCATGCGGCAAAGAGCGTGACGACCGACGCGATCAGCACGGTGCGCACGGCCTCAGACATGAGTCTCTTCCATCGACGGCTCCGACATGTTGAACGAGTCCGTCGTGACCGGCCGCGACCCGCCGCGCGAGATCAGCACTGCTCCGAGACCGATCGTCGCGAGTGCCCACGTGAGCACCACCCCCAGGAACATCAGGATGCCCTGCAGGAAGCCGAGGAACGGTCCTGTCAGCTCGAGAATGTGCGCACCGAGGAACAGGGCGAGCATCATCCCGAGTCCGGCGAGCAGGAAGTAGTACGAGTTGCCCATGCGGTACCACGCTTCACCCGAGAATCGGCGCTCGGCGAACGCCTCACCCGCAGCGTGTGCGACACCGAGATAGCCGAGCAGTACCGCGAGCACGACTGCGAGCGGGAACAGCGGCACGAAGACCAGCAGCGCAGGGATCCCGATGATCGAGATCACGAGCGCAATGATGCCGAGCACGAATGCAGGCACCACGAGGAACGATGCCGCGAGACCGACCAGGCCTGAGCGCACCGTCGCGTGCCGGGCAGTGTCGCCCACGCCCTCGATGAAACGGCGGCCGCCCAGCACGATCGTGGCGAAGCCGATGCCGAAAAGCACCGCGTACGTCGCGAGGACGGACAGGATGCCGGCGATGCCACGACCGATGTGGCTGAAGAACCGCTCGAACGCATTGTCGTTGCGCGCCTGCGCGCGCGCCGCACTGCCCTCGAGTTCGTTGACCTTCGACTGCAGGACCGAGATGCGCTCGACCAGCCGTGACACACTGTCGTCGGAGAAGCCGGGTGCCGCGGGTGCCACCGGTGCAGTCGGGGCAGCAGGGGCGGACACGTCGATGACGGCGAACACCTCTTCCAGGGAGTTGTCCAGCGCATCGCCGACTTCCTGCCCTGATGGCGCTTCCCACGCGATCAGCAGGGCGGGCAGTTCTGCAGCGGACGCCTCCATCGCGGCGTTCAGCAGCTCTCGCCAGGATGCGTCGAGCGCGCTGCCGCGGGCGGCAGCACCGACCGCGGTGCCATCGATGAGCGCCTCTCCGTCGCGCAGCGCCCACGTCCGCTCGCTGCCGTCGCTCAACTCCACGCGCAGTACCGCGTCGCTGCGCGAGAGCGACACTTCGCTCGCAACGAGGCGCGACGCGTCGGCGGTAGCCGGCTGTTGCGGCGCGGCCGGCGCCGCCAGCGCGACGGTAAGGATGAGACCGCCGATTCCGTGCCGCATGCGGCGATCAGAACGAATACGTGACATAATGCGATTCCCGCGTAGGTGTGCGGAACAGGTTTCGGTAGAGTACATAGATCGAGAGCATCGTCGTCGCACCGGCAACTGCGATGATTGCACCGAGGCCGCGCATGCCGGCAACCGCGAGGAACTCGCCGGTATTCGCGACCAGCCACGCAACGACATCCGTCTGCAACAGCGACTGCACGAACGCCTCACCAAGCCGCTGCGCGCCCTGGTCGACCGTGTCACGCGCCGCGATCCACAATGCAGGCGCACTGACGTAGTCGCGCGACAGCAACCACGCGACTACGGCGGTGCCGATGATCGCCGGGAGTCCGAGCATCGCGGTTGCCAACGCCCAGCCGCGCGTCGTCTGTGGCAGCCAGTGGCCGACGCTGTGGGCGGCGGCCCTGGCCTGGGCCAGCGCCTGCGTGTGCCATGCCTGGGCGCGGCTGCCGACCTGGACACGTGCCATGACGCGGTCCTGGAACCCGGCGGACGGCGCGAGCTGCGGCAGGCCTTCGAGGGCGGCGAACAGCGCGCGCCACTCCTCGATGGCTCCCTGGCAGTCGGCACAGGCGAACACGTGTGACTCGACGACTGCACGATCGCCGCCGTCGAGTGTGCCCTCTGCGTAGGCCTCGAGCTGTTCCTCTTCGGGATGCAGGCTCTGGTGACTCATTGCTCGGTTCCCATGGTTCGTTCTTCCATACGTCTGGCCCTCCACCCCGGTTTCAGATCCGGAGGTGCTCCAGTTCCTTCATCAATTCCTTGCGGGCCCGGTGGATATAGGTCTTCACCGTCCCCAGCGGCACGTCCATGACCCGGGCGATTTCCTCGTACGGCCGCCCCTCCACGTGGCACATCACGATGGCGGTCCGGTACTCGGGTCGGAGCAGCCCGATCGCCCGCTCGATCTCGGTGCCCAGCTCGCGACTGGCGGTAAACTGCTCCGGGCTCTCATCGTCGGAGGCAGGGGTCAGCGTCGTTGCCTCGATCTCGGCGGCCGTCCGGGCATGCGGTGAGCCATCCAGCGACAACGTCACCGGCCGCTTGCGGCGCAGGTGATCGAGGGCCGTGTTGTGGGCGATCTTGAAAATCCAGGAGCTGAACTTGAACGTCGGATCGTAGCGATCCAGGTGGTTCAACACCTTGATGAATGTGTCCTGGGCGAGATCCTCCGCACGCTCGCGGTCGCGGACGAGGCGGTAAATGAGGGAGAACACCGGCCGTTCGTAACGGCCGATCAGCTCGCGATAGGCCGCCTCGCTGCCCTCGCGGGCCCGGGCGATCACTTCCTGATCGGTCAGCTCGGTATGATTCAACGGCCGATCGAGGCGCACGCAGTGAAGCGTGCCGCCCCGTTGATTGGTGTCGTGTGCGCGAATGAACTGAACTGCCCTACGTGCCAGCGCCACATGGAGTTTCACGCGCCGCGGGTTGATCGCGGTCCCGGCCACGGCTAGGTTCCGCCGCACCAACCGAATCTAAGAGCGGGGAGCAGTGGGCGCGATGGCGAGTCGATCGGAAGATGGTGCAGCGGTGCTGCCCGCGCCCGCCGAAAAGGCAGCCGCGGTGCGCCGGATGTTCGGCGCGATCGCACCCCGGTACGACCTGCTCAATCACCTCCTGAGTCTGAACAGCGACAGGCGCTGGCGCCGTCGTGCCGTGGACGTCCTGCTGCAGGGCGCGACGCTCGACGGGACCTACCTCGATGCCTGTGCCGGGACGCTGGATTTCGCGCAGGAGCTGGTGCGGCGCCCGTCGTTCAGTGGCCGCGTGCTGGCCGCTGATTTCACGCCCGAGATGCTCGAGCGGGGGAAGGGCAAGGCAGACGGTGCGCCGCTCTTTCCGGCGGCCGGCGATACGCTCGCGCTCCCCGTGCGCGACGCGTCCATGGACGGCGCGACCGTCGGGTTCGGTGTGCGCAACCTGTCGGATCTCGATGCAGGGCTGCGCGAGCTCGTTCGCGTGCTGCGCCCGGGTGCGAAGCTCGTGATCCTCGAGTTCACGACGCCGTCATGGCAGCCATTTCGTGGCATCTACCTCTTCTATTTCCGGCAGGTGCTGCCGCGCATCGGCCGGATGATCTCGAGCCACGGCACCGCGTACAGCTACCTCCCGGCGAGTGTACTGGAGTTCCCGGACCCGCCGGAACTGGCCGAACGCATGCGGAGCGCGGGCCTGCGCGATGTGACCTGGGAGACCCGGACGGGCGGCATCGTAGCGATCCATTCAGGCGTGCGCGCATAGTTCCAAGCCGGACGGCGGGCGGTCCCGCCAGCCTTCATTCCATCTCGAGCAGCGCGACGGGCAGCACCGCCAGGGCGTCGGCCAGTCGGACCCGGCCGTCCCGAGCGGTGTGGCGTGCACCGTCCAGCACGTTCCGCCACCGGCCTGGCCCGGTCTCGATGGTCGTATCACCCCACGCTGCACCTGTCGGCCATGAGTGCGCCGGCGCAAGCTGCCGGGGCCAGCGCGGAACGATCGCGATCACCGCCGCGTCATCGCCCGCACGGCGGAAGGCGAGGAGGTTCGCCGCACGTGCACCGCTGACAGCGAGCGGTTCATGGCTGCCCTCGAATGCATTGCACCGGCGGCGTGCGTGCAGCAGCGCCATGTGTACGTACAGCTTGATGCGTCCGTCGCGCCAATCGTCGCGCAGGCGCGAAACCGTAACTGCATCCGGCTGCGCAACGATGCTTTCCAGCTGGCTGATGAACGCGGCGAGCTCGTCGTAATCGACCGGCCGGCGATTGTCAGGATCCACGAGGTCGAAACGCCACCGTGCGGTGCCCTGGTAGGTGTCCGGTACGCCGGGCGCCGCGCACTTGAGTACCACCTGTGCGAGTGCGTTGATCGCACCATGTAGCGCGATGCGCTCGACGAATGCCTGCAATTCCTTGCGCACTGTGGCCAGCTCGGAGGACGTCAACACGCGTTCCACCAGCGCGAGCAGCGCACGCTCGTATGCTTCATCGGGCTCGAGCCAGTCCGTTTCCCGCTTCGCCTCGCGGGCGGCCTTGCGCATGTACTGCTGCACGCGTGTCACGAACTCCTCGTCGGGAGGGCCGTCGAGCGGCCACGCACCAACCAGCGTCTGCAACAGGGTGAGCTCGTCCCGGCGCGTGATCGCTACGTCGCTTCCGCCCGGGAACGGCAGCCAGCGCTCGACGGATGCGACCCATTCGTGTGCCCGCTCGCTCAGGACGAGAAGGCGTGCCCGCATGTCGCCGCTGCGTTTGCTGTCGTGCGTGGACGTGGCGTTCAGTGCGCCGGGCGCGTTCGCCGCGCGCTGGACGAAGAAGTCGTTGACCTCGTCCGCGTTCATGAAGCGACCGGGTTCGCCACCGACGTCGTTCACAGCGAGCAGCACGGGCCAGCGGTACAGCGCGGTATCCTCGAAGCCCTTCGCCATCACGGGGCCGCTGAGCTGCTGCCAGCGGGCAGTCGCGTCGAGTGCCCGATCGCGGTCCCGGGCGGACGTCTGCGTCTCATCGAGCAGCAGCGTCCGACAGACGCGATCGAGCACCTGTTGATCGCCGGCGTCCAGTCGCTCACGTGCAGCCGCACGAGCAGCGTCAACGCGCAGGCGATCGATGGCCGACGCTCCTTCGGCGTTCACGTACGTCCGGTAGACGCCGAGCGACGCCGTGAGCTCGCGCATCACGCGCACGCAGTCGTCGTGCGCGACACCAATGATGTCGGCGATCGAGCCTGCGACATCGCGCAACTCGGCCGTGAACAGCCTGTCCAGCACTTCGAGCTTGGACGCGTGCACGACGTCGTCGAACTGCCGCGTGGTGCCCGTCAGGCGGCGGAACAGGTCTTCGAGCGTGCGGTAGCCGCCAGGATCGACGAGGAACGAGGATGCAACGCGCATCATTTCGTAGCCCGTCGTCCCATCCATCTGCCAGTCCGGCGGCAGCCATTCGTCCGGTGCAAGGATCTTCTCGACGACAGTGTAGGGCCGTTCGCGCTCTCCGCTCCGGGACGTCGCGTCTCCGAGCATCCGGAGGTAGCCGGCCGGATCGCGCAGGCCGTCGATGTGGTCGATACGCAGGCCCTGCACCCAGCCGTTCCGGAGCCACTGCAGGATGCCGGCATGTGTCCGTTCGAATACCGCGGGGTCCTCGACGCGCACACCGACGAGCCCGGTCACGTCGAAGAAGCGGCGATACCCGGTCTCCTCCTGCACGGTGCGCCAGTCCGCCAGCGTGTAGGGGAGGGAAGCGAGCAACTGCGCAGTGACGCGTTCGTGCCCGGCCACGGAGTCGGGCAGGGGGAACCACTGATCGTGATACTGCAGCACACCCCTCCCGTCGCGCTCCGTGATCTGCAACTCACCCGCTGCCACGACCTCATCGGCCGGCGCGCCGAGGACGGGCAGCAGCAACGGCTCCGGATTTCCGCTCGCGAGCGGTGTGTCGAAGGTGCGTGCGTGCGCCGAGCTGGCGCCGTTGAGAAGCAGGTCGGCCCACCAGTCATTCTCCGTGGACGCGGCCATGTGATTCGGCACGATGTCGAGCAGCACGCCCATGCCATGCTGCGCGAGCACCGCGGCGAGCGCCTGCATGGCATCGGCTCCACCCAGCGCATCACTGATCCGGCCAGGATCGGTCACGTCGTAACCGTGTTCGCTTCCGGCCCTGGCCTGGCTGACGGGCGACAGGTAAAGGTGGGAGATGCCCATGCGATGCAGGATGGGGACGACGTTCGCGGCATCGCGAAGAGTGAAGTCGGCGTGCAGTTGAAGGCGATATGTTGCGCGCGGAAACGTCATGGCACAGCGACGCTCAGCAGCTCACCGAGCCGATACAGCATGGGCATCGCCTGGCTTGCGCGCGCGTCACCGGCGTCCGTACGGGCGACGGTCTCTGTCAGTGTTTCACGAATCGTGGCATAGAACAGGTTCTGCGTCTTCCAGAGGTCCACCTCGAAGGGCAGGTCGCGTGCGAGCGCAGCGACCTCAACGAACTGCTCGAGAGCGGCCGTGTCGAAGGGACGGGTGCGATGCGCCGCCGCCAGGTTCTCGAGCGATCGTTCAACCGCGAAAGAGAGGCCGCCCTCGTCGAGCGGCACCCGCAGATCGTCCGCCTCGCCGAGCAGCGAGCGTGCCCGTTCCAGGTCGATCTTCTCCGCCTCGAAGATGCGACGCAGCTCGCGATTGATCACGAACTCCGCCGCCATCGTGAACGCGCGCGGCAGCGGCAGCCCCATGTCGAGCAGGAAGCGCACGAGGGTCGCGTTCTCGCGGTAGAGCCGGCGGTATGTGCCCTCCGCCTGCCGCACCGGTACGCGCAGCAGATTGAAGAGGATCTCACGCTGCCGGTCGGCGAACAGTGATTTCAGTGAGAAGCTGTACTGGGGAAACTCCGCGAGCAGGTGAATCACACCCGTCAGGTCACCACTCTCGAACGAGCGCAGCATCTGCCCGGCGAGCGCATCATACTCGCCTTCTCCGATATAGCGGCGGATTCCACCCGACAGGCTGTGACTGCCGAAATGGAGCAGCGCATACGTCACGGTCTCGGTCTCGCGCGTGATCTCGGAGGACACCCGTGCGCGTCCGACCGCCAGCGTCGCGTCACCTGCCTTCTTCTGGTCATGGCGTTCGAGCCCCACACGATACGAATAGATGCGTCCGCCATGCGGTGTCCCCTCGAACAGTGAGCTCACCGCGTGGTGCGCGGCGACCGACAACAGGTCCACTCGTTTCGACAGGACCTGTTCCTCGTAGATGCGGCGACCGTTTCCGGCCTCCGGCACATTGCTCACAGCCGGCTCGAGCATCATCATCAGCTGCGGCTCGAACGGTCGGTCGAACAACTTGCCGGCGAGCTGTGCCACGCGCGCCGCGTACTGCAGCACCTGCACGGTTTCGATCCCCGAAACATCGTTGAAGAACCAGCCGCAGCTCGTGTACATGAGCATCGCGTGACGCTGCAGCTCCATCAGCTCCAGGGCGCGGACGTCCTGTTCGGGAGTGAAGCTGTTCACAGCGTGGCGTGCCAGGAACGCGTCCACGTTGCGCGGCGTCCGGTCGAGCACGACCGAGATGTAGTCGTCGCGCGCCTCCCACGGGTCGCGCAGCAGCACCGACACATGCTCCTCGAAATCCGGCGTGATCTCATCACGCAACCAGTCGAGCGCAGCCCGGAGCGGCTCGCGCCACGCCTGGTTCCATCCCGGGTCACCGCCCGTGCTGCACCCGCAATCGGAACGCCAGCGCTCCACTCCATGTGCACAGCTCCACGAGCTGCCCTCCACGATGCGGACCTCATGACGGGGCGGGCATAGCTGCAGGAACTGGCTGTAGTTGGTGAGCGCGATCGTCGGGTCGTCATCGATCAGGCGCAGCGCGTACGCGAGCGCCATGTCGCCGTGGCGATGATGATGCCCGTAGGTCTCGCCGTCCGTCGCGATATGCGCGAGCTGGAGATCGTCACCCGGTCGCAGCAGCTCGCGCAGCCGACCGGCGAATCGTTCACCATTGCGCAGCAGCCCCTCGAACGCGACCGCCCGGGAGGGTGGACCGTCGTAGAAGTACAGCACGATCTCGCGGTTGCCGGGCAGGCGCGCCAGGTACGGCACGCGTGGATCGACCCGACCACCGGTGACGTCGTGCCAGTCACCGCCGCTGAGCGCACGCACCGCCGCCGCCTGGTGCGGCGCCAGAATCGTGAAACGTACGCCGCTCGCCGCGAGCGCCTCCAGCGTGGGCGTGTCGACCGCCGTTTCCGGCAGCCACATGCCGGTCGGAACACGACCGAAGCGATGTCGGAAGTCTTCGATGCCCCAGAGCACCTGCGTCCGCTTGTCACGTTCGTTGGCGAGCGGCAGGATCAAGTGGTTATACGCCTGCGCGAGTGCCGAGCCATGTCCGTCGAAGCGTGCGGCGCTCTCCGCATCGGCTGCTATGACCGACGCATACGTATCCGGCGCATGCTGCTGCAGCCACGCGAGGAGCGTGGGGCCGAAGTTGTAGCTGATGCGCGCGTAGTTGTTGACGATGCGAACGATGCGATCCGAACCGTCCAGGATGCGCGAATCCGCGTTGGGTGCGTAGCACTCGGCTGTGATTCGCTCGTTCCAGTCGTGATACGGATACGCCGAATCCTGCAGCTCGATCGCCTCCAGCCACGCATTCTCGCGCGGCGGCTGGTAGAAGTGGCCGTGAATACAGAGATATCTCGTCATGCGGGGTGCGCCTCACGCAGCAGCAGCACGGCAGAGTGTGGTGCGAGCTCGAGCGATGAACCAGCCAGTGCGGTCGCATCAGTGACGGTTGACGCCGCGGTGTTCGATGCCCGGGTGTCAAGGCGTACGCGCCAGGTGCCTGCGTCGCCCGCGGCCGGAATCCGAGCGGTTGTCGGCCGGTCGCTGAAATTCAGGTAGAGCGCGGTTGCACCGGCGTCCGTGGTTGACGTGACACGCAGCGTCAGTGCTCCAGGTTCCACATGCGTTTCGATTTCCTCGAACGACCGCGGACGCAGCGACCGGATCTCCTTCCGGATGGCGAGCAGGTTCATGTAGAAGGCGAGCCGCTTTGCGTGGTGACCGCTCTCCCGCAGCGACCAGTTCAGTACGGCGGATCGGAAGGTCGTTTCTGCGCACGGATCCGGCGGCACACCGATCCTGGTGAAACTGGCGAACTCCTGCGCGCGACCGCGCCGCACGGCTTCGATCAGCTCGTCGTCCGAATGGCTGACGAAGTAGGGAAACGGCGCCGGCTCGCCGTACTCTTCGCCCATGAAGAGGAGTGGCGTGAACGGCCCGAGCAACAGGGCGGCGGCTGCGAGCTGGTGCTGCTCCTCCGAAAGATGGCTCGTCAGGCGGTCTCCGTGCGCACGATTGCCGATCTGGTCGTGGTTCTGGACGAAGGCTACGAATCGCATGGGTTCGACGTCGTCCGCGGGCGCTCCGTGCCGGCGCCTGCGATACGGTGAGTACTCGCCTGCGTAGACGTATCCGCGAGCGTACGCACGGGCGAGGTGCTCGAGTCCACCGTAGTCCTGATAGTATCCATCGCGCTCGCCGGTGAGCAGCGCATGCAGCGCGTGATGGAAGTCGTCCAGCCACTGCCCGTCCATGCCGAGTCCACCCCGCTGTACGGGGCGGACGATGCCTGGATCCGCGAGATCGCTCTCGGCGATCACGCAGACCGTGCGACCGAGGGCGTGCGCGCGCTCGTGCACCCGTTCCGCCAGCGCGCGCAGGAACGGGTAGGTGGAACTGTCTGCGATCGCATGCACTGCGTCCAGCCGGAGTGCATCGATGCGGTACTCGTCCACCCACTGGAGTGCTGACTCGATGAAGTACTCGCGCACGTGCTCGGAGTCGGACCCGTCGAAGTTGAGCGCGTCTCCCCAGGGCGTGGCGTAGCGCCCCGTGAAATACGGCCCGAACCGGTGCAGGTGACTGCCCTCAGGGCCTATGTGGTTGTGGACGACGTCAAGGCATACGGCAAGGCCCTCACGGTGGCAGGCATCGACGAAGCGCTTGAGTGCTTCCGGTCCGCCGTAGCTGTTCTGCACGGCGAACGGATGAACGCCGTCATACCCCCAGTTGCGCGTGCCCGGGTACTGCGCGAGCGGCATCAGCTCGATCACCGTGACGCCGAGGTCGCGCAGCGCGGGAATGCGCTGCGCCGCCGCGTCGAGCGTGCCTTCGGGAGTGAACGTGCCCGGATGAAGCTCATAGAGCACGTATTCCTCGAGGGGCAGGCCGGCCCAGCCGCTGTCGGACCAGTCGAACGAGGCGGGCTGCACTGCGGACATCCCGTGGACACCGTCCGGCTGACAGCGCGTCGCGGGATCAGGCACGACATCGCCGCCGTCGATCCGGTAACCGTAGCGCTGCCCGGACTCGACGTCGTCGAGCGTTGCCGTGAAGTAACCGTCGTCGCTTCGAAGCATCGCGCACGTCTCCCGGCGCGGCCCATCGAGAACGAGGTCCATTGTGCCGACGTACGGCGCCCACACGCAGAAGGTCGCGGTGGTGCCGGTGAGCCGTGCGCCCAACGGCAACGGTGTCACCTGCGATACGATCGGTGCGGCCGTATCCACGGCCATGACATCACGTCTCACGTGTTCGTTTCAGCACGAGCGTCGAGAGCGGCGGCAGCGTGAGCGTGATGGACCGCAGCTGGCCGTGCGATGGGAGCGGTGTCGCTTCCACGCCGCCGAGGTTGCCGACGCCGGTGCCGCCGTAGTCGACGGCGTCGCTGTTGAGGATCTCCTGCCAGAACCCCGCGGCAGGCACTCCGAGCCGGTAGTTCGAACGCACGACCGGCGTGAAGTTGCAGACGATGACCAGCGTGTCGTCGGGATCGGGCCCGCGCCGCATGTAGCTGACAACACTGTTCGAGCTGTCGTGCATGTCGATCCAGCTGAAGCCGTCGTGCGAGAAGTCGAGCGCGTGCGCCGCGGGCTCCTCGCGATATACGCGGTTGAGATCCGTGATCCAGCGACGTATGCCCTCGTGATGTGGATACTGGAGCAGATGCCAGTCGAGCGACGACTCGTGGCTCCACTCCCGGCCCTGGCCGAACTCGCCGCCCATGAACAACAGCTTCTTGCCGGGCTGCGTGTACATATAGCCGTAGAGCAGGCGCAGGTTGGCGAACCGTTGCCAGTCGTCGCCTGGCATGCGGTCGAGCAGCGAGCCTTTTCCGTGCACGACCTCATCGTGCGAGAGCGGCAGCACGAAGTTCTCGTTGAACGCGTACACCATCCGGAAGGTCAGCTCCCCGTGATGGTAATGGCGGTGGACGGGATCATGACGGATGTACTCGAGCGTATCGTGCATCCAGCCCATGTCCCACTTCATGCCGAAGCCGAGACCGCCCACGTATACAGGACGCGACACCATCGGCCAGGCGGTCGATTCCTCCGCGTACGTCTGCACGTCGGGATGCGAGCCATAAACGTCGGAGTTCAGCCGTCGCAGGAACTCGATGGCATCGAGGTTCTCACGTCCACCGAACGGGTTGGGAATCCACTCGCCTTCCTTGCGGGAATAGTCGAGATAGAGCATGGACGCGACAGCGTCCACGCGCAGACCATCAGCGTGATACTCGTCGAGCCAGAAGCGGGCGCTGCTGAGCAGGAAGCTGCGTACCTCGTTGCGTCCGTAGTTGAAGATGTAGCTGCTCCAGTCCGGATGAAATCCCTGGCGCGGGTCCGCATGCTCGTAGAGGTGAGTGCCGTCGAAGTAGGCGAGGCCGTGCTCGTCGCCGGGAAAGTGGGACGGGACCCAGTCGAGTATCACGCCGATGTCGTGCTGATGGAGCACGTCGATCAGGTACATGAAGTCCTGCGGTGACCCGTAACGCGAGGTCGGCGCAAAGTACCCGGTGGTCTGGTAGCCCCATGACCCGTAGAACGGGTGTTCCATGACGGGCAGCAGCTCGACGTGCGTGAAGCCCATCGCATTGACATACTCGGCAAGGCGCGGTGCCAGCTCGCGGTAGCCGAGGAAACGGCCCTGCTCGGCAGGTCGCATCCAGGAGCCGATGTGCATTTCGTAGATCGAGATCGGCGCGCCGAGCGCGTTGCGGTCGCGTCGCTGCTGCATCCAGCGGCTGTCGCCCCAGTCGTAGCCCAGCGTCGTCACGACGGACGCAGTACGCGGCGGTGTCTCGTGCAGAAAACCGAACGGGTCTGCCTTCTCTACGCGGTAGCCGTGGTGTTGCGAGATGATGTGATACTTGTACGTCGAGCCGGTCGCGACGCCCGGAACGAAACCCGCCCAGATCCCCGACACGCCAACCGGCTCGAGCGCGATCTCACCGGGTCGCCAGTCATTGAAGTCGCCGAAGACGGACACCGCGCGCGCGTTCGGTGCCCATACGGCGAAGTGGGTGCCGTCCTCGCCGTTCATGCTGCCGGCATGCGCGCCCAGTCGCCGGTAGAGCTGATTGTGCGTGCCCTCGTTGAACAGGTAGAGGTCGTGCTCGGAAATGAATGTCTCTCTCATTCCTGCTCCTCGCGGGCGCTGGTCCGGCGCGCCCCGGCGATGCGTTGGAGTCGTGCGCTCACGTCGTCACGACGGAATACGTCGGGGAACGGATGGCGGAACCGGCGTCGCCAGTTCGGTTGCGTATCCGGGCCCGTGCCCGGCACGTTCTGGGGGTCGGGCTCCAGCCAGAGATCCTCCAGCCCGATCAGCACGATGGCGGCCGGGCCCGCTGCGAGCCAGTCGAGCAGGCAATCCAGCACCGGAGAGGGGGCATCCGCCTGTGCGGCGTGCTCCGATACGTGCACGTGGCGCGCCAGCGCCGAGCGCAGCCGCACCCGCTGCTTCTGCGCGTCGCGATCCTGCGCCTGGTCGTACAGCCCGATGTCGCGCATGGTATGGATGTCGCGCTCCTGCCAGAAGCCCGTGAAGGTCGGCATGTCATGCGTGTTGAGGGATGCCGCACTCTGCGCCGGCGGCGGCTTCAGGGGCGGCTCGCCGTCCGGATCGATCTCGTACTGCACGACGAACATACGGTGAATCGCGTGCCGCTCCATGCGGCGCCGGATCGAAGCCACGACGGTCCCGAGGTCCTCGCCCACGATCGCGGCATGCGCCCGCGTGGATTCCAGAGTCAGCACAGCGAACATCTCGTCTTCGGGATAGCG
>CAYLME010000065.1:0-18100 GCA_964384585.1 uncultured Gemmatimonadaceae bacterium | reverse complement strand
ACAAGGTTTCCGGCGGCCTGCACGGCGTCGGCGTGAGCGTGGTGAACGCGCTGTCCGAGTGGCTCGAGGTCGAGATCCAGCGTGGCGGCAAGGTCTATCGCCAGCGCTATGCGCGCGGCATCAAGAGCACGGAGCTCGAGGTCATCGGCAAGACGAAGGCGACGGGTACGCGCGTCACCTTCAAGCCGGACCCGGAGATCTTCTCGGACCTGAACTACACGTTCGACACGCTCTCAAACCGCCTGCGTGAGCTCGCGTTCCTGAACAAGGGGCTGCGCATCATCATCACGGATGAGCGCGACCTGAACGACAAGGGGCCGAAGCGCGAGGAGTACCACTACGAGGGCGGCATCGTCCAGTTCGTGGAATTCCTGCGTGGCAGTCGCAAGCCGCTGCATCCGAAGCCCGTCTACATCGAGGCCGCGCGCGAGGAGGCGGAGATCGAGCTCGCGCTGCAGTACGACGACGGCTACAACGAGAATACGTTCACGTTCGTCAACAACATCAACACGCACGAGGGTGGCACGCATCTCACCGGCTTCAAGGCCGCGCTGACGCGCACGATCAACGATTACGCGCGCAAGAACAACATCCTCAAGAAGGAGCTCGACTCGCTGTCTGGCGAGGATCTGCGTGAGGGGCTGACGTGCGTGTTGAGCGTCAAGGTGAGGGAGCCGCAGTTCGAAGGGCAGACGAAGACGAAGCTCGGCAACTCGGAAGTACGCGGCGCCGTCGAGTCGGTCGTGAACGACAGGCTCTCGAGCTTTCTCGAGGAGAATCCGTCGGTCGCGAAGATCATCGTCGAGAAGGCGCTGCAGGCCGCGCGTGCCCGCATCGCAGCACGCAAGGCGCGCGAGCTGGTGCGTCGCAAGAACGCGATCGACGGGATGGTCCTGCCCGGCAAGCTGGCCGACTGCTCGATCACCGATCCCTCACTCTGCGAAATCTACCTGGTCGAGGGCGACAGCGCGGGCGGTACTGCCAAGCAGGGCCGTGACCGCAACTTCCAGGCGATCCTGCCACTAAGAGGCAAGATTCTGAATGTCGAGCGGGCGCGCCTGGACAAGGTGCTCTCGAACGAGGAGATCCGCACGATCATCGCCGCGGTCGGTACCGGCATCGGCGAGGACGAGTTCAGCACGAAGAATGCACGTTACGGCAAGATCATCATCATGACCGACGCCGATGTGGACGGCGCACACATCCGCACGCTGCTGCTCACGTTCTTCTATCGTCACATGCGCGGCCTGATCGACGACGGCATGGTCTTCATCGCGCAGCCGCCGCTCTATCGCGTGGCGAAGGGCAAGGAAGAGCACTACGCGTATACGGAAGAAGAGCGCGACGCGATCATCGCCCGTTTGAACGGCAAGGGCGACGGCAAGGTGAACGTGCAGCGCTACAAGGGCCTGGGCGAGATGAACGCCGAGCAGCTCTGGAACACCACGATGGACCCCGAGCGTCGCACGATCCTCCAGGTCACGATGGACGATGCCGTCGAGGCCGACCAGGTCTTCACGACACTGATGGGCGACGACGTCGAACCGCGCCGCCGCTTCATCGAGGACAACGCGAAGTTCGCGAACCTGGACGTCTGAGGCAGTTCGCGGTGGGGCGCATAGTCCTGAGCCGTTCACTCAACGGCTCAGGACTATTTCCTGTCTGGACGCCCATTCTGGCGTTGCTTGCGGGTCAGAAGATCCGGAACGCCACATGCTGCCTTGACCTCCCGGAGATTGCGTTGTGTATTGGCTGTGAACAGCGTTGCGAAAGGGGGGCAGGATGAGGGATCCGCGAATTACGGTCGTACTCGGTGCGCTGCTCGTCGGTTGCGCGCACGGACAGCCGGGATCCGACGCATACCGCCTGGATGATGTCGACCAGCCACCCGAGCTGGTGGCCTGCGCCGAGCTGCCGCCGACCATGCCAGACCACCAGTTCATGCGTGATATCGTCGTACGCTTCGATGTTACTGCGGATGGACGCGTAGCCAATGCTGGTCCGGCCCGTCCGGTTCAGCCGGGTTGGGAAGACACCACAGCTGAAGCTGTGCGCAAGGTGAAGAGCTGCCAGTTCACCCCCGCCATCAAGGATGGCAAGCCGGTCGCAGTCGCGGGCTTGTGGCATTCTGTCGCGACGGACCGCCGCCAGCTGACTACCCGCTCCTACGAGGAGTAGCCCGGAGCGGGGGTGGGCTTCTGCCCGGTCGCTGCGCAGGAAGCCAGCCAGCCGGCGGCAGCATGAGCAGGCTGGCATCGAGTTGTTTCGGCCGGATCACACGACGTCCTCTCGCCTGTGTTCGTCCGCTGCATCGATGCGCGCCGTTCGGCACTTTCATCCCGTGAGGCGGCCGCGTGGCACGCCGCGTTCGATGTTTGCGTTGCTGGCTGAGCGGGTCGGCGGAACATACGTTGTCGAAGCAGCGTGGCTCCCGATGCGCGGCCAGCCGCCGCCCGAATGAAGGCGCGTGCTCGAGCATCGATTCAGCGGGGCGCCCCGACCTGCTACCCCGAGCGCGATCACTTTCCCGATCGCGCGGCTGGCAGCGTTGCTCGCGCTGCCGCGCGTCAATTCGGGGCGTGTTTTCCCGAGCGAGGGTGCAGCATTCGTGGTACGAGACCGTCCGGAGGGCCCGGAATCGCGCGATCCCGGCGAGGTGACGGTACTGCTTCAGCAGGCCGCGGCGGGTGACCGGCAGGCGTTGGACTCCCTTTTTGAATCGATCTACGGCGAGCTGAATCGCCTCGCACGCATTCAGCGCTCACGCTGGATCGGCGACGAAACGCTGAACGCCACGGCGCTGGTCCACGAGGCGTACGTCAAGCTGGTTGGCGCCGGCCTATCGAACTGGAACGATCGAGCGCACTTCTTCGCTGTCGCGAGTCGGGCCATGCGCCAGATCCTGGTCACATACGCCGAGCGACGGATCGCGGCGAAGCGCGGAGGCGGTGCGGAAGTGGTCTCGCTCGACGACGCCAACCCGGTGGCGCCGGAGATGGCCGAGGATATCCTTGCAATGCACGAAGCGCTGGACCGCCTGGCGGATCTGGACGAACGCCAGAGCCGGGTGGTCGAGTACCGGTTCTTCGCCGGGATGTCGGTCCCGGAAACGGCGGAGCTGCTGGGGCTCTCCGCCGCTACGGTGAAGCGGGACTGGGCGGTGGCGAGTGCCTGGCTGCGGCGAGAGATGACAGGGCCGCCGGATCCGGAAGACGCCCCGACCTGACGGTCGTCGACCGTCGCCGCGCTCGCCCCGAAATACAATCTCCCGGAGTCCGGCGGGCCGCAGCCGACGGCAATCCAGCCGTCGGCGCGACCCGTCCGTTCCGTGATTGCTCTCAGTTTGCTCCACAGTCGAAGTTGTGCGCGCTGCGGAACCTGAAGGTGAATGGCGCCAGTTCTACCTCACCTGCACCCAGTGCCAGCATGGCCGTGCCCGTGACGTTTCCGACAACGGTCGTGCCGTCATTGGCGGAGATGTGCAGCGTCGCGTCCGAATCGGTGTGGCCCCCCCACACCGCCACCCAGATCACGTCTTCCGAGGTCGAGAAGCTGAAGTTCGCTGGCCAGCTGCCAGTCGCGACACTGCTGCCCGGTCCGGCGGCCCAGACAGTCCCTATCGGGTAATCTGTGTAGTCGTTCTGCTGGTAGGTCATGGTGAAATTTCCCCCTCCGGACGGCTCATCGGGATAGAAGTGCCCGGCGGACTCACCCGACCATGTGCCACCGTAACCGCCATCAATGGTGAGCGACCACGAGCACTTGCCCGTCACGTTCACCTGGGCCATGCCCGTCAGCCCGGGATCCTGCACGCTCGTGGCGATCACCTGGTACTCGCCGAGCAGGGCGGGTGCGGTGAACAGGCCCGTCGAAGAGATTGGCGCAGGGGCTCCGTCAGGTCCAATGGCGCTCCACGTCACTTCCTTGTTCTCGAGACCAAGGACGGTCGCAACGAAGTTCTGCGACTCGCCGGGGAGTAGCGTCGCGGTGTGAGGCTCGACGAGGATGAATCCCGTGAATATCTCAAGTGATCTGGAACGCTCGGGCGCTCCGGGCGCGGAGCGCGCCCCACCGGTCGCCGTAGACGTGAACTTCACCCGGACAGGGTACTCGCTGGTCTGTGCGGGGGTCAGCAGTTCGGCCCGCCAGGCGTTCCCGCCCAGCCATTCAGGGCCCGAGACCCAGGTCCCGGCGGAAAGCGTCCAGTCGAGATCCACGTCCAGGGCATCGTGCACGACGATGTCGAGAGTGACGATCTCACCGGGCGTGACCGTGGTCTTGCTGGCCGTGACTTCCACCCGGATGGGTGCTACCTCGATGGTCTCCTGAGCGGAGACCGGAGCCGCATCTCCGAAATGGGAGACATGGGTCTCCACCGTGAGTATGGCCACCCCGGGTTTGACGGGCTGGTAGGTTCGCTGGTTGCCCACGGTGATGGCGTCACCCGCTACGCGGGCAGTGGTCCACCGAGAATCGAGGAGGAGGATGTTGCTCCAGGTCTCGGGATCGATGCGCAGCATGCCATCCGAATCCGGTACTCTGCTCACCACCTGTTCCGTTATGAAGCTGCCCACGTTGTTGATCTGGTCAACGACGCCCGATGCACTCGAGAAAAAGCTGGCGCCGGTGCGTACACCACCGACGGCCTGGAGCACGGCATTCAGGATCGCCTTGTCGAACACCATCCCCTCGCTCTGGGCACTCACTCTGACATTGTAGTACTCGCCCGGTCCGGGATGGTCCTCTTCGAATCGCGCGGGGTCGACGGAGAAGCTCAGGCCAGTGAGCACCGAGGGCAACGTCTTCGCCAGCATCTCCTGCGTGAGGTTGTACAGGTACTGCGTGATGCTGACTCCGGCGATGACCGTGCCTCCCAGCGGTCCGGCCACAAGGCCAGCCGCGCCGAGCGCAAGGCCGATGTCTTCACGCACCTTGGCCTGGGGATTGTCCGGATCGATCGAACGCTTCGCTCCCGCCGCGATATTCATGGCGGCATCGAGCGACCACGCATCGGTGATTTCCATCGCCGCCGTGGCCAACCCATCGGTGGCGCTCGCCTGCGTCCCGGGGCTGGGCGTGTCGAGAGCGGCACGCGCGGTGTCCAGCATCGCGTTCCAGAAGGATTGGAGCCCTGCCGCCGCCACGAGGCGGTCGATGAGGTCCGTGTCGATCGGTGCCGAACCGACGAGCGGCGCAAAGCTGGGCGAGCCCCGTATCAGGTCGCGCAGGTCCCGGTCGTGGGACGGGTCGTCGAGCAGCGTCTGCACGATGGAAAGCGGGAGCAGTCGCTTCGGCAGAACGCCCACCGCGTTCTCGGCAAGCAGGTCGGCCCGTGTCAGCCCTTCGCGCGCGAGCGACAGGTCGACGAGCAGTTGCAGCGAGTCGAGCGCCGCCGAGAATGCGCCCGGCGCGGCGGGCAGTGGCGCAAGGGTGAGGCGAATCGGTGCGGTGACGAGACCCTCACCGCGCACGCGCACGTCCACCCTTCCACCGCCCGTCAGGGTAGTCGGGTGCAGCGGGATGACGAGGCGGTAGGTGCCACCGGCCGTCGGGAAGAGCGGCATCTGGTAAGGCCCCGGCTGGTCGGAAGCTCCGCCGCCCTCCGGCGCGATGTCCGCCTGGAGGTCGATGCGGCCCGCGGGAAGCCCCGACAGCACGATCTCCTGCATTGGCCCCAGGGTCGTGCTCGACGCCGTGGGTGCGGTGGCTTCGGGTGGGCCGGGCGGCGTTTCGGGTCCCGGATCCGTCGGCGAATCTCCGCCGCACGCTGCGGCAAACAGCAAGGTCAGCAAGGTCAGAAGGGCCCGCGGGGTGCAATTGTCCATCGCCCTGCTGGGGTAATGCCGCCTACGGTGCATCTCGAGTCTCCACGAATGGGTTATGCGCGACCAACCACTCCGCTCGCCACGGCGGTCCTGCCGCTATATTGCTTAACCGGAAATCGGCGGGTTCGGGCTCACCCGGTGAGCCTCGGCTTGCTGATCCGAAGCATAGAGTGACAATCGACATGAACGATCCGATGCGGGAACGCTGGCGTGAGGTAGATCAGGTCGTCGGCGAGGTACTCGACGCTCCTGAGGCCGAGCGCGACGCGCTCGTCGAGCGCCTCTGCGCTGGCCGGGCTGAACTCGCCGTGGAGGTCCGATCGCTGGTGGCGGCCGCCGAGGGTGCCGATGAGTTCTTCGAGGCGCTCGCGGCCGGCGTCGGCTGCTCGTTCGATAGCTTCGACGGGGAGCATGTCGAGCGGCCGGACCCGGAGATCGGTCGGATCTACAGCTCCTACCGCCTGCTGCGCCGTATCGGAGCGGGGGGCATGGGCTCCGTGTATTACGGCGAGCGCGCCGACGGACTGTTTCGGAAATCCGTTGCGGTAAAGCTGCTTCCGTACGCGGCCGCCAACGACGGTCTCGTCCGACGGTTCACAGCAGAGCGGCGGATCCTGGCACGCCTCGAGCACCCCGCCATCGCTTCACTCATCGACGGCGGGATCTCCGATCACGGCGTCCCGTACTTCGTGATGGAGTACGTCGACGGTCAGCCGATCACCGAGCATTGCGACACGCAGGGCAAGGGTCCACGCGAGCGGCTGGCTCTTGTTGCGATGGTGGCGCGCGCGGTTGCCTTCGCACACGCGCGGCTCGTGGTGCATCGTGACATCAAGCCGGCCAACATCCTCGTCACAGCTGACGGCACACCGAAGCTGCTGGACTTCGGCATTGCGCGACTGCTCGAGGAGGAGGACGTCGGGGACGCGCCGCTGACGCGTCCCGGCGTATTGCCGCTCACGCCCGGATACAGCAGCCCCGAACAGGTGCGCGGCGAACTGGTGACCACGTCCACTGATGTCTATCAGCTCGGCGTGCTCGCCTACGTGCTGCTCGCCGGTACACGCCCGTTCCAGAACATTGCGGGCACGTCAGAACTGCAGCGGATCATGGCCGGCGACGAAGCCCCGCCCGTCAGCAGCCGGGCGCCCCGGGACATGGCGCGCTCTCTGCGCGGCGACGTGGACACGATTCTGGCCACCGCACTGCACCCTGATGCCACAGCCCGCTACCAGTCTGCCGACGCACTGGCCGACGATATCGAGCGCTACCTTGCCGGGCTGCCGATCCAGGCCCGGCCTACGCCTCCATTGCGTCGCTTCCTGCTGCTCGTCCGGCGCCATCCTGGCTGGGTCGCCGCGGCCGCGGCGCCGCTGCTGTTCGGGGCGCTCTATACCGCATCGCTGAATCGTCAGTCTTCGTTCCTGGAGCAGGAACGTGACGTTGCGCGCCTGGAACGGGAGCGGGCCGAGGCGACCACGCGGTTTCTGGTTCGGCTGCTCTCCGGCGCGGACCTTCCGCCTGCCGGCCGTTCGGATACGCTGAGCATCCGCACACTGCTCGCATCGGGCGTTCGTGCCGTCAACGAGGACCTCCTCGAGTACCCGGAAATCCGGGGCGAACTCCAGTTCGCTCTCGGCCAGGCGTACGCGTCCCTCGGCTCCGGCCCCGACGGGCACCGCCTGATGGAAGAGGCGCTGGCAACGAAGCGGGAACTCTATGGACCCGCCCATGCGAGGACGATCGACGCCATCGAGCGCTTCGCCGCCGCACACGTCGAGTCACGTCACGATACCGAGGCGCGCGCGCTGTACGAGGAGGCACTCGCGCTGCGAATGGCCGAATACCCGCTCAACCCTGTCCGCGTGATCGACAATCTGCGCCAGCTGGCGCGGCTCGCGTCGGCGCTCGAGCAGCCGGACTCTGCCGAGCAATTGCTGCGGCGCGCGCTTGCGATGCGCGACGAGTTCGGCCTGGGCACGGACATCGACATGGCGATCGACCTGCTCGACCATGCGCGCATCCTGCGTGGCCGCGATCGGCTGGAGGAGGCCAGGGAAACGTACGACCGGGCGCTTCCCATCCTCCGCGACATCGGTGAGGACGCAGATTCGCTCTACATCCGCAGCCTCAATGAGTACGCAGTGATGTTGCGTCGGATGGAAGAATACGGCGCGGCTGAATCGCTGTACCGCGAGGCGCTCGCGCGCAGCAGCGGTCGCATGGGCAACGCGCACCCCACGACGCAGGTGATCCGCGGCAACCTGGCACGGCTGCTCAATGAAGGAGGCCGGCCTGACGCGGCCCTCGTACTGCTCGACGAGGCGCTGGAGGCCGCCGGTGAGGCGTGGGGAAGGTCGAGCTGGCAGTACGCACAACACCTCGGCGAGATTGGCACCGTGCGTCTCCTCGCCGGTGATGCGACCGGCGCCGAATCCGCCTTCCGCGAAGCTGCCGCGATGCAGGCCGAGGTGCTCCACCCCGACCACTCGTACACCGCCAACACGCGCGCCTGGATTGCACGCAGCCTGGTCGCCCAGCAGCGCATCGACGAGGCCGAGGCCGAATTCACCGCTGCCCTCGCCATCCTCGAGCGCAATACGGACGACGCCGGCCGCCGATGGGTCGTCACCCTGCGTCGTGACCTCGCCGAATTCTACGAGAACACCGGACGCCCCGCGCTCGCTGCGGGTCTGCTGGCACGCTGACTCGCGAACCCCCTGTCGTAACGTCTACGTCCGCGACGCGATCATCGTCGCCTGCATCACGCAGATCAGCTTGCGCACGCCGTTCCTCTCTGCATGAGCCTCGCCCGAACATACCGTCAGTGTGCGACCGGACCGTATGACGCGTCCCACCGCGACGAAGCGTTCTCCGAGCGCGGGCGCGAGCAGGTTCACCTTGAACTCGACAGACAGGACCTCCGCCTCGGGCGGCATGCGCGTCATCGCAGCGTAGCCGCACGCACTGTCCACGATTGCGCTGACGGCGGCAGCGTGCAGGTAGCCGTGCTGCTGGGTCAGGTCCTCGCGATACGGCAGCTCGATCTCGACCACGCCGTCGCGGATGCTGCTCAACTCGGCGCCCAGCGTCTGCATCAGTCGCTGCCGCGCGAAGCTCGCGCGCACTCGGTCCTCGATCGCGGAATCGCACCGCTCGCTCGAATTCGATTCAGGCACTGGTGTCACCTGCCGGCTCGCAGTCAATAACACGAACTGGATGGTACGCCATGACGCACACAGGGGCGAGTCCCAGGCATGAGACCCGCCCCTGCTCATGTGGCAATGACACCGAGCGGCTTATGCGGCGTTGTTCCGCGGCCGCCGGTGGTGGCGGCCCGGCTTGCCGCTCGAGCGCGCATCGTTTACGGCGCTGCTGCCGGCATCCCGCTTCCGGCCGTCACGTCCGCGTGCGCCGTTCGTATCACGAACGACACCTTCCCCGTGCTTGCGGCCGTCACGTCCGCGTGCACCGTTCGTATCACGAGCAACACCTTCACCGTGCTTCCGGCCGTCACGTCCGCGTGCGCCACCGGTATCACGCGCGGCGCCATCGTTGCGCTTCGCGTGGTTTCCGGACTGCCTCGTCCTGTCTGTGCTTCCGCCATCCGGACGGCGCCGTGCACCGCTACGCGCCTTTCGCATCGCTGCCAGGCGCTCCTGCAGCGGCACCTCGAGGGGTTCATCCGCCCGCTGGCTGTAATCGAAGCCGGCGAGCGTGCGACGCTCGACGCGGTGACCGAGCGCGCGCTCGATGTCACGCACGGTCGACTCCTCCTCGGGAGCGACGAACGTGTACGCGTCGCCGGTTGCATCCGCGCGCGCGGTACGGCCGACGCGATGGATGTAGTCCTCGGGACCGTTCGGCACGTCGAAGTTGACGACGTGCTCGAGGGCGGTCACGTCGATGCCACGGGCGACGATGTCCGTCGCGACCAGGACGCGATACGTGCCGTCCTTGAATCCTGCGAGCGCCTTCGTACGCTGTGCCTGCGTGCGGTTGCCGTGAATCCGTTCGCACACGACGCCGGCGCGCTCGAGGCGCGCGGCCACGCGATTCGCGCGGTGTTTCGTGCGACAGAACACGATCGCGTTGCCGATTTCGTCCTGCTGCAGCAAATCGACCAGCAGGTCCACCTTGAGAGCGGACCGCACAGGGTAGATCGCCTGCGTGATGCCGGCTGCGGGCTTTGCGGCGCGTCCATGACTGACGAGCACCGGATCAACGAGCAGCTCGCGCGCCAGATCTGCGATGCGCGGCGGCATCGTCGCGGAGAAGAGCAGCGTCTGCCGCTTCGCGGGCAGGTGTGCCAGGATCTGCCGCAGTGCAGGCAGGAATCCCATGTCGAGCATGCGGTCAGCCTCGTCGAGAACGAGGTGGCGGATGCCTGACAGGTTCGCATAGCCGTACTGCATGTGATCGATCAGTCGTCCGGGCGTCGCGACGATCACGTCGGTACCGCGCCGGAACGCCTGCTCCTGCGGCTTCATGCCGACACCGCCGTAAACCGCAGCGGCGCGCAGCTGCGTGTGATGCGCCAGCTCGCGGAAGTGCGTCATTACCTGCGCGGCGAGCTCGCGCGTCGGCACGAGCACCAGTGCGCGCGTCTGACCGCGCGTCGTTTCACGCAGCTGCTCCAGCAGCGGCAGCAGGAACGCAGCAGTCTTGCCGCTGCCGGTGGAAGCGCAGGCCAGCACGTCCCGGCCGGCTGCTGCCGCGGGAATCGCCTCCGCCTGGACTGCGGTTGGTGTCGTGAACGCGAGCCGATCGAGGCCGCGCATGAGGTGTTCATGCAGACCGAGGTCCGCAAAGCCGCCCGCGCGCGCTGGCGCGACGGGCGACGACTTCATCGAATGCATTCTGTGTCCGTTCTGTACAGGAGTCCCGCGCGCAGCATGCGCCGCGGGCTTCGATCTGGTATGGGCTGTCGGGCGGGCTCAGGCGTCTGACGGCTCGGCGAGCACGTTCGAGGCGGCGGCAAAGAAGGGCTTCGACCCCGGGACATCCAGCCGCAGTTCCAGCAGCCGGCTCCGGTCACTCGTCCAGCCCAGCACCTTCACGACTTCTGCGCGCCCATCCGCGCAGACCACGACGTCGCCAGGCTGCAGCGCGACCTCCGCGCCATTCACCCAGCCGGGATGCGCATCGGTATCGACATGAAGCTGCACATCCCGCACGCGGCGGTTCCCGTTCGAGTAGGTTGCCATCCTCCTGGCTCCTTTCTGGCCGTAGACCCGGATCCTCCCCAAATGACTAGCCCGCGACAGACGCCTTCACGGAAGGCTCCACCGCGGGCGACATTGAGCCGCGCATTGCGCAGATCGACAGGGACAATATAACAGATCTGGCGCCAGAATTGTACTGTCATGATTCGAAATCGGCCTGGCGCACCGGAAATCCGGCCGTCCAGAGGGGGCACGCTGACCTCGGACTACGGTGCGTAGCGCCGATTTCAGCGCCGCACGGGGCACCGATCCGGGCCGCTGCGCAAGGGCGACTCAGCCCGTAGCTGCCCGGAGCGCCGATTCCAGGTCAGCCCAGAGGTCGTCGGCGTTCTCGATCCCGACACTGAGCCGCAGCAGCGAGGGCGGGAGATGTTCCTGGCCCCCCACCGCGGCACGCCGTTCCATCGTCGATTCCACGGCGCCCAGGCTGGTCGCGTGCCGGATGAGCCGGACATTACGGCACACTGCGTCCGCCGCATCCGCATCGCCGCTCACATCGAACGAGATGATCGTACCGAAGCCGCGCAGCACGCGCCTGGCCGTCGCGTGCGTCGGGTGTGAGGGCAGTCCCGGATAACGCACTCGCGTCACGCGCGGATGCGCTTCCAGGCGCTGCGCGAGCGTCATGGCATTCTGCTGTCCACGCTCCAGCCGCAGCGCCAGTGTGCGTGCGCCACGCACGGCGAGGAACGTTTCGAGCGCGCCGGGCGTGGCGCCGTTCAGCTTGCGGGCGGCCTGCAGCGCGTGATACATGCCCTCGTCCTTCGTCGTCGCGATACCCGAAAGCAGGTCGGAATGCCCGCCGATGAACTTCGTTGCGGACTGCACGGAGACGGTCGCGCCGAAGTCGAGCGGCCGCTGATTCAATGGAGTGGCAAACGTGTTGTCCACTGCGACGATTGCCCCCGCCTTGCGCGGTGTTGCGCACACGACCTCGAGGTCCGCCACCGCGAGCAGCGGATTCGAGGGCGACTCGAGCCAGACCATGTCGGCGTCAGCACAGGCACGGACCCAGCCCTCCGTATCCTCCACCGCAATGCGCTGCACGGACCAACGCTTCTTCGCGGCGCCGGCATCGGCCAGTGCGGCGACGCCCTGATAGCAGCCCTCGGCGAGTGCGACCCTGGCGTCGCTCGGGAGCTGGTCGAACACCGCGGCAACTGCTGCCATCCCTGAGGAGAACGCGACCGCGTAGCCGGCCTCCAGTCCGCCGACCAGTTCCTCGAGCGATTCCCACGTGGGCGTGGACTCACCGCGCGCGTAGCCGCGCCCGGTGCCGTGGATGAAGTTGGATGCAGCAACCAGCGGAACGTTGAGCGGCGCACCGGCCTCCGACGGCCGTGCAGCCGAGACCAGCCATGACTCCAGGCTCATGCCGGACGGCTGCTTCTGCATCGCGATCCCCTCCGTGAGTTGTATTGCGACCAGAGTAATGCGGCATGGCCACGGCGAGCCAGAGGGACCGATGTCGGGCGGAACGGTCGCATCGGCGGAGTACTCATGGCATCATGACGCCAGCAGTGTCGTCAGGATCTCGCGGAACGCCTCGAGCGGCAACGCACCTTCCACGAGACGGCCGTTGATGAAGAACGACGGCGTCGCACGCACGCGCAACGCCCTCGCCACGTAGTTATGGGTTGCGAGCCGCTCGCCCGGGCGGTTCGCAGCATAACACGACTGGAACCGTTGCACATCGAGATCCAGCGCAGCCGCATAGGTACGGAACAGGTCTGCCGCATCACGGCTGCCCTTCCACTCGCGCTGCCCCGCGAACAGTCGGTCATGCATCGGCCAGAACGCGTCCTGCTCACCCGCGCACTCGGATGAGAGTGCCGCGGCGTCGCCGTTCGTGAAGTTGCCCATCACGAACGGTACATACGTCCAGCGCACCCTGCCCGTCGCGACGAACTCCCGGTGAAGCTCCGGATACGTCTCGAGCGCGAACTTCGCACAGTACGGGCAGCCGAAATCGGAGAACTCGTATACGACGATCGGCGCGTCCGCAGCACCGTGCGAATAGCCGAGTGAGCGCATGTCGATCGTGTCCCTCGGCAGGGCGGCCTGGCCGGATGCACTCCTTCCGTCATCCGGACCGGTGCGACGGCTCCGCTCGGTGAGCAGAATCGCGAGCGCGAGCGCTGCGACACCCAGGAGGATCGCAATCGCCGGCCAGCCGGCACGGCGTGGCGAGTTCTGCACGTCGTAATCTCCACTCATCGATTCGATTCAGCCTATGTCGATCACAGGCGCGAACTGCGCGAGGAACGAGGTGATCATGGCAAAGTGACCGGTGAAAAGCAGCACCCCGACGATGACCATTACGGCGCCGGCAGCGCGCTCGATGGGTACCAGCCAGCGTTTCATCTTTTGCGATCCCGCGAGGAACCAGTTGAGTGCAACCGCGGAAATGAAGAAGGGAATGCCGAGGCCGAGCGCATAAACGCCGAGCAGCACTACACCGCGCATGAGCGTCTGCTCGAAGCCGGCGTAGAGCAGAAGCGTGGCCAGGATCGGTCCGACGCATGGTGTCCACCCCGCGCCGAACACGATGCCGACGATGACGGATCCGAGCTTGCCCGCCGGCCGCGACGCCAGGTTCATCCGGCGTTCACGCATCAGTGCAGGAATCTTCACGACGCCGAGCAGATACAACCCGAACAGCACGATCACTACACCGCCCAGCTGTTGCAGCAGCGGCAGCGAGCGCCGGAGCAGGGTGCCCAGCGCCGTGGCCGAAGCACCGAGCGCAATGAACACGAGCGAGAAGCCAAGTACGAAAAGCGCTGCGTGCAGCGCTGCCTGGCGACGAGCGTTCGCATGCCCGCCGTCGCGCAGCTCGTCCACGGTCATGCCGGTCACGAAACCGACATAACTCGGCACGATCGGGAAGACGCATGGCGAGAGAAACGAGACCAGCCCCGCAAGGAACGCGAGGCCGAAGGATATACCCGCGGCGTCGCTCATCACTCGCCTTGCGCTGCCGCAGAATCGTACGGCTCGGCGAGCAGATGGTTGACGGCGAGGCGAAGGGTGGGCTCCGTGAACATGCCGACGACGCGCTGACGGATCACTCCATTGCGGTCGATCAGGAACGACGTCGGCAACGCACGCGCACCGCCGAACGCGCTCACGAGCGGCGCAGGCGCCATCGCGATCGGGAACGTGAGCCCGCGGTCATCCACGAATTCGCGGACCACGCGAACGCTGCCGCGGTCCGTCGATAGCCCCAGCACGACGAAACCTTCGTCGCGCTTGTCGTTGTAGACACGCTCGAACCCGGGCATCTCCACGCGACACGGCGGGCACCACGTTGCCCAGAAGTTGACCAGCACGACCTTGCCACGCAGTGATTCGGAATCGATCCACGCACCGTCCAGCGTCTCGAGCACGTACGCAGGCGCTTCGTCGCCGGAACTGCCGATGCCGGCGGCCGCCCGCAACTGCGGATAGATGCGGAAGCCGAGGAACCCGAGGATCAGGATCCAGCCGATGGTCCCGAAAGACAGCCTGGGCAGGGGGAATCGTTTCATCCCGTGTTTTACAACCAGTGCGGAATATCGATCCCGATACCAGGGTATCGGGCCGGATTCGGAAATCGGACAAAACGTCCCGGCCGCGAAGCTTGACCGGGTGCGGTTGCGTACGGGACCTTATGGCGGGCAGCCGTTGTCGGCAGGGTGCGCCTCCGCGCTGTGCGCGCCGTCCTCACACGTACGCCGGTCGCACTGATACGGGCCGTCCACGCTGGACGGGCCATCCCCGAACAGGGTTCACGCGAGCCATGGGCAAGTCGATCCGGGAATACCTGCGCAAGCTCTGGGAATCGCATGGCGGCGGTTTCTATGGGTTCGTCGCGGCTGTCACGTTTCTCTATCTCGAGGCGATCGACCTGATCCCGGAGTTCGCGCGGATCGGCCAGGCCGAATGGTTCAGCATCGGCTGGTGGATCACGTGGTTCGTCGGGAACATGGTCGAGGCGATCACGAACGGCGTGTACGCGGCGATCTGGCCGGCGACGTGGATCAACCGGTTCGGCGTCGGTGTCGTAACGGCCGTTGCGCTCGGCGGCAGCTACCTCGGTTACCTGGCGGTGCGACCGACCGTGTTGCGGCTGCTGCGAGACCCCGACGAGCCGGTACTGGAAGCGGCGACGGTGACGAAGCGGATCGAGTGAGGAGCGCGGCTGTTCCTGGCACCCTCGCCATTCGTGCCCGAGAAGCGGCACGGACGCTCCCGCCGATCCAGTCATCAATTCACCGCGACCGCATCACTCTGATTGCCCACCCGATCCACGGCTGAGACCCACACCTCGAGCGGTTCGCCGGTGACCGCGTAGCGGCTGCCGACCGTCCACGTGTGCGTCCCGGCCGGCAGGATCTCGGTCGTCCAGTTCCCTTCGGGCCAGAGCGCCTGCACGACGAAGTGGCGGACCACTTCACCTGTGCCGGGTCGTATGCTGATGCTCCTTCCGTTGCGGGCTGCTGACGGCGGTGCGGGCGGCTCGTCGTCGAGCCATGTCATTGCCGGTGTAAGCGCGGGATACGCGTAGGTCTCGCTCATCATCTTCGTCGTCATCGAATCGCGGCGCGCCTGGATGGCGGTCTGTCGTGCGCGCGCAGCGTCGCGCCGTGCGGTCGACATCGTGTCGGCATCGCGCGCCGGTGTGAATGCGCTGCCGGGCATCAGGCTGCCCATGCGGAAGTGAACGTGGCCGTCGCTGCCGGGATGTCCGCGCGCGATGTAGATCTGTGCGATGATCTCGTCGCCGTGCCAGCCGCTGCGACCGTCCACGCCGATGCTGACACTGCCGGGGATCAGGCCCGCGTACAGTCCGCGGCCGTGCGGGTTTTGGTTCGCCCACCAGTCGAGCAGAACGGGGAAGCTCACATCGGTGCGTGCGATCGGCCAGTAGAGCTGCGGCACCATGTAGTCGAGCGTGCCATCCAGGAACCACTTGCGTGCATCCGCATAGATCTGCTCGTAGGCGTCGAACCCGCCGATCTGCGGATGCACGTTCGGTCGCCACGTGCCGATCGGACTGATGCCGACCTTCACCCACGGCTTTTCGCGCTTCACCGCGTCGTACATCTCAGCGACATAGCGATCCACGTTGTTACGCCGCCAGTCACCACGCTCGAGTGTGCCGCCCGCCGCGAGGTAGCGTGTGTAGCTCGCCGAGTCCGGGAAGTCGAGGATGTTGCCGTCCGGGCCGCGTTCGCGATACGGATAGAAGTAGTCGTCGATGTGGACACCATCGACGTCGTAGCGGCGCACGACGTCCACGACGACATCGATGCTCCGCTGCCGCACCGCGTCCTCGCCGGGATCCATCCACAGATAGATGCCGTAGCGCTTGACGAGCTCGGGGTTGGTCTGGCTGATGTGCGTGGCGGCGAGCGGGCCCGGGTTGGCCGGATGCCATGCGCGATACGGGTTGAACCATGCGTGCAGCTCGAGGCCGCGCGCATGCGCTTCACGCACGGCGAACTCGAGCGGATCGTAGAAGGGTTCGGGAGCGCGTCCCTGTGCCCCCGTCAGGTAAGCCGACCATGGCTCGAGCTCGGACGCGTAGAGCGCGTCACCGGCGGGCCTGACATGCAGCACGATCGCGTTCAGACCGAGTACCTTCGCGCGGTCGAACATCGCGATCAGTTCCGCACGCTGTGAATCGGGCGGCAGTCCGGGCGCCGATGGCCAGTCCATGTTCGCGACTGCTGCGATCCAGACGCCGCGGAACTCGCGCGCGACCGGTGGCGGCCCGTACGCAGGAACAGCCTGCGCCTCTTCGACTACAGCCCGCGCTTCGGGTGGCTCTTGCGGCAACGGCGCTTCCGCCGGGACGGACGCGGTGGTGCCGGCACAGGCGAGAAGAAGCGGGACGAGCAGTACGGGTGCGAGCAGAGAAGGGAAACGCCAGACTCGATCCATCGGACTTGCTCCAGTCAGGGTGCCGCGGAAAGGTATTCATTCCGCGTCACCTCCGACACTGCATGTCCGGCCTGCGGCGCTGTTACTGTCGGAGCAGGCGCATCGCGTTCAGCGTGACGAACAGCACGGATGCCTCGTGCACGAGCATGCCGTTCGCCATGTGCACCGAACCCTGCAGCACGCCGACGAGTAGCAGTGCGACCGTGCCCAGCGCGATCACGACGTTCTGGCGGATGTTGCGTCGCGTCGCCCGCGCGATGCGGATCGCCCGACCGAGTTGATCGAGATCGTCCCTCATGAGCGCGATGTCCGCTGTCTCGAGTGCGACGTCCGAGCCGGCAGCGCCCATGGCAATCGACACGTCCGCTGCGGCCAGTGCCGGTGCGTCGTTCACGCCGTCGCCGACCATCGCAACAATGTGTCCTTCTTCCTGCAGCTGCTTCACGCGTGCGAGCTTGCCATCAGGCAGCATCCCCGCGTGCACCTCGTCCAGCCCGAGCGCTTCACCGATCGCGTGCGCAGACGCCGCGCCGTCACCCGTGAGCATGATCATGCGTTCGACGCCCGCACCACGGAGCGTGTGGATCGCGTCGGTCGCCTCCGGACGCGGTGCGTCGGCGAGCCCGAGCGAGCCGATGGCCTGGCTGCCTTCCGCGACGTAGATCGTCGTCGCACCAACGCACACATCGGTCGCCGCTTCGGCCTCGAGATCCGCGGGTACGTATACGTCCAGGTCATTCATCAGTGCACGACTGCCGACCGCGATGCGTTCGCCATCACGGTGTGCGATGACGCCGCGACCGACGCGCGTCTCGGCGCTGGAAGCGGCAGGCAGCACGACGTCGCTGCCCGCCGCTTCAATGATCGAGCGCGCGAACGGATGCGTCGTGCCGGCTTCGGCATACGCCGCGAGCCGGAGCACCTCGCGTGCGTCCCCGCCGCGCACGACCCGCGGACGACCCTTTGTCAGCGTACCCGTCTTGTCGAACGCGATCGCCGTGATGCGTGCCACGTCCTCCAGGTGCTGACCGCCCCTGATCAACACACCCTGCCGCGCCGCGCGACCGATGCCTGCGACGATCGAAACCGGTATCGCGAGCACGTGCGCACCCGGACAGCCGA
>CAYLME010000064.1:0-18693 GCA_964384585.1 uncultured Gemmatimonadaceae bacterium | reverse complement strand
CGCCGGCCGAATGTCCGACGACGAAGCCGCTGCGCTCAGCGAACGCGGCCTGCATCGCGGCGGGCACGTCGCGGCGGGCCCAGTCGTCGAAGCGCCACTGCTGGTGCGCTTGCGGCATCGCGCTCATGCCGTGACCGCGCGGATCCAGGACCCATGTGTCGTAGCCGCTGCGTGCGAGTTCGCGGGCGAAGCCGGTGCCGCGGGTGCCGAGCCAGAATGTGTGATTGGAGAACGTTCCGGGAACCAGGACTGCCGGCGTGCTCGTCGCGGGGCCGATCCGCTGCAGCGCGAGCCGGACGCCGTCCGCCGCAGTGATCATGACGCATGCGACGTCCGCCGCGTCGGGGACGTCGCCTGCTGCGTTGCTCACGTATCGTCGGGCACGAACACGCGCAGGGCGCTGCGTTCGACGGACGCAGTCACGGGCGTCGTGCCGGTAGGATCGCCGTCCACCTGGACCGGCACGGGTTCGTCCGTTTCGATCGTTATCTCCTCGGCCTGGAAATGCAGCAGGCTGGGATCGACGCCGAAGCGCTTGTGCGCCGCGTTCCAGAGCACGGCCGCGAACTCCGGCAGCTTGCGCGGCGCGACCACTACGACATCGAGGCGGCCGTCGTTCCATGAGCTGGTCGGCCTGGGCGCGAGCGGAAAGCGGATCGGCAGGAAGCCGGTGAACAGCTCCCCCACGTTCGCGACGAGCACCGTGACCGCGTCCACCTCGAGGAGCTGGCCGTCGCGCGTGATGCGGAAGCGGACGGGCGCGGCGTTCAGTGCTTCCTTCACCGCCGCGTAGATGTATGCGCCGAAACCCCAGCGCTCCTTCAACTCGCGCGTCGCGGTGGCCATGACGGCCGCGTCGAGGCCGGCACCCGCGACGAGAGCAAAGCTGCGTCCAGCGATTCTGCCGATGTCGAGCGCACGCGGCCTGCCGTTGACCGCAACTTCGATCGCCTCTTCGACGTCGAGCGGGATGCCTAGATTGAGTGCGACCTGGTTGGCCGTGCCGCGCGGCACGACAGCGAGCGGTGTCCTGGTACCGGCCAGGCCGGTCACCGCCTCGGCGAGTGTGCCGTCACCGCCGACCACGCAGACGGCGCGATAGCCGAGCTCGGATGCCTGCCGGGCGAGCTCCGCCGCATGGCCGCGGTGCTCGGTACGACGGAGGTCGAAGTCCGCACCGCGTACCGCGAATGCACCGCCGATCTCCCGGACGAGGCGATCGAGGTCATCCTGGCCGGCCACGGGATTCAGAACTACGAAGGTGCGACCGGCATATGGGCCGGTCGCACCTCGCGAGATGTCCTGTGCCACGATGTCTCAGGCGACGCGCGTCGTTTCGTGCCCCGGCGCGAGCGCCTCGAGCCGCTGCACGCGCTCCTCGGTCGGCGGGTGCGTGCTGAACAGCTTCAGGAAGCCGCCGCCGCGAACCGCAGAGAGCGGATTGACGATCGCAAGCTGCGCGGCCGCCGGATTCACGTCCATCGGGATGCGGTGCGCGTACGCGTCGAGCTTGCGCAGCGCGTCCGCGAGTCCCTGCGGACGACCCGCGATCTCGGCGCCGGTGCGATCCGCCTGGAACTCGTTCGCACGACTGATCGCGAGCTGGATGATCATTGCCGCGATCGGCGCAACGATCGCCATCGCCAGCAGACCGATCGGGCTCTCGCCGTCGTTGTCGCCACGGAAACCGCCGAAGATCGCGCCCCACTTCACGATGTTGCCGATCATGGCAATGGCGCCGGCCATCGTCGCGGCAACCGTGCCGACCAGCATGTGACGGTGCTTGATGTGCGCGAGCTCGTGCGCGATCACGCCCTCGAGCTCCTCCTTCGAGACGAGCTGCATGATGCCGGTCGTCACGCAGACGACGGCATGCTTGTGGTTGCGCCCGGTCGCGAACGCATTCGGCTGCTGTGACGGCGCGATGGCGACCGTCGGCATGGGCAGGCCGGCACGCTGACGCAGCCGGTCCACCATGCGGTACAGGTCCGGGGCGTCCTCCGGGCCCACGGTCTTCGCGCGGTACATGCGGAGCACCATTTTGTCGCTCCACCAGTACATCACGAAATTCATCACGGCGGCCAGCACGAAAAAGACGAGCGCACCACTCGAACCGCCGATCCAGCCGCCGATGACGACGAGCAGCGCCGTCAGGCCGGCCATCAGCAGGAAGACCTTCATTGTCTGCATCGTGGCTCCTTCCGAGTCACTTGTTCTGGCTGCAGGAATGTACCCGCAGCGGTCCGACCCGGTCCAGTACCGCATGCCGCGGCCACATTGCCCGGAACATTGCAAGACTGTGTCCTGCATGGACTTGCGGCGGGACGAAATCCGACATCGAAGCGATGTGCCGGGTCAGTAGCTCCACTCGCGGAAGAGCGAGAAGCCGTAGACCTTGCGGAAGTCGCTGGCACGCAGGCCGCCGAAGCCGGGCGTCCGTGCGAAGCGGTCCTCGCCGAAGACTTCAGCCGTGAAAGTGGGGTTGAGCGTCCACTCCAGGCGGAATCCGGGCTGGAACTCGCCGTCGAGCCGCTGGGTCGCGGCGATGTAGAGCGGTCCCCAGTAGCGGCCCACTTCGAGGTTCGTGCCCGCGATCGGATTGAGGCGGTCATGCTGCGGCAGCGCGAAGTTGTCCGCCGCCGTGAGGCCTACGTAGTCTACGAGCCCGTAGCGCTGCGCCAGGTTCTGGAGCAGGCTGGCTGCGGAGCCGAGCACGGTTGGCGCAAGCGTGCCGACACCGAGGCTCGTCAGGCCACCGCCGCTGCCGTCGCCGGTGATGTCGAGCGCATAGGTCGGCACTCCGAAGAACAGGTAACTCGCGAGGTCGGACTCGCTGATCGGCGGCTGCTCATCGCTCGTGAGCCGTACGCGCGGCGCCTGCAGCGAACCCGTCATCTGCGCCAGGATGTCGATCGGCTGGCCCTGCGCGTAGCCGCTGCGCGTGCGATACACCGCGGTGATCGCGAGTGTCGGGTCGAGGCCGGGCGTACCCGGGAACTCGACGGTCCCTTCGCGGACGTCGAAACGCCGTGTCTGGAACGGCGGGTAGGTCAGGTCGTAGGTGCCGCGCTGCGCCTCGAGCACGCCGGTGATGATGAGGTCCTCGCGCCGGCGATCGAACGTGACGTTCAGGTCGCCGGTGACCTCGACGTTCATCTCGCTGTTGCGGATCCACGAGCCCGAGCTGACGGCGACGCGCGTGTCGCGCACGACGAGATTGCGCAGGAACGGGTTCTCCGAGGAGGGCAGGACGCGCCGCACGGAAACGAGCGTGGTATCGACGACGTCGAACAGCAACGGGCTGTCGAGACCGACGACCATGTACTGGCGATAGATCTCGTCGACGTAGAGCGCACCGCCGTTCACGGTGACGGTCGCGGACACTTCCGGGGCGCGGTACGTCCCGCGCAGCCATGTGTCGCCGGATGCGCTCAGCACCACGTCGCGCCGGTTCGCGGCGAGCAGGTTGTTCGCGACGAGGCGCAGGTCGAGTGCGGGGTTGGCGGGTTCCGCGAAATCGATGCGTCCGGTCACGCGCGCCGAGCCGCCGTCCATGCGTGCCAGCCCGCTTCGCGAGCTCGGCTCTTCCGCACGCGCGCTCGCCTCGACGAAGAACACGCGGTCCTGCATCACGTCGAGCGTGGCCGCGACGTTACGGTACCGGACTCCGACCGGCGCCCAGGTTGCGGCTCCATCGACGACGCGGAAGCCGCCGCCCAGCGTGGTGCTGCCCGTGCCGCCGCTCGCGGTCAATTCGCCGTTCACGAAGCCCCGGACGTCCTCGAACCCGCCGGCCAGCCCGAGCGCGATTGCGAGCGGGAAGCTGTCCGCCCGCATCACGAAATCGACCGGCACGTCCAGCGTGCGACCGTCCACGGGAAGCAGCCGCAGATCGAGCGGCAGCCGGCCAGACGCGGTCAGTGCCGGACGTTGTACGTGCAACGCGTCCACGTCGATTTCGAGCAGCGTATCACGATACGTGACGACACCGTCCACGCGCGCGAGTTGCGCGTCGCGGTACTGCAGCGTGTCGATCGCGAAGCCCCCGCGCAGATAGGGTGAACCAGTGGTACCGGTCAGTCGCGCATTGCCCTGCAGTGTTCCGTTCTCCACCGTGCCGAGCGCGGCAAGCTCGAGCGCACCGCTCACCGGCACACCCGTCGCGCCGATCGAGAAGTCGAGCGGCCGCGGCGCGCCGTCCTTCAGGCCCCAGGCGAGGATGCCGCCACCTTCGACGAAGCCGTCGCCCGCAATGCGCTGGATCCGGAAGTGATCGATCGTGAGCGTGGCGTCGGCGAGTGTCGCATGGGCGGGCTCCGTGAGCCGCCACGTGTCCGCGCGCACGCCAAGCACGAGCGTATCGACGTCGAGCGTGGTCGCGCTGTCGCTCCGCTGCACGAGTGCGCGCAGCGCAAGCGCGTCGCGCGGCCCACTCCCGTGCGCGGTGACGCGCACGGATGCACCGGAGCCCGCCAGTGTCGCACGCAGCGAATCGAGGCGTGCATCAAGCAGGTAGAGCGAATCTGCGCGGGCCGCGACGTCCCAGTGCGCGCTGTCGGTGCCCAGTGCGGTTCCGGCAATGTCGAACTCACCGCTGCCGATCATCTCGCGCAGGTACTGCAGCCCGAGCACATTGCCGGATACACCCAGATCGAACGCGCTCAGGCCGCCGCTCAGTGTTGCATTCGCCGCGACGGACCCGTTGACGCGCGGGGGCGCGCCCGGCTGCGGCAGCTCGTCGAACAGTTGCGCCTCGAGCGAGGCGAGTGTGCTGCTGTGCGCGCTGATGTCGATCTTGCCGTGTCGGCCTTCTGCCAGTCCGAACGTGCCACGCGCGTCCAGGCGCATGGCCTGCGTCGCTGCCCGCGCGGAGTCCACGAACAGCATTCCATCCAGGATGCGCGCGTGCGCGCGTGCGAGCGGTGCCAGCATGTCGCCGGTGAGCGCGATGCCCGCTACGGCAGCGGAATCCATGTGCACTGCGACATCGCCTTCCAGCTCACTCGCCGATGCGCCTGCCAGATCGAAATCGATGCGGCCGCTCACCGACGCAGGTGGTGCGCCTCTGTACAGCGAGTCGAGCATCAACCCGCTCGTCAGGGCGTAGCCGCTGTAGCGTGCAGCACCATCGCTGCGCTGCAGCGCCGCCTGCACTTCGAGCGGTCCACCTGCGGTCATCAGCCGGGCGTGAAGGTCGAGATCGCGCACCGTGCCACGCGCGCGGATCGCACCTTCTGCGGTGCCATGCAGTCCTGCGAGCGCTGGGTAGGTCGCAGCGAGATCGTCGAGTGACGCAGGCAGCGCGTTCACGGTGAGGTCGAATGCACCGCCCCGGCCGAAGCTGCCGGACCCCGTAAAATGCGAAACCGGCTGCTCAGGCATCCGGTGTGTGAGATCCGCCGTGAACTCGGTGTTGCCGCCGCCGGTGCCGCGCGCCTCGACGCGGCCATCGACCCGGCCCTTGAGGCCGGCCCCCGGTCTCAATCGCTCGATGATCGCGAGATCGAAATCGCGCACGTCCGCGCGCGCGTTGCGCGCCGCGAAGTTGCGCGTTGCATCGAAGGTCCCGCGCACGCGCGCGCTGCTGCCCGCGCCCGGTCCGCTCTGCACGCGTACGTCGCCATCGATCTCGAGCGCCGAGAGCGGACCCGTGACTTCGACGGTGCCGACGAGCAGCCCGTCCACCGGCAGCTCGAGCGGCAGCAGGCTCTCGAGGAACTCGACATCGAGTGGCGCGGCGCGCAGGTCCACCTGCGTGAAGTAGAGCGTGTCGCCGAACACCACGCCGAACGTGCCGGCGAGGTTGGTGCCGGGCGCGAACAGCGTGGCGTTCTCCGCGAGCAGGAGCATGCCCTTCGGATCCTGCGTCTGCACCCGTACGCGGCCTTCGCCGCCACCTTCCTGCGGGAAGTCCGCGTACAGCCAGCGCAGGTCGCGGAAACGCATGTCGTCCGCGTCGACGCGGAGGTCCATGGCAAGGCGGTCCCCGCCCGTTATGACACGGCCGATCAGCGAGCCGCGCGATTCGGGCAGCTCGAAGGCGGGAACCTCGAACGAGATGATACTGTCACGGATGATGACGCGACCGCGCAGCGACGCGAGCTGCAACGGCTCGCGCCAGACGACGCCGTTCATGGCGAGGTCCTCGATCTCGATCAGCCGTCCCGGCTCGACGGGCGTCTCCCAGACCACGCGATCGAGGCGCGCCTCGATGTCACGGAAGGTCATCACGCGTGCGAGCCCACCTTCGAAATGCTCGACGGTAATGCTCAGCGTGTCCTCGACCTCCTCGTGCGGCATGCGTACGACCGCGAGGCCATCGATGATGCGCGCGTCCTGGAACAGGACGAGCGTGCGGCCGGGCTCCTTCTGGCCGGGTGTCGAGGCCGGGAACACGTAGTCGAAGTTCCAGGCGGTGTCGCCCGGCATCTTCTCGATGTAGACCTCGGGACTGTAGAGCACGACGTCCTCGAACACGATCTCGCCACCCAGCAGCGTGCGCCAGTTGTAGGAGACGTCAGCGGAGTCGAGTCTGACGAACGGACGGCCGAACGGATCGATGATCGCGACGTCGTGCAGGGTCGCACCGCGCAGCAGACCGCCGCCCGATATGCGGCCCACCTGGACTTCGCCCTCGATGCGGTCCTCCAGCCAGCCCAGGCCGAAGACCCGCACACGCTCCATTCCCCACTGCGTGCGGGTAACGGTCATCACGATGGCGAGCACGAGGACGATACCGGCAAGCATGCCGATACCGATCCATCCTGCGAGTCGTGCGCCGCGTGTCACGTCAGTCCCACCCTTCGCAGTCCGTGGTCAGAACGCCTGACCGATCGAGAAGTGCAATTGCAGCCGGTCGAGGAACGAATCGTACGGGTCCCAGCGGATCGGCGGTAGGCGCACCAGCCGACCACTGTTCTCGAGCTGGTCCGGCGTGTAGCTGGTGCCGGGATCGATCGGGTCGCATCCGTTCCGGAGGCAGACCTCCGTAGTGAAGACGTCGAGCGTCTCCGCGCCGCCACCGTAATATCCGAGATCGATACGAATGGGTCCGATCGGGCTGAAGTAACGGAAGCCGATGCCGGGCGTCATCACGAGCCCGGTGGAACGCACGTCGCTGCCGCTCGACCACACCTCACCGGCATCGACGAATGCGGCGCCGCGGATGTTGTCGCCCCAGATCGGAAAACGCAGCTCGAGGTTCGCCTCGAACAGCGAGGCGCCGCCCGTCGGGCGCACCTCGAAGGCGTCTTCGCCGCGCATCTCCGCCAGCGTCGTCGCCTCGCAGGTGCCGGCATTGATCGACTGCGCACTGCATCCCTCCCATATGAGGTCACCGGCGGAGTCCCGCGTGGCCAGCCGGCCCACCGCGTTGACCGTCAGCAGGCGCGGCCCGAGCCGGTACTGCGCAACACCGCGCACGGTGTTCGCGCCGCCGGAGTAGAACCGCTTCTGCGGGTGCAGCCCCAGGCCGGCACCCAGTTCCTCGATCACACGGGCCGTACCGCCTGCCACGCGCGTGGCAAGGATTACGCCCGGCGTCAGCGTGAAGTAGCCGGTCGCCTCGCCATAGAAGCGCGAGTACGCGAACTGGGACGCGGTGAACGACGTCGCGAGCTCGGTCTCGGCGCGCAGCCGAAAGCCACGCGAGGGCGCGAGCAGGCTGTTCGTGCGGTCGCGCACGAACTGCAGCGAAAGCGGCGCGAGCCAGTGGCTCTGTCGCAGCACGTCGATGTCACTCTGCTCACAGGCGACGAAGTTGACGCAGAAGATGATGTCGTCTTCGGATTCGAGGCGGGTCAGCTCCGGCCGGTAGCCGAGTGTGAGGGACGCATCGCGCCCGATCAGCCGGCCGACCGACAGGTAGCCGCCGCCGCCTTCGCGCACGAACACGTCAGGCACGATGACACGCTCGGCGAAGAGACCGGCACCCAGGGTGTTGCGTGCGCTGAAGAACCAGGGCTGCCGGAAGTCGGCGTTGATCGCGCCGGCGACCTGCGCATAGACGCCGTCGATCTCCTCGAAGAAGGGCACGAGATCGAGCGGCGCCGTCAGCAGGTTGGAGACACGGCCGCGCAGCTCCAGGCGGCGCGCACGCCCGAGGAAGTTCAGGCTGGTCCAGCGTGCCTCGGCGTTCAGGTAGTCGGCCGTGGAGAGGCCGAAGCCGACGCGTACGCGATGCAGGTCGCCCTCGATGACGCGGACGGTCACGTCGGCGATCGTGTCGAACGGCTCGATCGCGGGCACGATCTCGGCATGGCGGAACACGTCGAGCGAGAAGAGGTTGCGCTGGCTCTCGAGCAGCGCCCTCCGGCTGTAAACGTCGCCCGTGCGGAACGCGAGCATGCGGCGCACGACCGCGGAGTCCACGGCCTCGTTCCCCTCGACGGTGACCGTGCCGAACCGGTAGCTGTCGCCGGGGATCAGCTCGAACTCGATCGCGCTGCGGTGCGGCTCTTCCCTCGGGATGAAGTAGCTGGTGAGCACGTCGGCGGCGGCGTAGCCGCGGTCGCGCAGCCGGGTGATCAGCGTATCGCGTGTCGCTTCGGCGGCGACCAGGTCGAGTGGCATGCCGGCGCGCAGCGGCAGGCCGCCCACCAGATCGGCGGATGGGTCTTCGATACCGGAGAACGTGACGGTGTCCACGCGAACCGGCGGTCCCTCGTCGATGCCGAACTCGACGACGAGCCCGTCGCGCACGCGCGTCGTGTCCACGTTGACGATGACGTCGCGGTAGCCACGCTCGTAGTAGAAGATGCGGAGTCGCAGTGCGTCGGCCTCGATGACGCGGGGGTCCACGTACTGGTGCTCACGACCCACGCCGAGCCAGCAGAGCGGTCCGAGCGCGCTCATGGAGCAGCGGCTCTCGCTCGTCACGATCGCCGCACGCAACAGTCCCTCGTCGAATGCGCTGACGCCAGTCAGGTCTACGCGTGCAATGCGCGCGGAATCATCGACGACCTGCGCGCGCGCAGGCTGTGCAGCGAACACGGCCGCAGCAACGGCGAGCAGCGCGGCGACGCGCCCGGTCGAACGAGCCATGGTCAGGCCGGCCGGTCGGGAAGCCCGACGGGTGGTGCGAGTGCACTTCCCTCGTCGAGGCGGCCGGGGTCACGGAAGTAATGCGTGCCGGGGCGCGGGAAGATGTGCCGGCTGACGGGCGCAAAGCCGTGCACGTCGTCGAAGAACATGTACTGCGTGACACGCAGGATGTCTTCGCCGACCCGGATCAGGCCGAACGAGTTGCGCTCGCGCTCGCGTGCCCGGCCGCGACGCGACGTCGTCGTGCCCGACTGCGCGATGATGATGCCGTGCGTGCGGTCGATGCCGGCATAGACGTCCAGCGAGTTGCCGATATAGGCGCGATGCAGGTGGCCGCCCATGATCAGGTCCACCTTCATCGCGGTGAAGCGGTCGAGCGCACGCTTCGCCTTCGGCATGGTCTGGCCGCCCTCGTAGTCCGGCGCGGGCGCAAAGTGGTGATGTGCCACGACGATCCGTGCATCACTGCCCGGTGCAGCGGCGAACGCCTGCTCGCACATGTCGAGCTGCCATGACCGGATCCGGCCGTTCGTGATCGCGCGCAGTGGAGCCGTCGAGTTGAGCGAGACGAACGTCGCGCCGTCCACGCGCAGCACGGAATCGAGATCTGCCGATATGTACTCACGGTAGTTGCGGTACGGCGCGAAGATGCGCTCGAACACGCGGTACAGCGGGATGTCGTGATTCCCCGGTGTCACGATCACCGGCTTCGGCGGCAGACGATTGATGAAGGCGCGCGCGTCCGCGTACTGCTCGCGCTTCGCACGCTGTGTGAAATCGCCGCTCAACACGATCACGTCCGGATCCAGCTCCTCGACCGAGCGCAGGAACGCTTCGCCCGCCGCCGGAACGTACGGCGGACCGAAATGGATGTCGGAACCGTGCACGATGGTCAGCACGACACCCCCGCACGCCTGTGCAGTCCGGGGAACGGCAGGTCGGCGCGTGCCGCGACGTCGAGCGGCGCGCGCACGCCACGCTCCAGGTGGAACAGGCCCGCCCGTGCGATCATCGCGGCATTGTCGGTGGCATGGCGCAGCGATGGAGCGTACAGCTCGCCGTCGGCCGGCAGAACTGCCGCGATCGCGGCCTTCAGTGCGCGACTGGCGGCAACGCCGCCGCCGAGCACGACGCGCGCACAGCCGGTCTCCGCCACGGCACGCATCGTCTTCGAAGCGAGCACATCGACAGCCGCGGCCTGGAACGACGCGGCGACGTTCGCCGTCTCCGCTTCGAGCCGGCCGTCCGCCGTGAGCGCCTGCACACGCGTGAGCACGGACGTCTTCAACCCGCTGAACGAAACGTCGTAGTAGTCGTCGTCGGACGGCTGCTGCCGTGAGGTGAGCATCGGTCGCGGGAACGCGTATGCTTCGGGGTCACCGAGTTCCGCTGCACGCTGGATGGCGGGCCCGCCCGGATAGCCGAGTCCCAGGATGCGCGCAACCTTGTCGAACGCCTCGCCCGCTGCATCGTCGCGCGTCTCACCGAGCAGCTCGTACTCGCCCCACGCGGGCACCCACAGCAGCATCGTGTGGCCGCCGGACACGAGCAGCGCGACGAACGGCGGTGCCGCGCGCACGTCGTCGAGTGACGTCGCGAAGAGATGCGCCTCCATGTGATGCACGGGGACCAGCGGGATGCCGAGTCCGAATGCGGCGGCCTTCGACCACGCGAGCCCCACGTGCAGGGCGCCGATCAGGCCCGGGCCGGCAGTCGCCGCGATCGCGTCCAGGTCGCGCAGGGCAACGCCCGCCTCGCGCAATGCCCCGTCCGCGACATCGTCGATGACCTGCAGATGCGCGCGCGATGCAATCTCCGGCACGACGCCGCCATACACGCGATGTGCATCCTGTGACAGGATGACGTGACCGAGCACGGTGCGTTCACCGCGCAGGACGGCGGCGGACGTTTCGTCGCAGGACGTCTCGATGCCGAGGATGAGCGTGTCGCTCACGGCGCGCCGCTGCCGCGCCGCAGCGCGCGCATGCCCGCGGCACTGGTGAGCGAGTCGGGCAACGGTTCGACCGGCACGACGACACGCACGGTCATGGGCGAGACGATGACGCCGAGATCCGTGGTATCGACGCCGAGCGGGAAGCTGTCCGTCGCGGTCCAGCCGCTCAGGTCGATGGGACCGAGGCGGATCGTGTCGAGGCCGGACACACGTGCCGCGCCGCCGTTCACGCGAACCGCGGTCGGCTCGACCTCGATGGGACCGCTCAGCCGGTAGCCCGCGGCAGGTGTACCGATCACGCGGACAGTCACGGGAACCAGGCGCGACACCACGCGATCCCAGCGCAGCGTGACCGAGATCGGACGGATGTCCTCCACGCGGGTGTTGTCCATCCCGCCGTAGAGCTGCACCCAGCCCGAGCGCAGCACGCGCGTCTCCACGGAATCGCTGACGTCATCAACGGGGATCAGGACTTCGGGTCGGTTCACTGCCACGCGCATCAGTTCGCGCGTGGGTCCGGAAAACGTGATGTCCACGGTGCTCGGCGCTGGCGGCGCGGCCGGCTCCCAGTCACCATCGCGCGCCACGACCCGAACGGGCACATCGGAGACCTGCAGCCGCTCGGGCACCTCCGCCTTCACCGCGCCCCACAGCATGAACGCGATCGCAAGCGCTGCGAGCTTGAGCGCCCAGTTGTTCGTGATGACTTCGAGCGTGCGTGGATTCATTCCGCTATTTCAGGAGCGCGTGAACGGATTTCACGTTGTCCTGCGACATCCAGTCGGTGCCACCGAGCACCTTGCGACGGATGCGGCCCTCGCGATCGATCAGGAACGTGGTCGGCAGTCCGTTCACGGCGTATGCGTCCTGGATGCCGCGGCCCGGATTCAGCAGGATGTCGAACTCGAGGCCATACTCGTGCACGAAGCTGCGCACGTCGCCGAGCGCACCCGGTGCATCCACGCTGACCGCGACGATGCGCAGGCCCTGGTCACCGAGCAGCTCGTAGAGCCGCTGCATGGACGGCATCTCGCGCACGCACGGCGGGCACCACGTCGCCCAGATGTTGAGGAGCACGACCTCGCCGCGCAGGGCGGCGAGTGAAATGGTGTCGCCCGCGAGCGTGGGGTACGCGAAGTCCGGCGCTGGCGCGCCGGTGTCGAGCGGTGCGTACGTCGCTCGATTCACCCAGGCGAGGGACAGAAGCGTCAGCAACAGCACGAACACACTGCCCCGGATCAGCCAACGCTCGGTCCGTTCCGTCATTCCCCGCAGTCCGATCTCAGACGCAACACTGGTTCGCCGCGCAAGATAGCGGCGATCACGGGGCGCTGCTACGGTGCGCGCGCCCTGATTCCGTACACCGCAAGCGCGTGATCGTTGAGTGCTGCATCGACCGGATCGCCTTCCGCGTCCTCCGGCGGCGCGGCCGGAGCCGTGGTATCGGGTGGCTCGAGCAGATCGATCGCCGATGGATCCGGGGCAATGCTGTCCGGCACGGTCGGGTCATCGATGACAGGCAGGCCGACACTGACGACGAGCGTGACGGTCGCGGGCAGCCGCTGCTCTGTGCCGGGCTCGGGCGCGATTCCGATCACGCGGCCGGTCGGCGTCTCCGATTCGCGCTCCACGGAGGCGACCTCGAAGCCGAGCCGCTGCAGCATTGCGCGGGCGCGCTCGAGCGGGAAGCCGGCGACGTCGGGCACACGTGCGCGCGGCGGCCCCGAGCTCACGGCGACGCGCACGCCTGCACCCGGCCTCAGGTACTGCCCGGGCAGCGGATCCTGCGCGATGATTGCGCCCGGCTCCGCATCGGGGTGCGGCAGCTCCGTCGCGTCGGTGAGCATGAGCCCCAGTTCCGCCAGGTCGCGCTCCGCCTCACCGGCCGTTCGGCCCTCGAGGTCGGGAACCGCGACACCGGTCGCGGCCGCGGCCTGCTCCTCGGTCGGCGGGAACAGCACGAGCGCGGCGACGGCGTAGCCGACACCGAAGGGCACCAGCAGCGCCGCGATCACCCACGCCCAGATGCGGCCACCGCCCCGGCCCTTCGTGCTGCCGTTGCGCCGGCGCGCCTTCTGCTCGCCTTTCGCGGGCCGCCCCTGCCGCCGTCGTACGGAATCCCCGAGCATCACACCCTCCGCAGGCGAGCGGCGAATGCGCCGTCAACGCCAAGAGTCCATGGCCGCACCACGAGACAGCCGCGCCCGTCGCGCACCGACTCGTGCACTTCCTCGATCGGCTCCAGCACGAAGTCGGCGTGCCGGGCAAGAAATGCGTCCACCTGTTCCTCGTTCTCCTCGGCCTCGATCGAGCACGTCGCATAGAGCAGACGGCCACCCGGCGGTACGACCGCCGCCGCGTCATCCAGGATCTCGCGCTGCAGCACGACGAGCGCGTCGAGATCCGACGGCGTCAGCCGCCACCGTCCGTCCGGATGCCTGCGCAGCGTGGCGGTACCGGTGCACGGCGCATCGATCAGCACGGTGTCCGCGCGCCCGATGGGCGGCCGGCGCGCATCCGCAGCGATCACCCGGACGTTCGCGAGGCCGGTGCGCTCGAGATTCTCGCGCAGCCGTACCAGTCGTTCCGGCGTTGCGTCTGCCGCCACGACAAGCGCGTCCGGGCTGTCGCCGGCGATGCCCATCGTCTTCCCGCCCGGCGCGGCGCACAGGTCGGCAACGAGCGAGCCCGGCGCCGCTGCAACGGCTCGCGTCACAAGCGACGCCGCCGGGTCCTGCATCACGGCGGGCACCGCCGCCAGCGCCGCGGTCACGTCCACGGGCGGCAGCAGCTCGAGCACGTCACGTGCGACGACACCGGCACCGAAACCACCCAGTGCGGGTCGCTCATGTGCGACGCCGGCCGCGGCCAGGCGGGTGGACGCGTCCTCGGGCGTGACGCCGACCGGTCGTAGATACAGCGCCGGCCGCCTGTTGTTCGCAGCAACCAGGGCGGCCGTATTCGCGACGCCGAAGGATGCGATCCAGCGCTCGACGAGCCAGCGCGGGTGTGAACCCCACGCGCTCAGATGCGCGACCGGATCGTCTTCGAGCGACGGCCATGGCTCCGACGGGCCCGCGCGCCGCAGCGACTGGAGTACGCCGTTCACGAAGCTGCCGGCACCGCGCCCGCCGATCCGCTTCGCCTGCTCGACCGACTGCGAGACCGCCGCGTACGCGGGTACCGAGCCCATCTCGAGAAGCTGGTAGGCCCCCAGCCGGAGCACGTCCAGAAGCTCCGGCTGCACGTGCTCGAGCCCGCGGCGCACGTGCGGCGCGAGGAGCGCGTCGAGCCTGCCCCGCAGACGCAGCGTGCCGTAGGTCAGCTCGTGCGAGAACGGGCGCTCGCGTTGCGGCACCTGCTGGAGCATGCCGGCAAACGCACGGTCGGCAAGCTGCCCCTCACGCGTTGCGCGCAGCGTCTCGTAGGCCGCGCGGCGGGCCGGAGTGACGTTCGACGCCAGTGTCGTCAGTCGAGCATGCCGGCAGTCGGCGACGACGGGACCGCGACCTCGCGGCGCGGCATGCGCCCGGCGAGGTACGCAAGGCGGCCGGCCTCGACGCCGTAGCGCATCGCGAGCGCCATCCGCACCGGGTCCTGCGCTTCCGCGACTGCCGTATTCATCAGGATTCCGTCCACGCCCTGCTCCATCGTCAGCGTCGCGTCCGACGCGGTGCCGACACCGGCGTCCACGATGACCGGACAGGACAGGCGCGACTTGATCTCACGGATGAAGTACGGGTTGACCAGTCCGAGGCCGCTGCCGATCGGGCTGGCCAGCGGCATCACGGCGGCGCAGCCGGCGTCCTCGAGCCGCAGCGCCGTGATCACGTCCTCACTCGTATAGGCCAGCACCTTGAAGCCTTCGGCAATGAGGATGCTTGCCGCTTCCAGCGTCGCCTGCACATCCGGCAGCAGCGTGCGCTGATCGCCGATCACCTCGAGCTTGACCCAGTCACTCATGCCTGCGGCGCGCCCGAGCCGCGCATAACGCACGGCGTCCTCCGCGGTGTAGCAGCCGGCCGTGTTGGGCAGCAGGAACCAGCGCTCCGGATCGAGATGGTAGAGGATGCCCTCTTCCTTCGTGCGGTCGAGGTCGACACGCCGCACCGCCACCGTGACCATGTCCGTGCCCGATGCTTCGATCGCGCGGACCATCTCCTCGTTCGTGCGATACTTGCCCGTGCCGAGAATCAGCCGGGAACGGAACTCGCGTCCCGCGATGACGAGCGGCGCCGGATCCGCCGCCACCTGCACACCCATCGTTTCCGTGCTCATCAACCGCCTCCCACGAAGTGCACGAGCTCCAGCGCGTCGCCGGCCTGCACTTCCGTATCTGCGAAATCGTTGCGGTCCAGGATCACGCGATTGCGCTCGACCACGACGAGCCGCGGATGCAGCCCGAGCGATTCGAGCAGCGCGTGCACACTGGTACCTGCCGCAATCTCACGCGCATCGCCGTTGATCGTGACATCGATCGTCGTATTCGTCATGCCTTCTCCTTCCCGTGTTCGCCGGCGTATGCCGCGCGCAGCGCAACGAGGTACGTCTCCACTGCCTCCCCCACCTCCGGCGCACTCCAGATGCCGCTCAATACCGCGACGCCGTGCGCCCCTGCTCCCGCCGCGTCCGCGACGCGTGCGGGTGTGACACCACCGATCGCGATGACCGGTGCACCTGCGTGTTCGACGGTCGCACGCAATGTGGCAACTCCGGCCGGCTCGGTGCCGGGATGCGACGTCGTTTCCCATACACTGCCGAGCATGAGGAAATCCGCGCCTGCGCCGGCAGCACTCACGCCCTCGTCGGCGGCGTGTGCGGAATAACCGATCATGCACTGCGCGCCCACCAGCGCACGCGCGTCGGCAACCGGCATCGACCGCACGCCGAGCTGTACCCCGTCGGCGCTGCACGCGAGCGCGACGTCAACGCGGTCGTTCACGAAGAGCCGCGCGCCCAGCCGTGTGCACGCCGGTCGCAATCCGGCCGCGATCTCGTACACCCGTGCCGCTGCTGCGGCGCGCCCGCGTACGTGCAGCGCGATCGCGTCACCGCCCGCCTCGACCACGGCGAATGCACGCGTGCCGAATGCGTGATCGGCCAGGACTTCATCGTTCGTGACGACATGCAGCCGCGGCAGCACGGTCACGTCAGAACGTCGCCCGGTTCAGCCGCGCGCCCGCGCAGCCACTCCGCGGCCGTCATGCGACGCTTGCCCGCCGGCTTCACTTCGCGGATGTGCACGGCACCGCTGCCGCATGCGACGAGCATCCCGCTCGCGGGATCGGCCGGCGCCACTTCGATCACGGTGCCCGGCGCCGCCGAGCGCGCGGTCTCATCGACGAGCGGCCGGAACAGCTTCAGCTCGCTGTCGCGATGCATCGTCCATGCACCCGGCACCTCGTCCATGGCGCGGATGCGGCGCGCGACCTCGACGGCGGTGCGCGACCAGTCAACGTGCGCGTGCTCGCGCGTGATGCGCGGCGCGAACGTCGCGCGTGCTTCATCCTGCTCGATCTCGACCACGTCGTCGCCCTCGATCATCGCGAGCGCCTCGATCAGTGCTTCCGCCCCGATCTCGCTCAGCCGCGCGATCAGATCGCTCGCCGTCTCCTCCGGCTCGATCGGTTCCTCCACCTGCAACAGCACCGGCCCCGCATCCATCTGCTCGACCATGCGCATGATCGTGACGCCGGTCTTCCTGTCACCACGATCGATCGCCCAGTTGATCGGTGCCGCACCGCGCAGCGCCGGCAGCAGCGACGCATGCACGTTGAAGGAGCCGCGCGGCCACAGCTCGAGCACCGCGCGCGGCAGGATCTGGCCGTAGGCGACGACGACGTTCGCGTCCGCGTCGTATGCCTTCAGTTCCTCGAGGAACTCCGGTGCACGCGCGCGCTCGGGCTGGAGCACCGGGATCATCTCCTCGACCGCCAGCTGCTTGATGGGCGAGGCGCGCAGCGGTCGGCCGCGCCCGGCGCGACGATCAGGCTGGGACACGACCGCCACGACGTCGTGCATCTCGCCCAGCAGCGCCTGGAGCGAGGGTACCGCGAAGTCGGGGGTGCCCCAGAAGACGACCTTCATCCGAGTGCGGCCCGCCTTGCGGTAAGCCTCACAGCGTTTTCTCCGGCTTCACCTTCTCCCAGCGCTTCAACAGCATCTTCCGCTTGAGCGGGCTGACGCGATCGATGAACAGGATGCCATCGACGTGATCGATCTCGTGCTGCAGGATGCGCGCGAGCAGGCCTTCGGCCCGGATCGTGACGGGTTCGCCTTCGTCGTTCAGGCCGCTGACGCTGACGCGGGCCGGGCGATCGACCATCTCCTTCAGGCCCGGCAGGCTCAGGCAGCCCTCCTCGCCCAGCTCGGTTTCGGCCGAGGCTTCGCGGATCTCGGGGTTCACGAGTGCGAATGGCTGGACTTCGTCGTCGCGGGGATCCACGACGATGACGCGCTGGCTCACACCGACCTGCGGTGCCGCCAGGCCGACGCCGTCCTCGGCGTACATGGTGTCGAACATGTCGCGGATGAGCGTGCGGATCTCCTCCGTCACGCTTTCGACCGGGTCTGCCTTGGCGCGCAGGACCGGATCACCCAGGAATCGCATCTCGAGCTGCATGTTACTTCGCCGGTTCAGCCGTGGTCTCCGTCAGCTTGCGCGTGATCTTGGAGCGTATGACGACGATACGGGTGTTCTCGCCCGTACGGAGCGTCACGCGATCGTCGTTGATGTGCACGATCGTGCCGATGATGCCGCCGTCCGTGACGACCTCGTCGTTGCGCTGCAGTGACGAGATCATGTCGCGGTGGCGCTGCGCGGCCCGCCGCTGCGGCCGGATCAGCAGGAACCAGAAGATCAGCCCGAAGGCGGCGATCTGGATGGCAATCGCGAGGCCGGCACCGCCGCCACCGGGGGCGGCCTGAAGTGCGATCGCGAGGATCGGCAGTGTCGTCACGAGGTCTGTCTCTCCGTTCTCCGGCCGCCGCGCCATGCGGCGAGCCAGTCTTCACTCCAGCGGGCATAATCGCCCGCAAGGATCGCGGCCCGGGCCCGTTCGCCGAGCCGCACGAGGAACCGCAAATTGTGCAACGACAGGAGCCTCAACACCAGCGGCTCCGTCGCGGCAACCAGGTGGCGCAGGTACGCACGACTGTAGTTGCGGCACGTATGGCAGTCGCAGGCCGGGTCCAGCGGCCCGTCATCCAGCCGCAGCCGGGCGCCCTTCACGTTGACCTGCCCTTCCCCTTCTACCCACGCCGTTCCGTTTCGGCCATTGCGCGTGGGCGCCACGCAGTCGAACAGGTCGATGCCGCGGCCGATCGCCTCGAGCAGGTCGTCCGGGTAGCCGACACCCATGAGGTAGCGCGGCATGTGGCGCGGCAGCTCGGGCTCGAGGGCCTCGAGCATCGCATACATCTTCGGCTTCGGCTCGCCCACGCTCAGGCCGCCGACCGCGATGCCGTGCCAGTCGCCGATTTCGCGCACCCGCCGCACCGCGTCCACCCGCAGATCGGCGAAGACGGAGCCCTGCACGATCGGGAAGAGGGTCTGGTTGTCCGTGCTGCCGTCCTCGGCCTGCAGCGCCAGGAAACGGTCACGGCAGCGCTCCAGCCAGCGCAGCGTGCGCTCGTGCGCCCGCTCGGCCGCCTCGCGCGGCGCCTGTCCCGGCGGGACCTCGTCGAACGCCATGATC
>CAYLME010000063.1:2567-18709 GCA_964384585.1 uncultured Gemmatimonadaceae bacterium | reverse complement strand
ATGCCAGGCATCGACAGGTCCATCACGACTACGTCGGGCTTGAGCAGGCCACAGCGTTCGATTGCCTCCTCGCCCGTCGATGCTTCGCCCACCACGACGAAGTCTTCCTCGTTGTCGAGCAGTGCCTTGAGCCCCGCGCGCAGGACGAGGTGATCGTCACAGAGAAGGATCCGAATGGTGTCAGGTGCCGCCACGTTCGCTCTCCGCGATGGGGATGCGCACACTCACCTGCGTGCCGCGTCCGGGTGTGGTATCGATGTCTACGGTGCCGCCGAAGTAGGATGCGCGTTCCTGCATGCCGAACAGGCCGAGACCGCGCCCGCTGTCGTCCAATGTATGCTCGAGGTCGAAGCCGCGCCCGTCGTCGCGAATAATGATCTCGAGGGTGCCGTCGTCGCGCTCGAGCCCGACGAATACGGTTTCGGCGCCGGCGTGGCGCACCACGTTCGACAGGGACTCCTGCACGATACGATACACTGCAAGCTCGGTCTCGGGCGAGAGCAGGCGTTCCTGGTCCTGGACGGCGAGCTCGAGGCGGAGGCCGCCGGCCTCGGCAATCGCGCGCGCGCGGGATTCGATCGCGGGCGCAAGACCGAGCATGTCGAGCGCGGGCGGCCTCAGGCCACGCGCCATGCGACGCACTTCCTCGATCGCGGCGGAGATCTCCTCCGAGATCTCCTCGAGCAGTTCCGTCTGCTTCGCCGGATCCTGGAGCTTGCGAGCCAGCTTCAGGCGAACGCGCAGTGCGGCGAGCGTCTGGGCGGTGCCGTCGTGCAGCTCGCGCGCGATGCGCATGCGCTCGTCCTCGGCTGCCGCGAGTGCACGCTGGTTGACCTCGCGCAGCCGCTGGCGCTGAACCGCTGTACGATCGAGCATCTCGTTGAACGTGGCGACCAGCCGCGCGAGCTTGCGGTCAGCCAGGACGGTGGTCTGCGCGCGTGCACCTTCATCGCCGGCATGCACCTGCGATGCGGCCTGCTCGAGACGGTCGATCGGCAGCAGTGCGAAACGCACGATAAATGCGTTGACCAGGAGGCTGAGCACGACGGTCACGAATGCAACCAGCAGGATCGTGCCGGTGACGGCATCCGTGCCGAGCTCACGGTGAACCGCGTACACAACTGTCAGACCGCTCAACGCCGTGATGACAACGTTCGCGCCGACGATCTTGTAGAACAGCGGCACGCGCAGCGCCTTGACGAGGAGGCGCGGCATCTCGCCGGGCGAGCGTTCTTCGATCGACTCGCGCAGGCCGGGCATCAGTCGAAGCTCCGCAGCAGGTCGAGCATCTCGACGTGCCAGGGGTCGGCGCTCGCATCATCCGGGTCGGGCGACGGATTCTGCTCGGGCGTCTCGAGGATGAGCGGCACATCGAGCGAGCGCGGGTCCGCGAACAGCCAGCGGAACGGCTCGACGCCGATCGTGCCCTCACCGATGTTCGCGTGGCGGTCACGATTGGACGCGAACTCGTTCGCGTTGTCGTTCAGGTGAAAGAACGCGGGCGGCTCGCCGACGGCCTGTTCGAACTCGTCGAGAATTGCGGTGAATCGCTCCTGCGATGCGTGGATGTCGTAACCCGACGCGTGCAGGTGGCAGGTGTCCAGGCCGTAGCCGGCGCGTGCGCGCAGCGGCGCCGGGATGTGCGAAAGGATCAGCGAGACTTCTTCGGCCGTGCGGCCGACCGTCTTCCCTGCACCGGCCGTATTCTCGACCAGCAGCCGTGTGCTGGAATCCGGCGTGTGCTCGAGCGCCTGTACCATCGCGCGCGCGACGCGCGCGGCGGCCGCGACGGGGTCACCGTCACTCGCCGAGCCCGGGTGGAAACAGACCTGGCCTGCGCCCAGCATACTGGAGCGTTCCATTTCCTTGGCGAGACCCGCGGCCGCGCGCTCCCACTTGTCCGGCTCCGCCGTGGCTACGCTCAACACATACGCCGCATGCACGACGACATGGCGCGGCTGTATGTCGGTCTCCGCGAGCGCCGCGCGGAAGCGCCCGGCCCGGTCCGGATTGATGTTCGACTTGTCACCGTAGAACTTCGGGATGGCCGTGAATATCTGCAGTGCGCTCATGCCCGCACTGCCGGCGCGGCGCGCGGTCATGTGGAGACCGCCGCTATCGCTGGTGTGCGCGCCGAGGTATCGAGCCATCTTGGCAACCTTCCATGGGACGGGTGTCGGCGGCGCAATGAATAGTAATCAGGACGCGGCGCCGCCAGCCCGAACGCGAAAGCGCGCCCGCCGTGTGGCGGGCGCGCCGCTCGGAACGTCGCAGCCGACGCGATCGGAGCCGGCCAGGTAGCCGGCCCGAACCAGGGCTCAGCTCTGCGGTCGCGGCGTAGCGGCCTCGATGGCAAGCTCGATACGAACGTCGTCGCTGACCACGTTGACGCCCTCGACCATGTTGTTCCACATCAGCTTGAAGTCCTTGCGATTGACCTGCACGGATCCCTCGGCGCCGAGGCGCTGGCGGCCGTCGAGCGTGATCGGGCCATTGAGCTCGAAGGGGATGTGAACCTCCTTCGCCACGTCACGGATCGTGAGATCGCCGACCAGCACGTAGCCTTCCGCGCCCTGCTCCACACGCCGGGTCTCGAACGTGATCGTCGGATACTGCTCTGCATTGAAGAAGTCGTCACTGCGCAGATGATTGTCACGGCGTTCGTTGCCGGTGTCGATCGTGGCAGTCCGAATGACGATGCTGACCGTCGATTTCGTGATGTCGGCCGTGTTCAGCAGCAGGTGACCCTCGAAATCACGGAACTCGCCGCGCACGGTCGCCACGCCCATGTGACGGACCGCAAAGCCGACGCGGCTGTGTGTACGGTCGATCTCGAAGCGCTGCACATCATCCGGCACGGCAGCGGTGAAGAGGAGCGGCAGCAGCAGTGCGGCCGTGACGTGCAGTCGATTCATTCGCATCAGTGACTCCGAAAGGTTCATTGTTGCCGCGCAAGTGCGCGGTAGTACTCTTCGACCAGGCGGCGGAACTCTTCCGCGACCTGGCCACTGCCGCGCACGCGCGGCGCGTCCTCACGCTCCGCGAGCAGCGCTCGACGCAGCGAGAACTCCAGCTCCTTCGCTCCGCCTACGACATCGCGCCGCAGCCGCGTGAGCGCCTCGGGATCGGTGAGTGCACCCGCACGATCGAGTCCGCGCATCGCGGAGAGCACGTCCTCGATCTGGTCCGCGTCGATGTCACCGCGGCGAAGCTGCTGCCGCAGCTCTTCCGCCTCCGCAATGCGCTGGCGGAGCGCGTCGCGAAGCTGACGGCCGTCGCCACCGCCGCGCGGTGTGCCACCGGCCTGCGATTGCGCCTGGCCGCCCGGCTGCCCGGCCTCTGCCTCCGCTTCTGCCTGCGCCTGCAGCGATTCGAGTCCGCGCGCGAGCGAGGCGGCACGCTCGATCGCACGCTCCGCGTCGTCGGCACGCTCCCCGGCGGCAAGCGCGGCGCGCGCACTGTCGAGCCGCTCGCGCACATCGTCGATGCCCTGTGCGATCTGCTGCTCCATGCGCTCGATCTGCTCGGGCGTGGCCTGCGGATGCGTCAGGTTGCGCGACCACTCCAGCATCTCACGCAGCTGCTGATCGCGGATCTCGCTGGCCGCAGCGCGTAGTTCGCGCGCAGCATTCTGACGGTCACGAGCGCCGCCCGCCATCCCGTCGAGTCGTTGCTCCAGCTCACCGACCCGCTCGGCCATCTGCGTCTTCTGCTCGATCAGCTCGTTCGCTGCCTGTGCCCGCGCGGTGCCGCTCTGCTGCTGCAGCGCGCGCATCCCCTCGGCGACACGCTCCTGCTGCTGCGCGAGCCGCTCCAGGTCACGCCGCGCGCGCTCCGTTTCCTGATCGAGCTGCTGGGACTGGTTCTGTTCCAGCCGGCGCCGTGCGTCATCCAGCCGCTCGAGTGCATCCTGCGCCTGTGCCGTGCTGCCGCTGCGCCGATCCGCGGCCGCACGCCGCATCGCGTCCGCCGCCTCCTGCATGCGGCGCGCAGTCTCCTCGAGATCGCGCCGTCCTGTCTCGCGTGCGAGCCGCTCGAGCTGCCGCGCGGCCTGCTCCGTCTCCTCCGCGAGCTCACGCTGGGACCCACTGGCGCCGCCCTGCGCATTCTGCGTCGCACCCGCGCGGCGCTGCCGCTCGAGTTCCTGCTGCTGGCGACGCGCCAGTTCGCGCAGGCGCTCCAGGGTCTGGTCCACGCCCTGTTGCGCTGCCTCGCGCTGCCCCTGCTGCACCGTCTCGTACTGGTTCTGCAGCCGGTCGAGCTCCAGTTCGAACAGGTCAGCCAGGTCCTCGGCATTCGGTGCGCCGCCACCGCCGCCGCCACCGTCGTTCTGCTGCATTGCGACCTGCACGTCACGGTACATCGCTTCGGCGCGCTGAAGCTGCTGCAGCGCGCGCTGCTCGCTCGGCAATGCCCCATCGGGGTCGCCGGCACGCAGGGAGCGCGTGGCCGCCTCCATCTCGCGCATCGCCTCGGGCAGGATCTCGGCGATCCTGCGGAACGACGTGTCCGCCGTGATGCCGCGGCCGTGCATGCGCTGCGCGAGCGTCTCGACCTGGCCGCGCAGGCGTTCCTGCGCGAGCGCGATCGTGTTCAGGTCGTCGCTCGTGTCTTCCGTGTCGCCCGCGCGGATCACGTTGAACGTCGCCGCGATGATGTCGCGCTGCGCCTGTGTCAGGTCGCCGCTGTCCTCACCCTGCTCGCCGGCGCCGGGCGGCGCCTGCTCGGCCTGTCGGTAATCACGCCCGAACGGACGGATCGCGAGGAAGTAAATATCGCTCGTGACGTCGTGTGTGCTGTTGTCCCGGGCGCGCGCATAGTACGACACCAGGTCACCGGCCTCGAGCCCCAGTTCCTCGAGATACAGCGTGTGGTTGGCCGTGACCTGCTCGAGCGCGCGGCCGCGATAGATCGGTACCGTCTGGTCTGCGCCGCCGTTGACCGAGTACACCAGGTCGATCTGTGCGACGCCGTAATCGTCGTCCGCCTGCGCCTCGAGGAACACCTCGTCGATGCTCGTCGGCCGCGTATCGCGTCCGGGCGCACTGAAGCGGACCGTGGGGCCACGGTCGTCCAGCGCATCGATCGTGTAGCGCGGCGACGCTTCGAGCATGCCGCTGCCTGCGTCGAGCTCGATGTGGTAGTAACCCGCACGTCGCACCACGACCGCGCCGGTGAGGCGTCCGTCCGGCTGCAGCGTGAGCGCGACCTCGTCACCGCCGTCGAGCACGATGCGGCCGGATGAGACGGGTATCGTCGGTGTCACCGTCAGTCGCACGGTCGTACCGCGCAGTGCCGCGATGTCGCCACCAACCTCGACCACCTGGGGCGGCAGGTTCGTGTACGCGGGGAAGATGTACTCCATTGCCAGCCGATCGACATACGGCAGATCCGCGACCGTGATGCGATGCACGGTCGAGCGGACGTCGCCGGATTCGATGAAGTACTCCGCGTCGGCGCGCAGCGTGAAGAGGATCGTCTCGAACGTGGTGCTGTCGTCTGCCGTTTCCATGGGGATGCGCGCGAACGACGAGTCGGCGCCGGTGCGCACGAGCACGTCAGCGCCGGAAGCGACGAAGCCGCGCAGCATCCCACGCACGGTCGCGTCCGCGCCGCGTGCGATCGTCGTATCACCCGGTGCAACGTCGATGCTGAAGGGTCGCGCAGTCTCGATGCGTGCGAGCGGATTCAGCAGTGCGTCGGCACCGTGACGGAGCGTGGCGGGCCGTGCGGCGACCAGCCCGAGCGCGAGCACCACCACGGCGGCGAGCATGGCACCGGACCAGCGCAGCTCACGGCGCTCGAAGTCGCGGCCGTCGTGAATCGCGTGCATGCGCTTCAGCGCATCCTCCAGTGTACGGCGTACCAGAGCGGGCGACGCGTCCGGGCTGTCGAGTGCGCTGACCAGTGCATTGCGCAGCGAGGGTTCGTGCTCCTCGATGTAGAGTGCGACCCGCTGATCGGACGGGCGCGAGAGCAGTGGTCGCACCAGCCAGTACCACGCGACGGCGGCCACCGCACCCCAGCCGAGTACACGCAATGCGATCACGGCGACTGGCGCAAATCCGCTGCTGCTGGCCAGGAACGACAGCAGCACGAAGAGCAGGAGTGCGGCAGCACCCGTGTACGCGAGGCCGCGCACGAGCAGCTTGAGCCGCCAGCGGTTGCGTACCGCGCGGATCAGGTGGAAGAGCCTGGGATCGTTTCGCTTCATGGTGTGCCTCCGCTTCGCATGACACGGGAGGGCTTCGTCGCCAGGACCGTCTCGACCGCGAGCAGCACGATTGCTGCCGCAAGCACGTACCACCACAGGGATTGCCGTCGCTCACGCTCGGCCAGGCTGAGCACGGTCACATCCGCGACCGCGGCGGCTCCCCCCGCTCCCCCCGCTCCCGGCGCGGCAGCCGCCGCGAGCGCGGCCGGCTGCATGGTCGTGAGGTCGGATTCCGCACGATCCACGTTCGCAGCGATCACGCGCACGGTCCGGGTGCCGTCGGGCGCCCGCAACTCGTGGAACCCGGGCTGCTCGAGCGCCATCACCGCGCCTGCACGCCCACTGCGGGTGTCGAGCGGCGTGCCGTCCGGCGCAACGACCATGAGTGTACTGTCCTCGAGCAGGAACGCATCCCCGACGGTCATCGCGGGCGGCTCGGTTCGCCAGTCCGCGCCATAGGCGGTCAGGCGATGCAGCAGCGGCACGAAGACGGGCTGCAGCGGCAGGTCGTTCCAGTACGTGTCCAGTGTGGATGTGAACACGACGACGCGTCCGCGGCCGCGGCGCGCCTCCAGGATTGCGGCGGCGCCGTCATCGAATCGGGCGAGCACGCGCGTGGAGTCTGCCGGCTGCGTGGTGCGGTAGCGGTAGTGGCGCGCCGTGCCGAGGTCACCGTTGCGCGGGTCGCGGAACAGCGCGAGCGCGGCGTGCGAGTACTCCGTCCAGCCGATCGCGCCGCCGCCGTCGCGCGCACGATCGGCGGGTGTACCGGCCTGGCCGATCCACGGGGGCAGGCTGCCGGTCGCACCGAGCACGGCGAGCACGCCGCCACCGCCGGCAATGAAGTCGTCGAGCCGCGTGCCTGCGGCACCGGTCGGCCACTGCGCACCGTTCAGCAGCACGACATCCGCCTCCGCGATTACAGCAGAGCTCACGTCGCCGCTCGTACGGACGCTGAACTCCGGATCAGCGCCCACGCCGAGGGCGCGCCGCAGGTAGAGGGACGACGGCGCTCCACTGCCGCCGCCCTCGACGAGCAGCACGCGCACCGGGCGGGCTGCGCTGAGCACGATGTGAAACGTGTCGTCGGCCGGGAGGTCGTCGGCATCGAGTCGGACCGTACCGCGCGCAGAACCGGCCGGCAGCGTGAGTGGTGCGAACGCGACGTCGCTCACGGCGCCTGCATCGGTCTCGAACGGCAGCGACTGCACCGCCTGTCCATTCACCTCCAGAACGACGGAGGCACTGCGTGACGCGGCGCCGCGGTGAGCAATACGCGCTGTCACGCGCACGCGCTCACGCCCCTCGAACCGTTCGCGCGCGAGTGCGACGCCGGCGAGCATGGTGTTCGTCGTGGCCTCGTCACCGACGGGCACCGTCGTGAGCGCTGTTCCGACTGGAAGTCGTGCGCTCGCGTCTCCATCCCAGCCGCCCTGCTGGAAATCACTGATCAGCACGACCTCGCGCTGAGGTCGGTCGGACGCCTCGAGCAGTGCCTGTGCGGCCCGCAGCGCGGCGCTGTAGCTGGTGCGGTGCGGGCTGATGCCGGCGGTATCGAGGGCAGCGCGGAGGACCATCCTGTCCCCGGTCTGCCCGGTCACGACGACCGCACGCTCATCGAAGTACGCGATGGCCGCGCGATCGTCCTGGCGCAACCCGTCGATCTGCGCGCGCGCCTGCTGGAGCGCACGCTCGAAGCGGTCGCCGTAGCCCATGCTGTAGGACCGGTCGATCAGCAGCACGACGTCGCGCGCCGGCAGCAGTCCGCCGCCCGCCACGGGCACCCGGTCCACGAACGGCCGCGCGAACGCGGCGGCCAGCAGCACGAGCGCAAGCACGCGCGCGGCAAACAGCAGATGGTCGCGCAGACGACGCCGACGCACGGACTTGTGCGGAATCTGCTTCAGGAACATGAGCGACGGGAACTGCACGGCATCCGGCCGCTCCCGGTGCATCAGGTGCAGCGCGACCGGCACACCGACGGCGATGAGCCCGAGCAGGAAGAGCGGCGCGAGAAACGTCATGCGCGCAACCCTCGCGCACCGGCGCAGCCCGGGATCGTGATCGCGAGAACGCGGCTCATGCGATACCGCCGTTCCTGCGGCCGGCCTGCTGCAGCCGCTCGCGCTCGGATAGCAGCGCGAAGAGCGCGTGCTCCAGCGGCTGTGACGTGTCGAGCAGCGCGTAATCGATGCGATCCGCACGCAGCAGGTTGCGCAGCGTGTTCACGTGCCCCTGCACCATCTGCTGATAACGCTCGCGCAGCGCGTCGGGCACGACGGGCATGCGCTCACCCGTTTCGAGGTCCTCGAAGCTCTGCGCCGCGTCGAACGGGAACGTGAGCTCCGTCGGGTCGAGCAGGTGGAAAACGATGACGTCGTTGCCGGCGTAGCGCAGCGCGCGCACCGCGTCGGCCACGGACTCCGGTTCCTCGTACAGATCGGAGATGAGCGCGACGATGCCGCGCCGGCCGAGCAGCTCGACGATCTTGCGCATCGGCGGTACGAGCGTGCCCTGCCGTCCAGGCCGCGCGCGATCCAGCGTGTGCAACAGGACTTCGAGATGCTTCGCGGACGGCGGCACGTAGTCCACCACGTCGTCATCGAACGTGACCAGGCCGACTCGGTCGCGCTGGCGCGACGCGAAGTACGCCAGCGAGCCGGCCAGCATGCGCGCGTAGTCGAGCTTCGCGATACCGGTGCCGTGGTAGGACATCGAGCGGGAGACGTCCAGCAGCACGACGAAGTTGGCGTTGGTATCCGCCTCGAACTCCTTCACGTGGTAGCGATCCGTGCGCGCGTACAGGCGCCAGTCGATACGACGGATGTCGTCGCCGGGCATGTAGGCGCGGTGCTCCGCGAAATCGAGTGACAGGCCCAGGTACGGCGAGCGATGCAGGCCGTTGATGAACCCGTCCACCACGGTCTTCGCAACGAGCTCCAGGTCGTCGATGCGCTGGAGCACGGCGGGATCGACGAAGCGTGCGCCCGGAAGCGCGCGGGACGTCGCCACGTCAGCGCATCCCTGACGCGGGCGGTTTGACCGCGTCCAGCAGTCGTTCGATCACCATGTCGGGCGTGATGCGCTCGGACTGCGCATGGAAGTTGAGCAGCACGCGGTGTCGCAGTACGGGGTGCGCCAGGGCGCGTACATCCTCGAACGCAACGTGCGTGCGGCCGTCGAGCAGTGCGCGCGCCTTCGCGCCGAGCGTCAGGTACTGCGCGGCACGCACGCTTGCGCCGTAACCGACCCAGTCGCGCACGTGCTGCGGTGCGCCCTCGCCCGGCCGGCTCTGGCGCACGAGCGTGACCGCGTACTGCAACGCTGCATCGGACACCGGAACGCGACGGACGAGCTGCTGGTATGCGAGCAGCTCACCGCCTGTCATCACCTGCTGCGGCGCTTCGCCGAGCGTCGAGGTCGTCGCGCGCACGACGGCGAGCTCGTCCTGCTCCGGCATGTGGTCGATCACGATCTGGAACATGAAACGGTCGAGCTGCGCCTCGGGCAGGGGGTAGGTGCCCTCCAGCTCGATCGGGTTCTGCGTTGCGAAGACGTGGAACGGCTCGTCCAGCGTGTACGTCCGCCCCTGCACCGTGACACGGTGCTCCTGCATCGCCTCGAGCAATGCGGACTGCGTCTTGGGCGGCGTCCGGTTGATCTCGTCCGCGAGCAGCACGTTGGTGAAGACGGGACCGGGCGCGAACGTCATCGTGCGACGGCCGTTCGCGTCCTCCTGCAGGATGTCCGTACCGGTAATGTCGGACGGCATCAGGTCGGGCGTGAACTGGATGCGCGCGAAATCGAGTGCCAGCACCTGTGCCAGCGACTGTACGAGCAGCGTCTTCGCGAGGCCGGGCACGCCGATGATCAGTGAATTGCCGCCGACGAAGAGCGTGAGCAGCATCTGATCGATGACTGCGTCCTGCCCGATGATGCGCTTGCGAAGCTCGGCCCGGACGCGCTGCGCGCCCGCACTCATCCGCTCTGCCAGCTCGACGTCGTCCTGCCCGAGCGGTGTCTGCTGCTCCGTCACGACCGATGCCATCGCCAAGAGTGCCCCCTGTTGTTGATGCCCTGCCCGGTGTGCCCGCCGCCGCGACCGTATTTGCGAATCCGCCCCGGGTCCGGAACCCGCCGGCATTCGAAGATGCTGGCGGGCTCCATGATCAGGACGCTAGCGCGTCAGCGTGTACAGCACGTAATTCACACCGAACTTGTACGCCTCGTTCGTCAGGTCCACCGGGAAGAAGCCCTCGGCGGCGTACTCCCACAGCTCGCCCAGGTCGTTGTTGTAGTTCGCGATTGCGAGCATACGCTTCGACATGTCGTTGTCCTCGAAGAAGCCGTAGAAGCTGGACGGCACGCCGCGGTACGGGTGCAGCATCTCGAGCGACTCGATCTCGAAGAACGTCTGGAAGATCGGTGCGTCCTTCGTGAGCAGAATCGGGACGATGCCCGGGAATGCCCGCTGCATGTTGATCGCAAGCTGCCGCAGCGCGCGTTCCCGCACGAAGTCGTCGAAGATGATGAAGCCGCCCTTCTGCAGGTACGCACGCAGCGCCTCGATCTCCGGTTCGTCCGGTTGCCATTCGCCCGGCTCGGAGAGCAGTGCGACCGGATAGCGGAACAGCTCCGGGTCGCCGAGCCGGAAGACGTTGCCCCCTTCCCGGAACGCGCGCACGTACGTCAGCTCCGAAAGGATGGCTCCGAGGTTGCGCTCGGCAAACGGGTAGTCGTGGTGCCAGGGCGGCTCGCCCATGCGACGGAATCCGCGCTCGTCATAGCGGATGCGCGCGAACTTGAACGTGCCGTCGTAGTCCGTGTTGTCGGGCCAGGGTTCCTGCACCCGCTGCGCGTCCTGTCGCGCCTCCGGGCGGGAGTCCGGCCACTGCGGCCGGCTCGCGTCGAGCACGGCGCGCGCCGCCGGCAGCGTCGCCGCGAGTCCTACAAGGAGCAGCCACCGTTTCATCGACGCACCTCCAGCAGCAGCATCTGCGCCGCCTCGTAGTTCGGTGCGATCTCGAGCGCCTGCAGCACGGTCCGCCGGGCGGCAGCGTTGTCGCCCGCCCGGTGCTGCGCCAGCGCGAGCTGGTAGAGCGCCTCCGCGCGATCGACGGGCGCGAGCGCGACGAGTGCCGAGCGCGCACGTACGACGCCGGCCATGTCACCGGCCGCGTCGCAGTACGCCGCGACCTGACTGTGCAGCGCCGGGTCATACGGATGCACGTAGACCACCCGCGTCAACGTTGCCGCTGCGCCGGCATGATCGCCGAGCGACGCCTGCAGCGCCGCCAGCTCATGGAGCGCGTCCAGGTCCGTACCGGCGAACGCGGTGTGCTGCTCCAGGAACTCGGCCGCGCCCGCCGTGTCGCCCTGCTGCAGCCGGATGCGCGCGAGCAGGCGGCGCGGCGAGTCCGCGCCTGCGTATTCCGGAAAGAGCGTGATCGCCTGCTGCAGTGCCTCTTCTGCGGCAGCCGCATCGCCGCGCTCGAGCGCCGTGCGACCCTCGGCCAGCCGGTCGAGGAACGGGCCGCCCGCCCGGCCGTCCCGCAGTGCGACCGCGTCGAGCTGCGCACCATGGCGCGCGCGCAGCCAGGCGTCGAACGCAGCGTCCAGCTGTTCGGGCGACATGCGCAGCACGTGCTGGATCACGTCAGCGTTCGAACGGCCGTCGCGGTATTCGTCCAGCATGGCGCGCAGCGCGGACAGCCCGCGGGTTTCCTCGATCCATTCCACGACCAGCGATGCCATGTAGTACGACAGCCCGACCTCGCCCGGGAAGCGCGGCCGGACGAATCCCTCGTTGAGCTGGCTCGGTGGGCGCAGCTGACCCGTGTCGTAGGCGACGGCGAAATCGAGCGAGAAGTGGTCGCCCCAGCCGGGCCGGGCGCGGCGCTCCTCGTGTACGCTGATGCCTTCCGTCAGCCAGCGCGGCACGCGATGCGCCGACGCGCCGAGAGTGACCGCGTGCGCGATCTCGTGCCAGAGCGTCGAGCCCCAGTGAAACGAACCGGGTTCGCGGGCAGCGGGCGAGTCCATTGCCAGGATGTTGCCGAAGCTGACGCCCAGTGCGCCGAGACCGGCGAGTCCGACGGTGCGCACCGAAAAGTCCGCATGCCGCGGGTAGACCTCGACGCGGACCGGCGTTTCCGGATCATGGCCGTAGCGCCCGGCGATCACGGTGTACGCCTCCTCGGCGAGCGCCGCAGCGTACGGGAAGAGCAGGTCGGCCTCACGCTGGTGCAGGAAGAACACGAAACGCGGCGTCGTACGTTCGACATACTGCGGGTACGTGTCCAGCAGGTCGAGCGTGTTCTTCACCCACACGTTGAAGGGATCGCCCGCGAATGCAGACTCCAGTGAGGCGCGCGACGCGGTAACGTCGCCGATACGCATCTGGTTGAGCCCGCGCAACGCGTGGGCCGACCAGTCCGTCGAGTCCACCGCGATCGCGCGCTCCGCCATGCGCACCGCATCGCGGTACCTGCGCGTCTGCACCGCCAGCTCACCGATGGTCGTGTAGACCGCCGAGTGATGCGGGTTGCGTCGCAGCACGCCCTGCACTGCACGATTCCAGTCGTCGTCGCGGAGCCAGGCGTTCGCAGCGGCCATGGTATGCGCGTCGAGAGAGCTGCTGTCCACGGCCAGTGCGCGCGCAATCGACGCGGCCGCGCTGTCGTAGCGTTCCGCCGTCATGTGCATGCGCGCGCGCAGCAGGTGCGCATCGACCGAGCGCGGGTTCGTCTCGAGCGCCTGCAGGACCGGCTCGCCCGGATCACCGACGCCCTCGGTCATCCGGACACGCGCCATGCCGAGCAGTGCACCCGGGTGTCGCGGGTTCTGCTCGAGCACTTCACGGAACAGCGCGCCGGCATCGGTCGTGTTGTACTTCTCCAGGAACAGCAGTCCCTGTTGTACGCGCGCCTCGTGGTTGGCCGGGTCGCGCGTGATCGCCTCGCCAAGCGCGCGGTTGGCGTCGTGGAAGAGCTGCGGGTCGCGACGGCCGAGATAGCTGACTGCGACGCCGACCGCCGCGAGGCCCTCTGACGTCTGGACCCGGCCGCTGTTGTAGAGGTCGATGAACCGGTCGAAGTAGTCGTACGCCTGTTCCCGCCGGCCCGTCCGCCAGGCGAGGAGCCCGGCGTCCAGGAGAGCGCGTTCGGTGCCGGCGCGCGCCTGGGGCGGTGCGGACAGAGGCCCATCCGGCGCTTCGAGGGGTGAGCGCCCCTGCATTGCCAGAAGGAACGCCCTCTCCGCTTCCGTCACCTTCCCCTGCGCCAGCAGCGCCTCCCCGTACGCAGCGCCCAGCGAGGGGGGGATATCGCCACCGCGCTCACGGACGGCCGACTCGGCGTCCTCGTAACGCCCGACCTCGATCAGTGCGCGCACGAGTGCGGTCATCGATTCGGCACTGCCACCCGCCGCCTCGCGCCGCAGCGCAGCGATGGCCTCGTCGTAGCGACCCGTGCGCAGTGCAGCCCGCCCGTCCTCCTGCGCGCGCGCGCAGCCGGGCTGCATCACGAGTGCGAGCGTGACGAGCAGAACCGTCCGCCCGAGCGAATGTCTTGCCGGTGCATGGTGCGCCCGCATCATCGGTCGCCCCCTTCCATCCGGCGAATCGACTGGTTGATCGTCGCCAGCTCCACGAGCAGCGCTTCCAGCTCCTGCTCGTACTGCGGCTGGCTCATCCGGTCACGCCGCGCACGCAATGCATCGATCAGGGACTGCGTCTCCGCTCGCCTCTCGTAGAGCGCTCGCAGCTCTGCGCTCGCACCAGCCGGAGCGGCTGCGCCCGCACGCGCCGCGGCACCGCCGCTGCCGAAGAAGATCGAGCCCGCCACCTCCGCATCGGCGCCGCCGGCAACGGGCTCCGTGACGCCTGCACCATCGCCGGTCGCATCGAGCAGCGCGTGCTCCGTCCGCATCCGGTTCGTGGACGAATATACCCGCTCGACCTCCAGCCGGGCGTACTCGAACGCCTCGAGCAGTGAGATGCGACCGTCCTTGTCCGTGTCGGCGTTGCCGCTGGCGAACGCGGCAGCGAAATGCTCGCCGAACACCGTCTCGTTGTTCTGCCCCGCAGATCGCGTGGCGGTAATGATCACGCGATTCCTGCCGGCCAGCGGCTCGAGGAAGTCACCACTCGCGCTCGCCGCGTTCACGACGACCACGCGCTGCGTCGAGAAGGACTGCAGCATGACGCCGAGCTCGCGCGCCGTGATATCCGGACCGGGCAGGTTGATGCGTGCGTCGCCGCCGCTCCCGGAACCGTGGCCGAAGAACACGAGCAGCACCTGGTCGTCCGGACCGGCGGCCGCTCCGATGCGCAGGACCTGCCTGCCGAGATCGTCCTTCGTGGAACGTGCAGCGATGCCGTTGCCCGCGCGCTCCGCGAGTCGAACGATGTCATCGCTGCTGACGCCCGCGCGCTCGAGGCCACTCGCAAGTGACCGGGACCACGCGTCCCACTGCGCGGCGAAGCGCGGCTCGCCTGAAATACCGGACACGATCAGCACATGCGTGCGCTGCGCCGCAGCCGGCGCGGCCATGGCCAGGCATGCAGCGAGCGTGAGGAGCGCGCGCCACACGCGGCGAATGTGCGGGCCGACACGACGCGAGCGACTCATACGAGGCCCCAGCGCCGTCGCATGCCCCACTCCGCGCCGACGAGCGCGAGGAGGAGCAGGAAGAGGACAGGCATGTCCCAGAGCTCGCGGGTTTCCACCACGGTGGCGCCATGGCCGGCAACGGCCAGGTCTTCGGGCAGCCGGGCGACCTCGTCGAGCGTGTAGTAGCGCCCGCCGGTTTCCTCGGCGATACGGCGCAGCAGAGAGGCATGCATGCCGGCGTCGTAGTACTCGCTCATTGCGGGCGCGACACGGAACCATGCGGGCTCGCTCGCGATACTGCGGCCGTCGATCGTCGCGAGCACGTCCACGCGGTGCAGCCCGTCCTCGGCGGCGGAGAAACTCGCGGCATACGTGCCGTCGCGCTCGATCGTCCACGTCAGCGGCACCTCGCTCGTTTCGCCCGACGGTGCGGTCACGCGCGCGATCACATCGGCGCTGTTCACGCCGATGTAGCGCTCGTCGTCCACCTGCGCGGCCAGGCGCACGGGCTCGCCGGCGCTCACGCGGTCGCGCTCCACGCGTGCGACGACCTGACGCGGGACACCATCCACGAGCCAGCGCAGCATCTGGCGCCAGAACGTCTCGTGCGACATGTCCTCCACCGGCACGTCGGCGTGCATCTGCCACATCCACGAATCATGGGGCGTGAAGACGACGGCCTGCCCGCGACCGTACCGCTGCGCAGCCAGCACGGCCTGGTCGCCGTCGCGACCTGCGCCGGTCAGCAGCACCGTCGCACCCGGCTTCGCGCGGCCGACGCGATTGAAGACGGTCAGCGGCGGCAATCGCCGCCAGACCGCGGCCGCGGAGTCGGCGCTCGCGGCAAGACGTGTGACGGCGTGTGCCGCGCCGTCACGCGTCGGCTGGATCCGCAGTTCCTCGAAATACCGCGTGTTACCCTGCTCCGGCAGCGTGACCGGCAGCACGTCTGCGACCGGCGTTCCCGCCCAGCCACCTTCGGCGAGCGCGCGCGGGCCGCCGAGCACGAGCAGGCCGCCGCCTCGCTCGCTGACGAAGTCCGCGATCATCTGCAGCTGGTCGTGCGTGAAGAAGCTCGCTTCCACGCTGCCCAGGACGAGCGCGCGGTAGCGGAACAGCTCGTCGCGCGTGCGCGGGAAGATGTCCGCCAGCTCGCCCGCACTGTCCACCGCAAACCGCAGGAACCGGTTCGCGGCCGTGCGCTGCAGCACGACGAGCTGGAGGTTGCCGTCCTCCTCGACCGCGCGACGCAGGAACTTCATCTCGAACCGAGGCTCGCCCTCGAAGTACAGCACCTTCTCGCGCGCATCGCGCAC
>CAYLME010000063.1:0-2557 GCA_964384585.1 uncultured Gemmatimonadaceae bacterium | reverse complement strand
CGTGGATGAGCATGTCCTGCACGTTGTTCTCGACGATGCGCTCGTCGTCGCGCGGAGGAATGCGGAAGGTGAAACGGCGCGCGCCCGGCTCCGAGGCGGTGAACGACACGCGCACGGGAACCGGCTCCCCGTCGCGCGGCAGCTCGACCGACTCGCGGGCGACGATGCGGGCCTCGTCCTCGACGATGATGTCCACGCGCTGCCCTGCGTAGCCACGCTGCGTGATGATCAGGTCGGTTGCCAGTGTCGCGCCCTGCAGCACTTCTGCAGGTGCGCCGGCCCGACTCAACTCGATATCGCGGTCCACATGCTCGCGGCCTACGCCGACAGCGTATACGGGTGCGCCGGCGGCGCGCAGCGCGAGCAGCGACTCCGTCAGTGACGCCGCGTCGCTTTCGCCACCGTCGCTCACTACCACGATCCCGGCAACCGGCAGCGACACGAGATCCGTGCGGGCACGATCGAGTGCGGACGCGAGGCGCGTGCGCTCACCCGCGAACGACAGGGTCGTGACGTCGTCCAGGCGACGGGTTGCCTCGGAGAAGGCGTACTGGCGCACGCGGAAACGATCCGACAACGCCTGCAGCAGTGCACCGTCCGGTGCCAGCGCGCGCTGTGCTGCCGCGGCACGTGGCTCACCACCATCGACGATCCGCATGCTGCGGGAGTCATCCACCAGGACCGCCACGTGGTTCTGCTGCGGCACCACCGTCGAAAGCACGAGTTGTGGTCGCAACAGTGAAACGCCGAGAATTGCGAGCGCACCGATGCGCAGCGCTGCGAGCGTCCCCTTCTGCAGCATCGTGCGCCGCGGCACGCGCCCGTAGAGCACCGCCACGCCGACAGCCACGAGCACCACGAATGCCATGATCCACGGGCCTGGCAGCGGTGGCGCGAAGCCGACACGGCCGGCGTCGAACACCGCCGGCCGGTACTTGAAGAGGAATGCGAGCAGACCTTCCACAGTTGCAGCGCTCGGGGGTCAGGGTGCGGGTGGAGCTGCCTGTCTTCGGAAGCGCCCACCATGAGCGCGGCACCGCGGGAACCGCAGTGCTGATGTGACGTTGTGTATCCTGCCTCTACCGAAAGACGCGCGACAGGTTCCGGGCGTTGACGTGAGCGTGACCGCATTCGCGTTCCGGGGGACCATGCCGGGGTCCGGCCGGGACGAACGTCACTCTGCCCCAACGCCGGGCGGACGAAGCGCGTCCTTCTTTACAAACGCCGGCGTTGCGCTCACTATGGCGACCCCTGCCCGGGAGCGCGGCTGCCGGCCGCCCTTTGTTACCAGACAGGCACTTCTCGAGGAGTGAGTCATGAGCCGAGCGCGTAGCGCAGCGGTGCTGTCCGCCGTTCTCTCCATTTCCCTGTTGACCGGATGTGCGGCGAAAGCCGCCCCGCAGCAGCCGACGCCACCCGCGGGCGCCCAGGCACGCGGCGACAGCGCCGCGGCCGGCCGGGCCCAGCAGGGGCCGCGCCCCTACAACCGGGTGATCACGGGCGAGGCGATCACATCGTCCGGGATCATGGATGTGCACCGCATCGGCGAAAAGCTGTTCCTCGAGATCCCGCGCTCCGTGCTCGGCCAGGACATGGCCATGCTGCGCCGCGTAGCGGCAGGCAGCGGCAGTGCGAACACGGCGTACGTCCGCTTCGAGCGGGAGGGCAACCGCGTACTTCTGCGCAGGCTGCAGTACGACGTCACCGCTGACACGACGAGCGCGATCGCGCGCGGCGTGGACCGCCTGCGCTTCGGCCCGATCATCGCCTCGATGGACATCGCCTCATGGGGACCGGACAGCGCCGCAGTGGTCGAAGCGACCAGGCTGTTCACGACGAACATCCGCGAGATGACGGCCGTCGAGAGCCCGAACTCCGACCGCAGCTTCGTGCGGCACGCGTTCGCGACAGCGACGAGCATCGAGATCGACGCCGTGCAGACCGGCAACGCGCCGCGTCCGACGGGTCCGTTCGCGCCGACGCCACAGCCGGGCGCGGACCAGCGGCCGGAGACGGCGAGCGCCGATGTGCACTGGTCGTTCCGCGTGCTGCCCGCTGATCCGATGATGCCGCGGCTGTGGGACGCGCGTGTCGGGTTCATCTCGATCTCGAACTTCGACTACTCGCGACCGGAGCACCGGGCCGAGCAGCGCCGCTACATCCGCCGCTTCCGTCTGGAAAAGGCGAACCCTGCGGCAACGGTCTCGGATCCGGTCGAGAAGATCGTGTTCTGGATCGATCCCGCGACGCCGGAGTGGCTGCAGCCGTGGGTCAAGCGCGGCATCGAGGACTGGATCCCGGCGTACGAGGCTGCCGGCTTCCGCAATGCGATCGAGGCGCGCGTCGCGCCGACGGAGCAGGAGGACTCGCTCTTCTCGATCTATTCCGCGAACAACTCGGTCGTCTACTGGCGCCCGAGCGAAGTCCAGAACGCGACCGGCGGCCAGGTGGTGGACCCGCGCACGGGTCAGATCCTGAAGGCCGAGGTCAACATGTACCACAACGTGATGAACCTGCTGCGCAACTGGTACTTCACGCAGGTCGGCCCGCTGGATCC
>CAYLME010000062.1:0-18765 GCA_964384585.1 uncultured Gemmatimonadaceae bacterium | reverse complement strand
TATCCAACAGGCATCATTCAGGAGCACAAGGCGGTGCGCGAACGCGCCGGCCTGTTCGACGTCTCCCACATGGGTGAGCTCGAGATTCGCGGCGGTGACGCGCTCGGCCTGCTCCAGTACGTGACGACGAACGACGCATCGAAGATCGCCGTCGGCCAGGCGCAATACACCGTGCTGTGCAACGAGGACGGCGGCGCGATCGACGACTGCATCGTGTACCGCTTCGAGGATCATTACCTCGTCGTCGTGAACGCGTCGAACAAGGACAAGGACCGCGACCACATCATGCAGTATGCGGAGCGTTTCGGCACACAGGTCATCGACCGCTCCGACGAGACTGCACTGCTCGCGTTGCAGGGCCCGCGTGCGCAGCGGGTGCTGGAGCGGCTGACCGAGGCGCAGCTCAATACGATCGCATACTACCACTTTGCCGAGGGCGACGTCGCGGACGTGCCCACGATCATCAGCCGCACCGGCTATACGGGTGAGGACGGCTTCGAGCTGTATCTGCCGGCCGACAGCGCGGTACGGGTATGGACGCGCATCCTCGAGGCCGGCCAGGACGACGGTGTGCTGCCGGTCGGTCTCGGCGCGCGCGACTCACTGCGCCTGGAGATGGGCTACATCCTCTACGGCAACGACCTGGACGAGCGCCGCACACCACTCGAAGCGGGACTCGGCTGGGTTACGAAACTCGACAAGGGCGAGTTCGTCGGCCGCGAAGCGTTGCAGAAGCAGAAGAGCGACGGCGTGCGCGACCGCCTCGTCGCATTCGTGCTGCAGGAGCGTGGCTTCCCGCGTCACGGCTATGAGATCCGCATCGACGGCGAGCCGGCCGGCGAGGTGACGAGCGGCGTGCACGCGCCATCGCTCGAGAAGGGAGTCGGCCTCGCGTACGTGCCGGTCGAAGCGGCCCGGCCGGGCACGATGATCGAAGTGATGGTGCGCGGCAAGGCGGTGCCGGCGGAGATCGTGCGGCCGCCGTTCTACAAGGACGGAACGGCGCGGAAGTAGTGCAGACGGTCCGCGTTGCAGTTCTGACCATCTCTGATGGCGTTGCGTCGGGCAGGCGTGAGGACACGAGCGGCGCAGCGCTCGCGGCATGGGCGGAGGTGCCGCCGCGCACCCTGATCGCACATCACGTCGTGAACGACGACGCCGCTGCGATCACGGCCGCACTGCTACGGCTCGTCGATCAGGCGGGCGCCGAACTCGTGATCACGACCGGCGGCACCGGCTTCACCGCGCGCGACGTGACGCCGGAGGCGACGCGCGCCGTCATCGAGCGCGATGTGCCCGGCATACCGGAGGCGATTCGTGCGCACGGTGCTGCCGCGACGCCGTATGCGTTTCTCTCTCGTGGTATTGCCGGCCTGCGTGGCAGCACCCTGATCGTGAATCTGCCGGGCAGCACCGGCGGCGTGCGCGACGGACTCACCGTACTCGAGCCGCTCGTCGCGCATGCGATAGCGTTGCTGCGCGGTATCGATACGCAGAATCATTCAGCGGATTGACATTGACACGCGTCCATGGCTGAAACCGTCCTCATTACGACATACGATCTCGCGCCGGCCGTGAGGCTGCGCGACGCGTTCGAAGCGGCTGGCTATGCGGTCGAGCTGGTTACGCCCGGCGAGAAGATCGCCGACGTGCGCGACCCTGCGCTGCTCATCCTGAGCGGCGGTCTGGCAGAAAAGCAGGCACGCCGGCTGGTCCGCGAAGCCGCCGAGCACGACCATCTGCCGGTCATCGGCCTCGCCGACTCGACTACACAGACGACGCCGGAAATGCGCTGGCAGCTGGGGCTGACGCGGGCGTTCACGAAACCGATCGACATCGATGCGGTGTCCCGCACAGGCCAGCTGCTCGTGCAGCGCACGCGCCTGCGCACGCTGACCGGTATCATCGGCGAGTCCGAGCCCATGATGGATGCGCTCGAGCGGGTGGTGCAGGTCGCGTCCGTGAACTCGACGGTGCTCGTCACCGGCGAGAGCGGAACGGGCAAGGAGCGCATCGCGCGCGGCATCCACATGCTGTCACCGCGTCGCAATCGCGCGTTCATCGCGGCGAACGTCGCGGCACTGCCGGAAACGTTGCTGGAGTCCGAGCTCTTCGGTCACGAGAAGGGGGCCTTCACCGGCGCAATCGGCCAGCGCAAGGGCTTCTTCGAGCTGGCAGACAGGGGTACGCTCTTCCTCGACGAGATCGGCGAGATGCCGATGGCGACACAGACGAAGCTGCTGCGCGTGCTCGAGGAGCGCGAGTTCATGCGGGTGGGCGGCGAGGAATCGATCGCCGTCGACGTGCGAGTGATCGCAGCGACGAACCAGGACCTGCGCACACAGGTCGAGACCGGCCGGTTCCGCGGTGACCTGTACTATCGCCTCAACGTCGTGCAGATCCACCTGCCGCCGCTGCGCGAGCGGCGCGACGACATCCCGCTGCTCATGGACACGTTCATACGCGAAACGAGCAGGGAGATGGGCCGGCCGCCGATCAGTCTCGCGCCGGAAACGATGCAACGCCTGATCCACTATGACTGGCCCGGTAACGTGCGCGAGATGCGCAACCTGGTCGAGTCGATGTGCGTGATGGCGCCGGGCACGCGCATCGAGCCCGAGGATCTGCCGCCCGAGATGCGCGAGGGCGCGCGCAGCAGTTCACGCATGCTGCCGGTGCCGATCGTGGGTGCCACGCACGGCCTCGAGCACGCACCGTCACCGGAACTCGAGTTCGTGTTTCGCACGATCCTTCAGTTGCGCATCGACATGGAGGAGCTGCGTTCGCAGTTCGAGCAGTACCGCCGTACCCACACGCTGCCTTCCATGCCGCCACCGCCGTTCCAGTATGGTGGTGATGGTGTCGCGCAACCGGTCGCGGTCACCGCCGTCGGTCACGACTCGATGCATCCACACGGTCGCTCGCTCGATCATCTCGAGATCGAGGACGTCGACAGTGAGGACGAACACTCGGTCGTCGTCTACCGGCCGGGAATGACGCTGCAGGAGATCGAGAAGGCCGCCATCCTCGCCGCACTCAAGGACGTGGGCGGCAATCGCCGCAAGGCGGCAGAAATGCTCGGTATGGGCGAGCGCACGCTCTACCGGAAGATCAAGGAGTACGAGATACCGCTGTAGGCGCAGGCCTGCGCCGAGCGGTTGACAGTCGGGGTTTCACCACGGGGAAGGGCGGCAGTGAAACACCCGCCTCAACCGACCAACAACGCCTCCAGGCTCCCCAGCAGTTCCTCGCGCCCCTCACCCGTTCGAGCCGAGAACGTCAGCACCTGCTCGGGATCGACGTCCAGATCCTCCGTGACCTTCGCAAGCTGCTTCGCACGTTCTCGTTTGCCCAGCTTGTCCGCCTTCGTGAGCACGAAGAGGGTCGGTACTCCAAGGCTCGCGAGATAGCTGATCATGCGACGGTCGTCCGCGCTCGGACCGTGGCGTGCATCGATGAGCTGCACGATCCCCTTCAACTCCTTCGAGCCGCCCAGATAGCTCTCCATCAACGGCTGCCACTTTGCACGCACTGCCATCGGCACGCGCGCGAAACCGTAGCCCGGCAGATCGACCAGGAAGAACGAGGCGTCGTCGCCGCCGGCCGCGGCCGCTCGCACCTCGTAGAAGTTGATTTCCTGCGTCTTGCCCGGTGTAGCGGATACGCGTGCGACCGGGGTGCGCGTGCGTCCGAGCAGGCGATTGATCAGCGACGACTTGCCGACGTTGGATTTCCCGGAGAATGCGATCTCGGGCAGGGAAGCAGGCTTGGGCCCGCCGGGCGCAGCTACCGCGCCCTTGAACTCGACCGACTTGATCAACAAGGACGCTCGATCCTCTCGATGTGAACCGTCACTGCATGCGACGGGGACAACGCACGCTGTATCCCGCCGTTCCTGCCCCCCGGCCCCCGGCCCGACCGAACCTACGCTTCCTTCTTCCGGGTCTCCGGATGCAGTACGAGCAGCGGCGGCCGCGCGGACGTCACCGCCTCTTCCGTGACCACGATCTCGCGCACATCCTCGCGTGACGGCAGGTCGAACATGACGTCGCGCATGATCGTCTCGAGGACGGCGCGCAGCCCGCGGGCACCCGTGCCGCGCTCGATCGCTCGGCGCGCGATCGCGCGCACGGCCTGCGGCTCGAAGGTGACGCGGATGTTCTCGAGCGAGAACATCTTGTCGTACTGCTTGAGCAGCGCGTTCTTCGGCTCCTGCAGGATGCGCACGAGCGCGGCCTCGTCGAGGGAGTCGAGGGTGACGAGCACCGGCAGGCGTCCAACGAGCTCCGGGATCAGGCCGAAGCGCAGAAGGTCATCCGGCTCGGCCGCCTGGAGCGGCGTATCGGTGTGCAGAGCCACGGCATTGCCATCCGCAAAGCCGATCCGGCGCTGGCCGGTGCGCTGCTCGACGATCTTCTCGAGACCGTCGAATGCGCCGCCGCAGATGAACAGGATGTTGCGGGTGTTGATCTGGATGTATTCCTGCTGCGGATGCTTGCGACCGCCCTGCGGCGGTACGCTCGCGATCGTGCCTTCCAGGATCTTGAGCAGCGCCTGCTGGACGCCCTCACCCGAGACGTCGCGCGTGATCGACGGATTCTCCGACTTGCGTGCGATCTTGTCGATCTCGTCGATGTAGACGATGCCGCGCTCGCACTCGGCAATGTTGAAGTCGCTCGCCTGCAGCAGTCGCACCAGGATGTTCTCGACGTCCTCACCGACGTAGCCGGCCTCGGTCAGCGTCGTCGCGTCCGCGATCGTGAAGGGCACCTGCAGGATGCGCGCGAGCGTCTGCGCGAGCAGCGTCTTGCCGACGCCGGTCGGTCCGACGAGCAGGATGTTGGACTTCTCGATCTCGACGTCGTCGAGCACGCCGTGGTGGTTGACGCGCTTGTAGTGGTTGTAGACGGCCACCGACAGAGACTTCTTCGCTTCTTCCTGGCCGATGACGTACTGATCGAGGACTTCCTTGATCTCACGGGGCGTGGGTACGCGAGGCACCGCCTCCGCGGCTTCGCGTTCCTCTTCCTCCGCGAGGATCTCGTTGCAGAGCGAGACACACTCGTTGCAGATGTAGACCGAGGGGCCGGAAATGAACTTCTTGACCGACTCCTTGGATTTGCCGCAGAAGCTGCAGCGGAGATGCTTATCGCTCGCCATCGGACACGACTCCTGGTGGGGAACGCCTGCGCCCGGCCCGATGTACCGGGCGCCCCGATCCTGTAATCTAACGATCCTTGGCCGTGAGCGAAGCGGTATCGCCCTCGGCGACCTGGGACCGGTGCTCGACGACCTGGTCGATGATGCCGTATTCCTTGGCTTCTTCGGCGCTCATGAACCGGTCGCGGTCCACGTCCTCGGCAATCCGCTCGACCGTCTGGCCGGTGTGCTTTGCCAGAATCTGGTTCAGCCGCTCTCGCGCGTACAGGATTTCCTTGGCCTGGATCTCGATGTCCGCGGCCGTCCCACCGATCCCCTGGGCCGCGGCCGGCTGGTGGATCATGATGCGCGAGTTGGGCAACGCGCTCCGCTTGCCCGCAGTGCCCGTGGCCAGGAGCAGCGCGCCCATGGACGCCGCGAGCCCCATGCAGATCGTGTTCACCGGCGTGCTCAGGTACTGCATGGTGTCATAGATCGCGAGACCCGCGTACACCGAGCCGCCCGGGCTGTTGACGTAGAGGTAGATGTCCTTTTCCGGGTCATCGGCCTGCAGGAACAGCAGCTGCGCGATGATGATATTGGCAACCGTGTCATCGATCGGCGTGCCCAGGAACACGATGCGGTCCATGAGCAGCCGGCTGAAGATGTCGTAGCTGCGCTCGCCGCGGCTGGTGCGCTCGATGACGTACGGTGGATAGATCGTGGCCATTCCGCCTCGTTTCGCCTTTGATACTCGTTAGTCCTGGATCGTCGACAGCGATTCGAGGTAGCCGAACACCTTGTTCTCGGTGATCTCCTCCTCGATTTCCGCGATGCGGCCGCTCTGCTGCAGTTGACGACGCAACTCCGCCTCCTGGCGGCCCATCCGCTCGGCCAGGCTCGTGATGCGCTCGTCGACTTCCTCCTGTGTTGCCCGCAACGCTTCCATCGTTGCAACGCGATCGATCACCAGCATGCGGCGCAGCGCCTGCTCCGCGACGGGCTTCAGCTGCTGGTGCATCTCCGTCACGCGCTCGGCATCCGTATTGTCGCGAACGGGCAGCATCTGCTCGAGGTACCGCTCGACCATCGCGTTCGGCACGTCGAACGGGTTCGCTTCGACGATCTGCCCGATCAGCTGCGAGCGCACGTTGCGTTCCGCCTCGCGCGACGCTTCCGCCTCCAGGTCGTCGCGGATGCGGGCGCGCAGTGTGTCAACCGAATCGAAGTCGCCGACGGTGGCGGCAAACGCGTCGTCTACCTCCGGCCGCTCCGCACGCTTCGCCGCGAGCATGCGGATGTGCACCCGGTGCGGCTTCGTTGGTGAGTCCGGCTGGGACGCATCCTCCGGCAGGTCGAGGTCGAACGTATTCTCGTCGCCCGGCTTGAGCGTGCGGATGACTTCCTCGATCGCCGGCACCGCCTGGCCCTCGCCCAGCACGATTTCGTAGCTGCGCGGCTGGTCCGGCGCCGCGTCGGTCGCGTCATCCTTCGGCGTCAGCTCGACCGTCACCATGTCGCCGACGAGCGGGATCTCGCCTTCCGCGAGCGGCGTCCAGACCGCGTTCTCGTCCTGCAGCCGCTGGATCACCTGCGCGACCTGCTCGTCCGTGACCGGCTGCGCCTCCCGCTTCAGCTGGAACCCGCCGACCCGCTCCAGCTCGATCTCCGGCCGGACCTCCAGATCCACATGGAACGTGAGGTCCTCGCCCGCATGGTAGTGGATGTGATCGATCGCCCCCTGCGAGATCGGCTCCAGCCCCTGCTGATCGATCGCCTCACGGTACGCATCGCCGACCAGTTTTTCGATCGCCTCCTGCTCGATTGCAGGACCCCAGCGCTTCTCCATCAGCTGCAGCGGAACCTTGCCCTTGCGGAAGCCCGGTAGCCGCATCTGCTTCGCGTAACGCTGGACCGCCGCCTTCTTTTCGCGATCGACCCGCTCTGCGGGGACCGTAATCGTCAGCCGGCGCGCCCACGCGCCCGGCTTCTCCATGCTGACCTGCAGCTCTGCCGTCTGATTGGCCATGTTCCGCCTGATGTGTTTGCGCCCGAGTGCGAAAGGGGGGACTCGAACCCCCACGGGCGAGCCCACGAGATCCTAAGTCTCGCGCGTCTACCAGTTCCGCCACTTTCGCCCGGAAATACCGCAGAAAAGCTAACAGGCGGCAGAAGCCCGTTCAACCGATGAAACGGTCGGTCTGATACGGACATGCGACGTCCGCGCGTGGTGTTCGGTCGTATCGGGTCAGGGAGAGGTCCGTGGTCGACCTCGGGCCTTGCAGCGCCGGAGTGTCTGACGGCACACCCGGCCGCACGGGCAATTGCCCCCGACAGGGGGGTCGCGGTCAGGGAGCCCGGACGTTGGCGATGTATGTGCGCTGGTCCGGGTACTCGAGCAGGAACGACAGGACCTGGCCACTGCGCGCCGCGCGCAGGATGCGGCGTGCCTGCGCAGCAGTCTCTACAGGCGTGCGGTCGATGCTGACGATCCGGTGACCGATCCCGACACGCTTGCGGTCGGCAGCGCTCGCCGGCTTCACGTCTGCGACGACGACACCACCGGTACGCGCGTAGCCGAGCTGGCGCGCGAGTTCGGCGTCGAGGTCCGCGATGTCCATGCCCAGCATCGGATCGCTCTGACGGCGCGGCTCGTTCTGCGCGGGCGCACGAACGACGGGGGCCTGCATGAGTTGCACGGACAGCTCGCGCCGCTCGCCGTAGCGCACCACTCCGAGTCGCACGGACTCGCCAGGCGCATGACCGGCGACGAGTCGCTGCAGCTGTCCCACACGTAGTGCGGGCTGGCCGTTGATCTCGACGATCACGTCGCCGCGCTCCAGCCCCGCGCGTCGCGCTGGCGAATCGCCTGCGAAGTCCTCCACGAGCACGCCCGCAATCGAAGGCAGGCCGTAGACCTCGGCATCCTCGGGCGTGACGTCCACGATCGAGACGCCGAGCAGGGCGCGCTCGACATGACCCTTCTCGATCAGGTCCTTCATCACGCGCCGGGCGAGGTTGGACGGGATCGCGAAGCCGTAGCCCTGGTTGTAGCCCGTCGATGTTGCGATCGCGGTATTCACGCCGATCACGGCGCCGCGCAGGTTGACCAGCGGGCCGCCGGAGTTGCCGGGGTTGATCACCGCGTCAGTCTGGATGAAATCCTCGATCGCGTAACGGAAACCGTCGTTCGCGTCGGTGCCCACATCAATGATGTTGAGCGGACGGCCCTTCGCGCTGATGATGCCGCTCGTCACCGTGAAGTCGAGCGTGCTTGCCTCGTCGAACCCGGGGTTGCCGATCGCGACGACCCACTCGCCCACCCGCGCCTCGTCCGAGTCGCCGAGATACACGGCGGGCAGGCCCCGGGCATCGATGCGGATCACGGCGAGGTCGGTGGTCGGGTCCCGCCCGATGACGGCCGCCTCGAACATGCGGCGGTCCGGGAGCGACACGACGATGCGCGTTGCGCCCTCGACGACGTGGTTGTTCGTGAGGATGTAGCCGTCGCTCGAGACGACGAAACCCGTACCGCCACCAACCTCCGGCACTTCGAGCGGCACCGAGTCCTGCTGGATCCCGCCGAAGAAGTCGTGCAGGCCGCGTGGCAGCCAGCCCGCGCGCGGACGCGGCACCGTGCGCTCCGACTGAATGCGCACCACTGCCGGCGTCACGGTCTCCGCGATCGAGATGAACGCGTCCGACAGCTCCGATGCGCGGCGCACCGAGGCAACGTTCTGGACTGCCGGCGGACGCGACGGCGCATCCAGCATCGGAACCGTGACGCGCTCGGGTGGCGTCAGCAACACACCCGCGCCCACGCCCGCAAGCAGGAGTATGCCGGCACCTGCAATGACCAGCAGCCTGGTGGAGCCGTTCATATGATCCGGTGACATCGGAGTTACCCGGGAGACTCCCTGCAAGTTAATGCGTGGACAGGGGTTGTTCCAGTTGGACGATTGCCGGAGCAGCCGCTGAGCGCGTGCGCGGCGGAAGGATGACGAAGCGGGCGACCGGATGTTTCCCGGCCGCCCGCCTCACAACTGCCTGGTCGAAACCCTAGTCCTTCTTTTCGTCCACGATCTCGTAGTCTGCCTCGACGACATCCTCTTCGGGGACGCCCTGCGCTGCCGGTTCACCGGCCGGCGCCCCACCTTCCGGCTGCTCCGCGGCTGCCCCCTCGGCCTGCTGTGCCTGGTAGAACTGCTGGCCGGCAGCACTGAACGCCTGCATGAGCGCGTCACGTGCCGCGTTGATCTCGCCGGCGTCGTCCTGCTTGAGCGCCGCCCTGGCACGCTCGAGCGCGCTGTCGATCTGGGACTTCATGTCAGCGGAGACCTTGTCGCCCCAGTCTTTCGTGTCCTTCTCGACCTGGTAGATGAGCGAGTCGAGCTGGTTGCGCGCCTCGATCTTCTCCTTGCGGTCCTTGTCCTCGCCCGCATGCGCCTCGGCGTCCTTGACCATCTTGTCGATCTCGGACTCCGACAGGCCGCTCGATGCCTCGATGCGGACCTTCTGCTCCTTGCCCGTCGCGCGGTCCTTGGCAGTCACGTGCAGGATGCCGTTCGCATCGATGTCGAACGCGACCTCGACCTGCGGCACGCCGCGCGGCGCCGGCGGAATCCCCGTGAGCTGGAACTTGCCGATCGTGCGGTTGGCATTCGCCATCGGCCGCTCACCCTGCAGCACGTGGATCTCGACGGTCGTCTGACTGTCCTCGGCAGTCGAGAACGTCTCCGCCTTCTTCGTCGGGATCGTGGTGTTGCGCGGGATCAGCACGGTCATGACGCCGCCCAGCGTCTCGATGCCGAGCGAGAGCGGTGTGACGTCGAGCAGCAGGACGTCCTTGACGTCGCCTGCGAGCACGCCGCCCTGGATCGCTGCACCGATCGCAACGACCTCGTCCGGGTTCACGCCCTTGTGCGGCTCCTTGCCGAAGAACTTCTTGACCGTGTCCTGCACCTTCGGGATACGCGTCGAGCCGCCGACCAGGATGACCTCGTCGATCCTGTTGGCGTCGAGACCCGCGTCCTTCAGCGCCTGCTCCATCGGCGGAATGGTTCGCGCGATCAGGTCATCCACGAGCTGTTCGAACTTCGCACGTGACAGCGTCAGGTTCAGGTGCTTCGGGCCCTCCTGCGTCGCCGTGATGAACGGCAGGTTGATGTCCGTGGACGACGTCGTGGAGAGCTCCATCTTCGCCTTCTCGGCGGCTTCCTTCAGCCGCTGGAGCGCCATGGCGTCCTTCGAGAGATCGATGCCCTGGTCCTTCTTGAACTCCTCGATCAGCCAGTCGATCACGCGCTGGTCGAAGTCGTCGCCGCCGAGGTGCGTGTCACCATTCGTCGACTTCACCTCGAAGACGCCGTCGCCCAGCTCGAGAATCGAGATGTCGTACGTGCCGCCGCCCAGGTCGAAGACCGCGATGACCTCGTCCTTCTTCTTGTCGAGGCCGTACGCGAGCGCGGCCGCGGTCGGCTCGTTCAGGATGCGCAGCACCTCGAGGCCTGCGATCTTGCCCGCGTCCTTCGTTGCCTGGCGCTGCGAGTCGTTGAAGTACGCAGGAACGGTCACCACCGCCTGCGTCACTTCGCCGCCCAGGTAGTCCTCGGCGGTCTGCTTCATCTTCTGCAGCACCATCGCCGAGATCTCCGGCGGTGTGAACGCCTTGTCTACGTTCGGTACCTTTACCTGCACGCGCCCCTGCGCGTCGGTCGCGATCTCATAGGGTACGCGGCTGCTCTCGTCGGAGACCTCCTCGCGCCGGCGCCCCATGAAGCGCTTGATCGAGAAGATCGTGTTCTTCGGGTTCGTAATGGCCTGCCGGCGCGCGACCTGCCCGACCAGGCGCTCGCCGTCCTTTGTGAATGCAACGACCGACGGTGTCGTACGGCCGCCTTCCGCATTCGGGATCACGACCGGATCGCCGCCTTCCATGACGGCGACGCACGAGTTCGTCGTGCCGAGGTCGATTCCGATGACCTTGCCCATCCTAACTCCTCGCTGAAGGGTCAAGCGGCGGGGCGGCCGGACGACGCCGCCGGCTCCCAGCCGAACAGCGGAGCTGGCGCCGCCTGTGTGCCGCTCGCACACCGTGCGGGTGCAACGCGCATGCCCGTCAAAGCACAGTTTTCCCGGCCAGATCGGCGCACGGATCGGCCCGCGCCCTGCCGCGCTGGCAGAGGGCGCGTTCGTTGACACCCCTCACGCGCGCGCACTATTCTGCCGCGCACCCGCCCAACGGAGACGGATGTTCCCGCTACGCGACGAGAACCCGACGCTGCTGACGCCGTATTTCACGATCGCGCTGATTGCGACGAACGTCGTGATGTGGCTGTATGTGCAGGGTGCCGGGCTGTCGGACGTGGCGCTGGCGGAATCGGTGTGCAGGTTCGGCGCGATCCCGGCCGAGCTGACCGGCCGGACGGGCGGCTACGAGGGGATCGACCTGGGACCCGGGTTGCCGCCATGCGAGTTCGGCGGGCTGACGTGGGGTGCCATGTTCACGAGCATGTTCATGCACGGGAGCTGGGTGCACCTGCTCGGCAACATGTGGTTCCTCTGGCTGTTCGGGAACAACGTGGAAGACTCGATGGGGCACCTGCGCTTCATCGTGTTCTACCTGCTGGTGGGGCTGGGTGCTGCGCTCGCCCACGTCTTCATGGAACTGGGCTCCATGATCCCGATCGTGGGTGCGTCAGGCGCGATCAGCGGCGTGATGGGCGCGTACATGCTGCTCTACCCGCACGTGCGGATACAGACGCTGATCATCCTGATCGTCTTCCTGCGCATCATTGCGGTCCCGGCGTGGATCATCCTGGCGTACTGGTTCCTGCTGCAGTTCCTGTCTGGTACCGCGACTGCGCCCGGCCAGGGCGGCGTTGCGTTCTGGGCACACGTCGGCGGCTTCGTCGCCGGGCTGCTGCTGATCAAACTGTTCGAGAACCGTACCCTGGTCGAGGCGCGCAAGCGCAAGCTCACTCTGAGTCCTTTCGAGATCGATCACCGCGGTTGGTATTGAGGATCGTGCGATGAAGCATGTACGCCTGCGCGTGCGCTACGCGCTCTGGCTGGTTGCTGCCGTGCTGCTCGCAGCCGGGGTATACGCATCGGGTGCACTCGCCGGCGAGCCCTCGACGAGCATCGCACCGGATACTGTGCCCGGTGCGCTCGACGTCACGCAGCAGCAGCCCGATCCGGCAGCGGCCGCACCAGGCGACAGTCCCCGGATTCAGCCGATACAGGTGCAGGACAGCATTGCGAGCGGCGTCGGCGCGGGCGCGCCGCCGCTCACCGATACAGTGGGTGGGCCTGTGTCGCTGCGGGACCTGCGTGCAGACATCGACACGCCGTTCTACGCGCGCCTGGTCTCGCTCCTCGGGATGTTCGTGCTGCTGCTCATCGGCTGGCTGCTGTCGAACGATCGCAGCTCGATTCCGTGGCGCGTCATTCTGTGGGGAACCGGGCTGCAGTTCGTCTTCGCGCTGTTCATCCTGCGCACGGCACTGGGCGAGGCGATCTTCGCGGGCGTGAACGACGTGATCGTCGCACTGCTCGGCTTCACCGTGCAGGGTGCACAGTTCCTGTTCGGCAACCTCGTGTGGAACCAGGTGCCCGTCGGGATGGGCGATCCCGGCAATGGCATGTTCGTGGTCGAACCGGGGATGGTCGCATCGACCGGCGCATACTTCGCCTTCAACGTGCTGCCGACGATCATCTTCTTCTCTTCGCTCATGACGCTGCTCTATTACTTCGGCGTGATGCAGGTCGTGGTGAAGGGAATGGCGTGGGTGATGATGCGCACCATGCGCACGTCGGGTGCGGAGACGCTTTCGGCGACCGGCAACATCTTCCTGGGCCAGACGGAAGCGCCGCTGCTCATCAAGCCCTTCGTCGGCACGATGACGATGTCGGAGCTGATGGCGGTCATGACCGGCGGCTTCGCGACGGTCGCCGGCGGTGTGATGGCCGCGTTCGTTGGTATGCTGATGGCGTTCTTTCCGGACATTGCCGGCCATCTGCTCGCGGCGAGCGTGATGTCCGCGCCCGCGGCACTGGTGTTCGCGAAGCTGATGTATCCGGAGACGGAGGAGCCCGTCACGCGCGGCGAGCTCAAGATGCACGTCGAGACACCGGACGCGAACGCGATCGACGCCGCCGCCCGCGGCGCAGGTGAAGGGCTCCAGCTCGCGGCCAACGTCGGTGCCATGTTGCTCGCGTTCATCGCGCTGATCGCGCTGCTCAATGCGCTGCTCGCGCTGATCGGCGAATGGACGAACCTGAACGACCTGCTGGTCGGCGCCGGCTGGATGGCGGACGGCAGCCGCATCACGCTCGAGTGGATTCTCGGCGTGCTGCTCGCACCGCTTGCGTGGCTCATGGGCGTGCCGTGGGCCGACGCGTTCACGGTCGGCTCGTTGCTCGGCGTGAAAACCGCGGTCAACGAGTTCGTCGCATACCTGCAGCTCTCGACGCTGCTCTCCGGCGGTGCCGACCTGTCGCCGCGGTCGGTCGTCATCGCGACGTACGCACTGTGCGGTTTCGCGAATCTCAGCTCGATCGCGATCCAGATCGGCGGCATCGGCGGCATCGCACCGCACCGGCGCAGCGACCTCGCCCGCATCGGCCTGCGCGCAATGATCGCAGGCTCGCTCGCTGCCTTCATGACGGCGACGATCGCCGGCATGCTGGTGTGAGCAGCATGCGACGCCGCATCGTACACGCCCGGCAGAACGCATGATGGCCGTGGCGTCACCATCGACTTCCGAAACGCTCGATGCCCTGCGTGCGCGGCTGCCCGAGCCGCCCGACGTCGCGCTCGTGCTCGGCTCCGGCCTCGGCGACCTGGCCGACGAAATCGACGACGCCGTCCGTATCCCGTTCTCCGACGTGCCGGGTTTCGTGGCGCCCGGCGTCGCGGGCCATCGAGGGATGCTCGTTGCCGGACACCTCGAAGATGTCCGCTGCATCGCGCTGCAGGGCCGCTTCCACCTGTACGAGGGACACAGCGCCGCCGCAGTCGCGCTGCCCACGCGTGTCATGCTGGCACTCGGGGCACGCACGCTGATCGTCACGAACGCGGCGGGCGGGCTGAATCGCAGCTTCGAGCCCGGTGACCTGATGCTCATCGACGACCACGTGAGCCTGCTGTGGCGGAACCCACTGTCGGGGCCCGTGCACGAAGGCGAAGAACGCCGGCCCGACATGGCCCGTCCCTATGATCCGGCGCTGCAGCTGCTGGCGCAGCAGGTTGCGCTGGAGCACGGCATCCGCGTGCGCCGCGGAGTGTACGTCGCGACGCTCGGACCGAGCTACGAAACGCCTGCGGAGATCCGGATGATGCAGTGGATGGGCGGTGATGCGGTCGGCATGAGTACGGTGCCGGAGGTGCAGATCGCGCGGGCGCGCGGCGCGCGCGTGCTCGGCATCTCGCTCATCACGAACTACGCGGCAGGCATCATGCCCGCGCCGCTCTCGCACGACGAGGTCGTGGCGGCGGGCGCAGCGGCACGCCATGATTTCACTACGCTCGTGCGCGGTGTGCTCTCACGCATGACTACTCTGGACCGGGGGGAGCCATGACGATCCGATGGCTGGGGTGTGCGGTTGCAGCGGCAGGGCTCGTGCTCATGGCCGGGTGTGGAGACAGCGGGGAGGCGCGCGACGGCGCCGCGCCGCGCCGTGGTGGCACTCTCGTGATCGCGCTGCCGAGTGACCTGGGGCCGCTCAACCCTCTCGTCAGCGCGGACAAGTATGGCCAGGACGTCGCGAGCGAGCTGCTCTTCCTGCCACTCATCCGCTATGACTCCGCGCTCGATTACACCGCGGCACTCGCCGAATCCTGGGAAACACTCGGCGATACCGGTGCTGTCTTCCGGCTGCGCCGCGATGTGCGCTGGCACGACGGCGCACCGACGACTGCAGAAGACGTGGTCTTCACGTTCGAGCGAGCGAAGGATCCGCGGACGGCGTTTCCGAACGTTTCGTATCTGCTTGCCTGGACCGGCGCGGAAGCTGTCGATTCGTACACGGTGCGTGTTTCCTATACGCCGCACGCCGACCCGCTCGCAGGATTGCCATTCCTGCCGATCGTTCCGAAGCACGCTCTCGACAGCATTCCAGCCGAGCGCACCGGTCAGGCGGCGTTCAGCAGGGCGCCACTCGGCAACGGCCCGTACCGGTTCGTCGAGTTCCGGGCGAACGATCGCTGGGTGTTCGGTGCGAACGACGACTTCTCCGAAAGCCTCGGTGGTCGTCCGCTCATCGACCGCGTGGTGATGCGGATCATTCCGGAGCCGGCCTCACAGGTTGCAGAACTCCGCACGGGGACCGTCGACCTGGCTCTTGCACCCGCCACCGGCGAGTTCCTGAGACTCGACTCGATGCCGCAGTTTCGTGGTATCGCGCGACCCAGCCGTCAGTACTTCTTCATCGGCTGGAACAATCGCAATCCGCCGCTGGATGATCCGCTGGTGCGGCGCGCGCTGGCTCTCGCGCTCGATCGTGAGGAGATGCTCGACCTTCGCTACGGACACGGCGACCTGGCCGCCGGGCCGGTTCCGGACTTCCACTGGGCGTACCCGGAGAACGTGACGCCCCTGCCGTATGCGCCGGACTCCGCGCGGGCATTGCTCGCATCCCGCGGCATCGAAGATCGCGACGGGGACGGGAAACTCGAGCTCGCGGACGGCAAGCCGTTCGTGATCCGCTACTATGCGCCGACGAACAACTCCTTCAATCGGGATATGGCAGAGATGGTGCGTGGTGATCTGGCCGACATCGGCGTCACGCTCGAAGTTCGCCCGCTCGATTACGCCACGATGGCGTCAGATGTCCAGACAGCGCGTACGTTCGAGGGTGTTCAGCTCGCCTTCAATGCCGATTTTCGTCTCAATTTTCGCGAGATGTTCCACTCGGACCACATCGACGGACCCTATCAGCTGGCCGGCTACGCGAATCCCAGGGCGGACTCGTTGATCGAAGCGCTCGAGCGCACCGTTGAGCGCGAGGCCGCGATCCCGCTCTACGCCGAGTTTCAGCGTCTCATGCGTGACGAGCAGCCGTGGACGATCATCTACTACTATCCCGACCTGTTCATCGTCAGCGAACGCGTACGCAACGCGAACATGGACATCCGCGGCGTGTTCACGACGCTTACGAAGTGGTGGCTCGAGGGCGATGCACCGGCACGAAGTGATTCAGTGGTGAGCTCCCCGAGCCCAGGTGAGGAGCCTGCTGGATAGCGCGGTGCACGAAGTCGAGCGCGTCCTCGACCGAGGCGTGGAGCGAGTGCCCATGCGCGAGCCCGGCGGCAATGGCGGCCGAGAGTGTGCAGCCGGTGCCGTGGCCCGCGCTGGTGTGCACGCGCGGCCGTCGCCACTGCGCAAGCGAAGCACCGTCGAACAGCACGTCGACGACCTCGTCGCCGGCGAGGTGTCCACCTTTCACGAGCGCGGCGCGGGCACCGCGCTCGACGAGAGTGCGTGCGGCCTGCTCCATCTGTGCCACGGACTCGATCGGTGCGCCGACCAGCAGCGCGGCCTCGTCCAGGTTTGGCGTGACGAGCGCGACGAGCGGCAGCAGCCGTTCAGTGATCGCGCGCTCCGCGCCCGGGTCCAGCAGGCGGTCCCCGCTCGTCGCGATCATCACCGGGTCCGCAACGACGTTTTCCAGACCATGAGCAACGATACCATCCGCGACCGCAATGACGATCTCCGCAGTCGCGAGCATGCCGGTCTTGAGCGCCGCGGGCCGCAGGTCGGTGGCGACAGCGTCGAGTTGGGCACGCACGAATGCGGGCGGCACCGCGTGCACACCCGTCACACCGAGCGTGTTCTGCGCGGTCAGTGCGGTGATCACGGAAGTACCGAATGCGCCAAAGGCGTGGAACGTCTTCAGGTCCGCCTGGATGCCGGCGCCGCCGCCGCTGTCGCTGCCGGCGATCGTCAGTGCTACGGGGATGTTCGTCATGGGCTCGCTCCTGTCGCGCGGGAACGTAGCGCATGCCTGGTGCAAAGCAATCGGCCGCGCCCCGGGAGGGAGCGCGGCCGTGCGTTGCGGGAGCTGCGCCGGTCAGCGACCGGACACGCGGTACTCGGCTGGTGGGCGCTGGTAGCGCGCCATCCGCGCCTTGAACGTGTTATACGCGGACGAGTTCGTCTGCAGCCGGCTGAGCTGCGACGCCGGGATGCGGCTGATCCGCGCCTGCGTGTTCGCGATGCGGTCCTGCGTGGTCGGGTGGGTCGAGAACCACGTCTCCACGCTGCTCGGACTGCGCCGCTGCTGCTCGAGCAGCTCATCGAAGAAGGTGAGCAGGCCGCGCGGGTTGATGCCAGCGCTCATGAGCATCGGAATCGCGACCGCGTCCGCCTCGTCCTCGGCGCCGCGGCTGTAGCGCGCGAACACGAGGTTGCCGCCGACGCCGATCGCCGCCTGTTCCAGCCCGCTCGGTGCGCGGCCAAGCAGGATGTAGGCGAGGTTCAGGCCGAGGTTCGCGTTCTGCACGCGGCTCATCTGCTCGACACTGTGCCGCTCCTCGACGTGGCCGATCTCATGCGCGAGCACGCCGGCCAGCTCGCTCATGTTGTCGGTCGCCTCGATCAGCCCGCGGTTCACGTACACATAACCGCCCGGCACCGCGAACGCGTTCACCTGCTCCGCGTTGACGATGTAGAAGCGGTAGGGAATGCGGCGCTGCCCGGCCGCGGCGATCTGCCGGCCGAGATCGTTGATGTATGCATTCAGCTGCGCGTCGTTCACGATCGGCAACTGGGCATTGATCTGCGACGCGTAATCGGCGCCGAGCTGCTGCTCCTGCTGCGTCGAGATCGTACCGCATGCGGCGAGTGTCGTGGTACCGGCGACCAGGCCAAGCGCTACCGCGTTACGGGCGCTCCCGAACAGTCGAATCTTCATGTCTTCAGCTCCTTCCAACCCGGTGTGGCATCACGTGTTGGAGGGGCAAGAGGCGTACCGCCCACGGCACCATGCTGAGCCAGACGGAAGCACGTCGCATCCGCGGTCTGCAGACGCGAAAAAACCGCGAGCGCGAAGGCCTTTTCGTGGCCGAGGGCATTCGCGTGGTGGAGGAATTGATCGACTCCGGGCTGATGCTTCACGAGGTCGTCGTGGCGCCCTCGGTGGAGGACACTCCCCGGGGGCAGGCACTGCTCCGGCGCGCCGAGCAACGCGCAGGCCAGCGTCCGGGCGAACGTTCCCGGAAGTCCACGCGCGTGCTGCGGGCAACCGACGTCGCCTTGCGCGACCTCTCCGGCACGGACGCGCCACAGGGCATACTCGCGGTCGCACACATACCGCAGCATACCCTGAACGACATCGCGTTCCATGCCGACCGCACCGCGAGCGACGTCATCCTTGTTCTCGATGGCGTGCAGGATCCCGGAAATCTCGGCACATTGATACGCGCCGCCGATGCGTTCGCGATTGCGGGTGTGGTCGCGCTGCCTGGAACCGTCGACTGCTGGAACCCGAAGGTCGTGCGTGCAGCAGCCGGCTCACTGTTTCGTGTGCCGGTCGTTTACGCCGCCGCGCACGACGTGGCCGCATGGCTGAGCGCGCATGACGTGCGGGCGTATGCGGCGGACGCTGGTGGTCGCGACATCGAAG
>CAYLME010000061.1:9243-19015 GCA_964384585.1 uncultured Gemmatimonadaceae bacterium | reverse complement strand
CGCCCGTCCACGAAGTCGCACAACCCACGCACGATCAGGGCGGGTGTCTCATTGCCTGCGAGCGCCGGCGCAGGGTCCGGCTGCGCGAGCGCGTCGGCAATGGTATAGCTGTACGCGAAGAAGCCGAGCCCCTCCAGTGCCGGCAACCCCCACGTCGGATCGTCACGACAGGTCATGCGCGGCTGGCCGAGCTGCATCGCCTGCCGCGTGCCCTGCGTCCACCACTGGTCCGCCTCCCAGTCCGCCACGAGCGTGTGTGCCGCACGCATGCTCGTCGTTGCCGTCAGCCGGCCGATCACCATGCGCAGCGGCGGCCGTTGCAGCAGCGCGAGGGCGGACGCCTCCACGTCGTTGAGCCGGGCGCGCGCCGACGGATCGACGAACTCCGGCTGGTCGCGGTACCAGAGCGGGGCAGGCGACAACAGCAGTGCTTTCTCCACCCGTGCGGGATGGGCCGCCATGTAATTCGCCGCGAGGGTGGCACCCCAGCCGTGACCGGCCAGCACCAGCCGTTCAGCATCGAGCCGGACACGGATGTCCTCCAGGTCGTGAACGTGCTGCGCGAGCGTGTAGGGCTCCGCCTCGCGCAGATCGAGCCGATCGGAGAAGCCGGCACCGCGCTGGTCGTAATAGTAGACGTCATGCCCGAGTTGCGACGCGAAGTCGAGCGGACCGAAACCGCCCGCGGCAAGTTCCGGCAGGAACGGGATCCCGGGTCCATCGTGCAGCACGACGATCGGAACGCCACGCCGCTCACCCGTGCGCGGCACATGGAGGTAGGCGACTCGAGTGCTGTCACGCAGCAGCCACGACGCAACACCTGCAGGCGGGGCCGGATCCGACAGGGTGCGTTCCGGTTGCCGGCCTACGGCGAGCTGCGCCGTGACCATGTAGACCGCCGCGCCACCGATGACCCACCGCAACCGGCTCGCCCGTTCTGCCGTGGCGTCCGCCGCAGCATCCCGCCTTCCAAGCCAGGTCAGAAGACCGAACGCCGCACCACAGAAGGCGACCAGCGCGAGGATCGCGAGCGCCACGATGGAGTCCGTAACCCAGGCGCCCAGCATCCACGCCAGCACCGCCACGACTGCCGCCAGTGAGAGCAGCACGACACGCACGACGATGTGCTTCATGGACGTGGTCCCGTATGCTGGTGGAACGGGCGCGTGGGGGAGGGAGGTCGCCCGTAGCAGGAAGTTGCAGCGTGCGGCGGGTGGAATCAAGCAGGTTGATCGGGCGCCGGGGCTGTTCCTGGCCATCCTGTGCGATCGAGCTCGACGCTACGTCGTGCAGGCTCGCTGCGCAGGCTGGCCCCTTGCTGAGCGCAAGCAGAACTCGTGGCGCGGGCGGCCCGGAGTGATGGTCGCAGCCAGCATCACCACGCGGTTACGTCCGATGGGTCCCACATCCGCAAGAGTTCACAGAGCATCGGTCTGGCGGGTGTAGACCAGCCGGTAGCGAATCGGTTCAGGGAACAAGCTCGAGCGTACCTCCACCCTGACGCTCAGGGCTGTGCCATCCCCCTCCAACGCGTAGGAGAACTCGCGCGTGCCCTTGCCCGCATCGAACAATCGGCGCAGGCTGCCGTCCACCCAATCGGTCGTCACCCGTTCCATCTCGCCCGCTGAATTGCGGACGTCGATGGGCGCGCCATCCAGTGGCGTGTGCAGCAGGCTCCCATCCTTCGCCGTGATGCTGACGCCGCCCTGATCGAACGTGATACGAAGCGTATCCGCAGGCTCGAGACTGCGCTCGAGGACGCCGCGACCGAAGTTGCGCACGAAGAAGTTCGCCTTCGCGGTTCCTTCCCGGACGGCCGCCCGGACATCTGCGCTCTCCTCCGCTACGAGTACGTAGCTTCCCTCGAGGGCGCTCGTCTGTGCCTCGGCGGAGGTCCCCGGCACCTGCATCGCCAGTGCAAGCCCGCCGACGAAGCCCCACTTCCACGTCGTGCTCATGATTCTCTCCTTCTCGCGGTTTCGTTTCGTGAAAGGTGACCGGGCAGTGGCAGGGTGGCTGTGATGCGCATCACAGCCCGGTCGATCGATGCCAGTTAGCTATGAACACGGAGGCCGTGACAACACATCGGCATCGATGAACTGAGGCACGAGGAAAAGCGGCGTGCACGGGAGACGGGCAGTGAGTACGAGCAACAACACACGGGATCGGCAGCGGACCCACAGACGCAGTCGTCGGCTTTGCGGCGGCGTCCTGTTCGCCCTGCTGATTCCGGCTCCGGCACTCGCGCAGGGAATCACAGGCGAGCAGCAGGAACCGCCGGTGACCCTCGCCGATGCGGCGCGGCTGGCGCTGGCACGCTATCCAGCGGTCTCGGCCGCGGAGGCACTGTCCGATGAGGCATCGCATGCGGCGGCAAGGGCTGCCGCGACGCGCTGGCCGAGCGTGCATCTGGATGCTTCGGCGACCCGGTTCGAAGAGCCGATGCTCGTCAGGCCGCTTCACGGCCTCGACGGGCAGGCCACGGCCGAGTTCGACCGCACCCTGCTCGGCGGCAGCCTGACGGCGCGGTATACACTCTGGGACGGGGGCGAGCGGAGCGGGGCCATCGACCAGGCACGGGCGGAAGCGCGCGCGGCCGCTGCGGGTGGCGACGCGACGCGTACGAGCGTGCTGCAACGTGTCGTCGAACAGTATGCCGCTGCGATCGCCGCGGACCAGATGACGCTGGCGCATGAGCAGCGGGTGCAGGCGCTCGAAGCAGAGCGGGAACGGGTGCTTCAGTTGTTCACTGCCGGACGCGCTGCCGAACTGGAGGTCATGCGCGCAGAAGCGGCGCTTGCCGAGGCGCGCGCGGAATACTCGAGCAGTGCCAAGAACCGCGACGTGCTACTGCGCGAGCTGTCACGCCTGATTGGCAGGACGGACGAGCCGCTCGCCCCGCGCCTGGTTCCGCCCGCACTGCTGGATGCACCGATTCGATCCCGGGCGCAACTCGTGGACCTCGCCCTGGCGAGCAGTCCCGACGTGATTCGCGCGGAGGCCGAGCTCGCCGGTTCCCGCGCCGATGTCAGCGCGGTGCGCGGCACGTTCCTGCCTGACATTCAGCTCATTGGCAGATACGACGGTCGCGGCAGTGGCGGAGGCGACCTCTTCCGCGAGTGGAGCGTCGGCGGCGCGATCTCACTGCCACTGTTCCAGGGTGGTGCCCGGCTCAACGATCTGCGTCGAGCGAACGCACGTCGCGAGCGGTTCGAACGACAACTCGAGTTGCAGCGACTGGATGTGCAGGATGCGCTCGATCGCGCGATCGCGGCACTCGAGGACGCCGAAGCGCGCGAGGTCAGTCTGCGGAGCGCCGTAGAGCAGTACGCGGCCGTTGCGCGCGCGGAATGGCTCGCGCTGGCATCCGGCGTGGGCACACAGACGGATTACATCAACGCGCAATCCGATCTGCTGCACGCGCGGGCGCAACTCGCGGGGACGCTGATGCGTGGCCTCGCGGCGCGTAGCGAGATCGCGCGCGTAACCGGAGCACTCACGGTCGACTGGCTACAGCAACTAACGGAGAACGAACGATGACGTGGCGCAAACGCATGCTTCTGATTCCGGTGGTCGGCGCGATCGGCGTGCTCGCCTTCCTGCTCGTGCGCGGAACGGCTGAGCGGGACGTGTTGCTCGCTTCCGGTACGGTGGAAGGCACGGAAGCGCTGGTTGGCTTCCAGCAGGCCGGCAAGGTGGCCGCCGTGCATGTGAGGGAGGGCGAGGAGGTGGTCCAGGGGCAGGTGCTCGCGGTGCTCGATACCGCGGCCCTCCATGCACGGCGGCTCCAGGCGCTGTCACAGGCGCAATCGGCACGATCACGGCTGAGCGAGATGGAGGCCGGGTCACGGCCGCAGGAGGTGGCGGACGCACGTGCAGCGGTCGAAGCAGTGCGCCTGAAGCTGGAGGATGCGCGCAGGGACCTGGAGCGCACACGCATCCTCTACGAGGGTGGCGCCGTCAGTCGGGAAGACTACGACAAGGCCATCACTGCCGTACGTGTGCTGGAACAGGAGTACCGTCAGGCAGGTGAGCGTGCGGAGCTCGTTGCACGGGGACCGCGCGAGGAACAGATCGATGCGCAGCGTGCGGAGTTCGCGCGTGCCGAAGCGAGCGTGATGGAGATCGAAGCAACCATCGCGGATGCGATCGTCCGCGCACCATTCGATGGCGTGGTCACCGTGCGCCACCGCGAGCCCGGTGAAGTCGTTGCGCCCGGCGCGCCCGCCGTGACGCTCCTGGACCGGAGCGACCGATGGGTCCGTGTCTACATCCCCGAGACCCGCCTGGCAGCCGTGCATCTCGGGCTTGGCGCCAGGATCGTCACCGACACCTACGCGGATCGCAGCTATACGGGCGAGGTCGCGTACATCGCGAGTGCAGCGGAGTTCACGCCGAAATCCGTGCAGACCGCCGAGGAGCGCGTCAAGCTGGTCTATTCGGCCAGGGTCCGTATCACCGGTGATCCGACCTATGATCTGAAACCGGGTATGCCGGCGGATCTGACGCTCGCCCTGGCTCGAACGGAGGCGCCCGGTGACGAATGAGCCAGTAGTTCGTGTCCGGCAACTCGGTCGCGTGTTCGGCGACGTGGCGGCGGTCAGTGAACTGAGTTTCGACGTCCAGCACGGGGAGCTGTTCGGGCTCGTCGGGCCTGATGGTGCGGGCAAGACGACCACGCTCCGCATGCTGGCCGGCGTGCTGCGACCGACGCACGGCGATGCGCTGCTGGAGGGGATCAGTGTGGCGGCGGATCCCGAGGCCGTGAAGCCACACATCGCGTACATGTCGCAGCGCTTCGGACTGTACACGGACCTGACCGTTCGCGAGAACATCGAGTTCTACGCGGATCTCTACGAAGTACCGATGCGCGAGCGTGCAGCACGGCTCGAGCGCCTCTATGCGTTCTCCAACCTGCATGAATTCGAGGATCGCCTGACGGGCAATCTCTCGGGCGGGATGAAACAGAAGCTGGGACTCTCGTGCGCGCTGATCCATCAGCCGGAGATCCTGCTGCTGGACGAGCCCACCTTCGGCGTCGATCCGATCTCCCGTCGTGATCTGTGGCTGATCGTTCACGAGATGGTGGCGGAAGGCGTGACGGTGATCGTCAGCACGGCCTACATGGACGAGGCCGAACGCTTCGATCGCCTCATGCTGATGAACCAGGGCCGTGCACTCGCGATCGACACTCCGCTCGCCCTGCTGGCGCAGCTCGACGGCGAACTCCTCTCGCTCGAGGTGGACAGGCTCAGGGATGCGGCGCAACTGCTCCGCGCTCACCCGGACGTGTGGCGAACCACCGCGTTCGGCGATCGGCTGCACGTCACGGTAGCCAGGTCGGATACGGCGCGCGAGCCGCTCGTCGCGTTTCTGCGAAGCGCGGGCCACGAGGTTCGCTCTGCCGAGGCGATCCGACCGACGCTCGAAGATGTCTTCATCGAGCGCATTGCCATGGCGGAGGCAGCATGAACGAGCATTTCGAGCCGACTGTCGTCGTGGAAGGCCTGACCAAGCGTTTCGGTGCGTTCACCGCCGTAGACCGGGTCAGCTTCACAGTCGCGCGGGGTGAGATCTTCGGCTTTCTCGGACCCAACGGCGCCGGCAAGACGACGACGATCAAGATGCTGACCGGCCTGGTCTCGCCGACCGAGGGCGTCGGGCGTGTCGTCGGGCTCGACGTCTACAACGAGCGCGCGGCGATCCGTCGCAAGATCGGTTACATGTCGCAACTCTTCTCGCTCTATGGCGACCTCACGGTCGAAGAGAACATCAACTTCTTCGCGGGTCTCTACAACGTTCCGAAAGAGAAGCGTGCGGAGCGACGCGACTGGGTGCTGGAGATGGCCGGCCTCAGCGAGCATCGCAGGCGGCTGACGCTGGAGTTACCGCTCGGTTGGAAGCAGCGCCTTGCGCTTGGCTGCGCCGTGCTGCACGAGCCGCCGGTCCTTTTCCTCGATGAGCCGACGTCGGGCGTCGACCCGATCGCACGGCGCCGCTTCTGGGAGCTGATCGACATGCTCGCGGCCGGCGGCACTACCGTGTTCGTGAGCACGCACTACATGGAGGAAGCGGAGTACTGTCACCGGCTCTCGCTGATGAACCGGGGCAGCCTGATTGCGCTCGATACTCCGAAAGCGCTTCGCCGCGGCATGGCGGAGCCAATCCTGGAACTCACCGTCGAGGACGCCCCGAAGGTCGTGGAGGCATTGAAACATACGCCCGGCGTGCTCGAGGCGGCGATGTTCGGGAGGACGGTACACGTCACGGTGCAGGACGCCGACCGGATGCGGACGGATCTGCCGGCGACACTAGTCGCCAGCGGGCATGTGGTGAACGACGTCCGGGACGTGCTTCCCTCGCTCGAGGACGTGTTCGTCGCGCGGGTCCGGGGCGCCGGCGGCGCGCCGGAGGACTGAGCGCATGCTCCGGCTCACGCGGCTGCGTGCCATGGCGCGCAAGGAGATCCTGCAGTTGCGGCGAGACACGCGCAGCCTGACACTCGCCTTCGTGCTGCCCGCACTTCTCGTCATAATCTTCGCCTACGGCATCAGCTGGGACGTGAACGACATCCGTACGGTCGTGCTCGACCAGGACGGGTCACGCCGCAGTCGCGAGCTGGTGGATGCGTTCCGCGCGTCGGGCTACTTCACGCTCGAGCACGTGGCCGCAACCCGCGAGATCGACCGGGCGATAGACCGCGGCACCGCACAGATGGCGCTCGTGATTCCCCCCGATTTCTCCGCAGACTTCGGCGGCGGCACGCCGGCCCGGCTCCAGGCGATCGTCGATGGCAGCGATGCGAACACCGCGACGATCATTCTCGACTACACGCGCGCTGTCGTACAGGCCTACGGCCGTGACGCGCTGCGGGCGAAGCAGGGTATGTCGTCGCCCGAAATCGGACTCGAGACACGCGTCTGGTACAATGAGGAACTGATCAGCCGAAATATGATCGTGCCCGGCCTGGTCGCCGTCATCATGATGATCATCGCGGCCATGCTTACCTCGCTCACCATCGCGCGGGAATGGGAGCGCGGCACGATGGAGCAGCTTGTGTCGACTCCGGTCCACCGCGTCGAAGTGGTGCTTGGCAAGCTGTTGCCCTACCTCGCCATCGGGCTGCTCGATGTCGTGATCGCCTCGCTGCTCGGCGTGTGGCTGTTCGACGTGCCGTTCCGCGGCAACGTACTGCTGCTGATGATGGCGTCCACATTGTTTCTCGTGGGAGCGCTCGGTCTGGGCATGTTCATCTCTGCCGTAACCCGTTCGCAACTCCTGGCGACGCAGGTCGCGATGGTCGCGACCTTCCTGCCCGCATTCCTGCTGTCCGGGTTCATGTACTCGCTGGATGTGATGCCTCGCGGGCTGCAGGCCGTCACCTACCTCATCCCCGCCCGCTACTTCGTCGTCGTGACGCGCGGCGTCTTCCTGAAAGGCGTCGGCGTCAGTGAGTTGCATGTGCAGGCGCTCCTGATGATTGCCTTTGCGACGGTGGGATTGCTGCTCTCGGTACGCGCGTTCAGAAAGGAGATCGCATGAGGTGGCCGTCCGGTGCAACGATCGAGCGCGTCCGGCAGGTCGTAATCAAGGAGTTCAAGCAGATTCTGCGCGACCGGCGCCTCAATCGTGTAATCTTCCTCACACCCGTCATCCAGTTGATGCTCTTCGGATACGCGGTGTCGACGGACGTGTTTGACACGCCCATGGTCGTTGTCGATCACGACAGGACCCAGGCGTCGCGCGCACTGATCGATGCGTTCACGGCCTCGGGATACTTCCGCATCATCGAAATGACGGATCGTCCCGCCGACATGGTGCGTGCGCTCGATCGCGGCGAAGCGGTGGTCGGGCTCGAGATTCCGCGCGGGTTCACCAGGGCGATGCATGACCCTGAGGGAGCGACGCTCCAGGTGCTGCTCGATGGAACGAACTCCAACACGGCGTCTGTTGCGGGCGCGTACGCACAGCGGATCGTGAGCGCATATGCGGATGAGTCCAGGGCCATGACGCAGACGCCGCTGCTGGACCTGCGCGAGCGTGCGTGGTTCAATCCGGACCTGGCGAGCCGTGACTACAACGTGCCGGCAGTGATCGGTGCGATCCTGATGCTGGTCGCCCTCCTGCTCACCTCGCTTGCCATCGTGCGCGAGCGGGAGATCGGCACGCTGGAGCAGTTGCGCGTGAGCCCGCTGACACCCGGTGAGCTGATTGCCGGCAAGACCATTCCCTTCGGCATCATCGGCCTGATCGACATGGTCGTGGTCACCGCCGTCGCCGTGCTCTGGTTCCGCATCCCCTTCGCAGGCAGCGTACCGTTGCTGCTGCTCGCGAGTGTGCTTTACCTGGTGGCCACACTCGGCATCGGCCTGCTGATCTCGACGCTCGCATCGACACAGCAGGAAGCGTTCATGGTGAGCTTCCTCGTCTACATGCCGGCGATCCTGCTGTCCGGTTTCATGTTCCCGATCAGCAGCATGCCCGAGAGCTTCCAGTGGCTGACATTCCTGAATCCGATGCGCCATTACCTCGAAGTCGTGCGTGGCGTCTTCCTGAAGGGTGTCGGCCCTGGTTCGCTGTGGTCGCAGTACATGACGTTGCTCGCCATGGGCGTTGGCGTACTCTGGTTCTCTGCGGCCCGGTTCCGGGCACGCGAGAATTGATTCTCAGACAGGGAGGTCGTATGTCACACCAGTGTCCCACCAGTCGATGGCAGCGTGTCGCCGTGATTCTCGCCGCCGTCTCGGGCCTGCTCTCCATCATTGCGGGCGGGCAGGTCCTGCTCGGCTGGCGCACGCCGGATCATGCGGTGCTGCTGCCTCTGCTCGGCTTCAATGTCATCATGGGTGTGGTCAGCATTGCTGTCGCATTCTTTCTCATCCGGCGCGATGCCCTTGCCGGCCGTCGAGCCGCGGCGGTCATTGCGCTGCTGAACGCGGGAGTGTGGACGACCCTCGTCATCAGCGCATCTGGCGGCGCAGGGATCGCAGGTGACAGCATCGTCGCGATGACGCTCCGCACGATTCTGTGGGGTAGCATCTACCTGATGCTCGGCCGCGTGACACCGGCGTCCCGCATTGGAACGGCCTGAGGTATCCGGCCACGTCGGATTCGCCGGCGGCAGCGGCTTTCGGGCGAGGTCGGCGCATGAAACACTGCGGATGGAAACGAGACCATGACGATTGATGCCACAAGCATTCTGAAGCGGCTGCCGCTGTTCCACAGCCTAAGCGCCGAGGCACTGGCGGAAGTCGCGAAGCGCACGATTCCGCGCGAGCTGCCGCGTAACGCGACACTGTTCCGCGAGGGCGAGCCGTGTCGTGGATTGTTCATCGTGCTGGACGGGAGCATCAAGGTGTACCGGTCCACGCCGGACGGTCGCGAGCAGATCCTCTATATCGAGGTGCCGACGCACACGCTCGCGGAGCTGCCGCTGCTCGACGGCGGTCCGTATCCTGCCTCCGCACGTGCCGCCGAGGACAGCCTGATCCTGTTCCTTCCGCGCGACGCGTTCCAGGCGCTCTATCGTACGAACCCCGAGATCGCGGATGCCGTCATCCAGGATATGGGGCGTCGCCTGCGTCGGCTCGTGCGCCTGGTGGATCGAGTAACACTCAAGGATGTGCCGGCTCGCGTTGCAGCTGCGTTGCTGGACGAGGCGGCAACAGCGGGTGCAGCGCACGACGGAGGCGAATTCGACCTGCCAGTGGCACAGGACGAGATGGCGCGTGGTCTTGCTACGACGCGCGAGAGCGTTGCGCGCGCGCTTGCA
>CAYLME010000061.1:0-9233 GCA_964384585.1 uncultured Gemmatimonadaceae bacterium | reverse complement strand
GGTCTGATCGATCAGCAGGGTTCGCGCATCCGGCTACGCGAAGTTGCGCGACTGCGCGACATCGCGGGCATTGCCGCCGCGGTGATCGGTACTGGCGATCTGATGCGAACGCCGCAACGACCTCGCTGAATAATCTGCCCACCTGACATGCGCGGCGGCGCTCACGCGCCGATCGCGCCTTGATGTCTTCCGTTGAATCATCTCACGCAGCAGGCCGGGCGCGTGATACCGATCACAGCCGAATCGTTCCGTGTGATGCAATATGAGGGTGACGAGCGAACGGCTCGTCCGCCGTGGTGTTGGCGCGGCGCGCAAGTCATCAAATCGGAGCATCACCATGAGGTACGCAGCACTTCTCACACTCGCAGGGGCGTTCGCGATCAGTGCAGCATCTGCCAGCGCACAGGCACCCCCGGTCAGGTTCGAGGTCGGGGCCAGGGCAGGCGCCATGATGTTTGCGAGCGACCTGCCGGCTTCCTTCCTCCTCACCGACGAAAGCGGGGTGCTCCTGCAACTCGATGAGGTGGAGCTGGATCCCGCGTTCACGATCGGCGGAAACGTCGGCGCCCGCATCGGCGAGCGGTTCGGTGTCGGCGTGTCCATGCTCTACTCACCGCTGACGTACAGCACCAGTGCAGCGTCCGACCAGGACGCAGACCTGTTTGCCTACGGTGCGGACTTCTCATACCACGCCACCCAGTTCTCGGATCGGGTGGTACCATTCCTCGTGGTCGGCGCCGGCGCAAAGACGTACTCCTTCGAAGGTGCCGACGCAGAGACCGATTTCATGTGGAACGTCGGTGGCGGCATGGACGTCAACCTGGCGTCGAATGTCGGACTGCGGTTCGAGGTCCGGGACTACATGTCCATGTTTGATCCCGAAATCAATGGATTCGACTCGGAATTGCAGCATGACGTCGCAGTCTCCGCCGGGCTGCGCTTTGAGTTCGGCCCGCCCCGCGGTCAGCTTGCCAGACGGAATGGAGGCATGCGCTGAGGCGCAGGTCCCGGAGCGTGCTTGCGCGCAAACGGCAAGGACGCGCGACCGGAGTCGGTATCCGGTCGCGCGTCTGCTTAGGGGCTGTCGCGTACGTCTCGCGCGATCACCTGCCGCAGTCGTGCCGCCGCCGGTTTCCCCTCCACATCCACCTCCGTCATTTGTCGGATACGCGCTCAGACGTGGTGAAGCAGTCGTTTGCCGGATTCATCGCGCACGCCCGACCCGCCAGAATTCCCGGGTACCTCAACCGGAGACCGCCCGTATGCTGCCGCATCCGATCACCCCGTTGTCGTACGTTTTCCCATCGCCACGGTGACGCGTGCGCGTACAGGAACCAGCCCCCTTCGCCGTCATTCGAAAGTGACGACTGACGTCGTGGGCCGTCACCGGACAAGTGAAACTCACATGAAGAGCGAGAGACCATGCTGATGAAGCTCGTCGTTTCGCTGCTGGCGCTGTCGGTACCCGGCACGCTCGCGGGGGGACAGCAGCACCGATGAAGCCGGCACGCGGTGCGGCGGGCATGCCGCAGGACCGGAAGCGACTCGGGCTGCTCGCGGCAGGCCTGGTGGCGGCGGAGCCGGGTCGCTGCATCCAGTGCGGCATCTGCGCCTTCAACTGCCCGATGGGATTGAACCCCCGCGTGTACGCGCGGGACGGGCTCGCCATTACCGATCCCGCCTGCATCCTGTGCGGCTCGTGTGTGGCGCACTGTCCGCGCGGCACGCTGCGATTCGAACTGCCTGCCAAGGCCGCGGCGCACGAGACACCGGCAGAGGAGCTGTCGGAGCGCGCCGCATGAGACGCTACGTGCTCGTCGGCACCGGCATCGCCGCGCTGTCGGCCGCGGAAGCCGTGCGCGAGACCGACTCGCGGGCGCGCATCACCATCGTGAGCAACGAGCCGCACCCGTTCTATTCGCGTCCGGGCCTCGCCTACTTCATCACGGGTGAGGTGCCCGAGGACGCGCTGCATATCCGCACGCGCGAAGAATTGCGGGACCTGCGCTTCGAGCGGCTGCACGGCGCGGCCGTCCGTGCCGATACTGCCGAACACCAGCTCGTGCTCGCGGACGGTCGCACGCTGCCGTATGACCGCCTGCTGCTTGCACCCGGTGCGGCATCGGTGCTGCCGGCCTTCGAGGGCGCCGGGCTGGCGGGCATCACGACGCTGGACGGGCTGGATGATGCGCGCGCGCTGCGCGGACTGGCGCAGCGTCGCCGTCGCGCAGTCGTGATTGGCGGTGGCATCACTGCACTGGAGATCGTCGAGGGCCTGGCCGCGCAGGGCGCCGACACGCATTACCTCATGCGTTCGGACCGCTACTGGGCGCGCGTGCTCGACTCGCCGGAAGCGCGCGCAGTCGAGTCCCGGCTCGAGCGCGAAGGCGTACGTCTGCATCATCGTACGGAGATCGCGCGTGCACTCGGTCGCAAGGGTCGTCTCATCGCCGTGGAGACACGTGCTGGTGAACAGATCGAATGCGCCGTCCTTGCCTTTGCCGCCGGCGTCCGTCCACGCCTCGAGGTCGCCGTCGCCTCCGGGATCGATGTCGAACGCGGAATCGTGACCGACGAGTTCCTGCGTACGAGCGCCGCTGACGTGTTCGCGGCCGGCGACGCCGCGGAAGTCCGCGATACTGGATCGGACACGGCGCTGCTGGATACGCTGTGGGCGACGGCGGCGGCGCACGGACGTGCAGCGGGCCGCACGATGGCGGGCAGCACCACGCAGTATCGTCGCGAACCCGCCATCAACGTGACCCGGCTCGCCGGTCTGACGACCACGATCATCGGTGCAGTCGAAGGCGGCGGCGAAGACGAGGACCTGGTGACGATCACCAGGGGGCAGAGCGAGCGCTGGCGCGCTGCCGCGGATGCCTGGAACCTGCGCGGCGATCCGGGCGAGAACCGCGTGCGCGTGGTGCTCGGCACCGATCGCATCCTGGGCGCCCTGATCATGGGTGATCAGTCCCTTTCCCGGCCGCTGCAGCGGTTGATCGGCACGCGCGCGGATACGCGCGAGTTGCGCAGCACACTGCGGGCGCATCCGCACGCACTGGTCCCGCTGGTCACCGACTTCTACGAGCGCTGGGAGACGGAACGTGCGGCTGCCGCCTGAGATCATGCTGAGCGCCGCGCTCGTTGCGGCGCTCACTGCGCTTTACGCAGCGGTTGCGGCCGGCGCGCCGCCAGCCGCGAGTGGATTCATCGGTCACGGACTTGGTATCGTCGGATTCCTGTCCATGCTGGGCGGTACATTCGGGTATGCCTGGCGCAAGCGGCGCAGCGGGCCTGGCGCGCTGCAGCACTGGATGCGAGCCCACGTCGTGACCGGCCTCGTCGGGCCGTACGTCGTGCTGCTGCACACTGCGTTCGACTTCCGCGGGATCGCCGGCGTGACGTTCGTGCTGATGCTGGTGGTGGCCGCGAGCGGGATCGTCGGTCGCTACATCTATACGAATGTTCCGAAACCGCCGCACCATGTAGTACGTGCCGTCGCGCAGCATCGACAGATGATGTCAGCAGCAGGGGCGCGGCTGCAGCCTGCCGTACCGCCCGCCTCGACAATGCAGCCGCTGCGGCAGCAGCACGTGCGAGCATCCCTCATAAGGCGTCGCATGGCTGCCTCCTGGTGGCTGCTGCACGTGCCAACCGCCGTGGCCATGTTCGTTCTCGCGGTCGTGCACGTACTCGGCGCGTTGTACTACGCCACCCTGCTGCAGTGAGATGAGCGTGACTATCCGCATGGTCTCCCGCTGGAGTGCGCTCGCTGCCGTGCTCGCCCTGACGATCGTGGCACTCCTGTGGATCACGACGAACGGTCGGATGTTCTCGCCCGGCGGCCTGTCCGCGGCAACCGGCACCCCCCTCGGCGGCGTGACCTCGCACGCCCGGCTCGCCGGCGACTGTGCAGCGTGTCACGTCGCGCCCTGGAGCAGGGAGACGATGGATGGGCGCTGCCTGGCGTGTCACAGCGACGTGCATGCAGAGCTCGACGACACGACTTCGCTGCACGGCTCACTGAGCGCCGCAGAGCAGTGCCGCGCGTGCCACACCGAGCACCACGGACCGGATGGCGAGCTCACGCGCTTCGATGCAACGAGTCTCGATCACGAACAGCTTGGCTTCTCACTCGCGACCCACCAGACGACCGCGGCGGGCGCCGCGTTCGTGTGCACGGACTGCCACGCAGCGCGCTCGTTCGCCTTCGAAGCAGCGCGCTGTGAGAACTGTCACCGCGAGTACCAGCCCGCATTCATCGATGAGCACGTCGCGCTGTGGAGCAGTGAATGCCGAAGTTGTCACGATGGCACCGGAACCGATGGGAGCGGCTTCGATCACGGACGCACGAGCTTCCCGCTGACCGGAGCACACTCCGTTGTCGAGTGCGCGGGCTGTCACAGAGGCGCGCGCAGTGCTGCCGCGCTCGCGGAAACGCCGACCACCTGCATTGGCTGCCACCGCGAGGATGACACGCACCTTGGTGCGATGGGTGCCGACTGCGCGGCGTGCCACAGCACGGCTGCCTGGGATGACGTATCCTTCGACCATCGCTTCCCGCTCGACCACGGCGAGAGCGGCGTGAGCGAGTGCATAGTGTGCCACCAGGATGCGCCGGAGAGCTACGAGCGCTATACCTGCTACGGCTGCCACGAACATACGCCTGCGCGCATCCAGCGGGAGCACGACGAGGAAGGCATCTCACGCGCGAAGCTGCCTGACTGCGTGAGCTGTCACCCCACGGGCCGCGAGCACGAGCGCGAGCGTAACGACAGGCGCCGCCGGGACCGGCGCGAGTGAACGGAACTGTGACTTCCGGAGCATATCCATGACAACAGCATCATTGCTATCCGACGTCGCCATCCTTAACATGACCGCCATGGAACCAACCACGCAGGGCACGCTGCTCTTCACGGAGCGCAGCCTGTGGACCATGGCCCACGGCATCGTATTCGGCGGTGGCGCGCTGATGACGCTGGCTGCCGCGCTGTTCACCTTGTACATGCTGCACAAGTCGCACGGGGACGTCGTCCTGACAGCCGCACACACGAAGGCTGTCGCGCTGCTCACCACCGCGATCGCGGCTACGACCTGGCTCACGACACTGGTGGGAACCTACTTCGTGTTCCCGCCGTATCGCGCCACACCGCCCGAGGGCACCACCGTCCTCGCCGCCTATCCGCGCACGCTGATCCTGTCGAACCCCGCAACCGCGTGGCTCCATTCGTTCGCGATGGAAACGAAGGAGCACCTGCCGTGGATTGCGGCCATGCTGGCGACTGCCGTGGCCTTCGCTGCATGGCGCCACCGATCGACGCTGCTCACGGATTCACGGCTGGGACGGATCGCGACCGCACTGCTCATCGTCTGCTTCGCGATCGTCGTGTACGTCTCGCTGCTCGGCGTCTTCGTCAACAAGGTCGCGCCGCTCGAGTAGCGGCGATAACGCAGGCGGTTCATCATGCATACAGGGGCCACACCCGGCGCGACCGCGCACCGGACGGAACGCCCGAATGGCGGCGCGATGGCGGCATTCGTCGCAGCCGGCGCCGGCAGCTTCGCAATGGGCCTCTTCGTGCTGCTGCACGAGGCCGGCATCTATTCCGCACCCTCGCTCTACGAGGGTGCGGGCGGCCTGTCGGGCCGCTCGACGTTCGCGGTCATCGCGTGGCTCATCGCCTGGGCCGTACTGCACCGCGCCTGGCGCGACCGCGACATCCCTTCGGGTCGCACGCTGACGATCACGCTCGTTCTCACGGGACTCGGCATCCTGTTCACCTTCCCGCCGTTCTGGAAGCTCCTGTAGCGGGCGCACCGTCGGCGATGACGGTCGCGATACCTCCGGCTCGCAGGGCGACGGAGGTCGCGCGGGCGCCCGGATTCCCCATTCCGGTCTTTCCCCGTACCTTGCCGTTCTGAACCCGCAACCGCCACGACGAGTAGAAGCTCATGAGCACAATCAACGGTCACCCCGACCTGGACCGTCTCTGTATCGATACCATCCGGACGCTGTCCATGGACGCAGTGCAGAAGGCGAATTCGGGGCATCCCGGCACGCCGATGGCACTCGCGCCACTGGCGTATGCGCTCTGGACGCGTCACCTGAAGCACAATCCGCAGGATCCGCAGTGGGTGGACCGGGATCGGTTCATTCTGTCCGCGGGGCATGCCTCGATGCTGCTCTATTCGCTGCTGTATCTCACGGGCTATGGACTGACGCTCGAGGACATCGAGAACTTCCGGCAATGGGACAGTGTGACACCGGGGCATCCGGAGTACGGCCTGACGCCCGGCGTGGAAACGACTACGGGTCCGCTCGGCCAGGGCTTTGCGAATGGTGTGGGGATGGCGATGGCGGAGCGGCACCTGGCTGCACTGTACAATCGTCCCGACCACGCGATCATCGATCACTACACGTACGTGATCTGCTCGGACGGTGATCTGATGGAGGGTGTTGCCAGCGAAGCGGCGTCGCTGGCCGGCCATCTGAAGCTCGGCAAGCTGATCGGCTTCTGGGACGACAACTCGATTACGATCGAGGGCTCGACGGATCTGGCATTCACCGAGGACGTACTGGCGCGTTTCGATGCGTATGGCTGGCACACCCTGCGTGTCGAGGACGGCAATGACCTGGATGCAATCGATGATGCGATTCGTGCGGCGCAGCGCGATCCGCGTCCGTCGATGATCGGCGTTCGCACGGTGATCGGCTATGGCTCGCCCGGCAAGGCGGGCTCGGAGGAAGCGCACGGTGCGCCGCTCGGTGACGATGAAGTGCGTCGTACGAAGGAGAACCTCGGCTGGCCGTCGATGGAGCCGTTCTTCGTGCCGGACGAAGCGCTGGCGAGCATGCGCACCCAGGTCGAGCGTGGTGCGGAGCAGCAGCGTGAGTGGCAGCGCCGACTTGCGTCATTCAGGACGACGCATCCCGACACCGTGACGCAGCTCGAGGCAGCTCTCGCGCTTGCGCTGCCTGCCGACTGGGATCGCGAGCTACCGACCTTCGCGGTGAGTGACAAAGCGATCGCGACACGTGCAGCGTCGGGCAAGGCACTCAATGCGCTTGCCGACCACGTCCCCTGGCTCATGGGTGGTTCCGCCGACCTCGCCGGGTCCAACAACACCTTCATGGACCGTGCGGGCAGCTTCCAGGCAGGCAGCTACGCCGACCGCAATCTGCATTTCGGTGTTCGCGAGCACGCGATGGGTGCGGTGATGAACGGGATGTCGCTGCATGGCGGTGTGCGTCCGTATGGCGGCACGTTCCTCATCTTCTCTGACTACATGCGGCCGCCGATTCGCCTCGCCGCACTGATGGAGCAGCCGACGATCTACGTGTTCACCCACGACAGCGTCGGGCTGGGCGAGGATGGCCCGACACATCAGCCGGTAGAGCAGCTCGCGGCGCTGCGTGCCATACCGGGACTCGTCGATCTGCGGCCGGCGGATGCGAACGAAACAGTGGCTGCGTGGCGCTTCGCCATGGAATACAGGGAGGGTCCGTTGTTCCTGTCGCTCACGCGGCAGGCGGTGCCGAATCTGGATCGTGCGCAGCTGGCATCGGCGGACAACCTGCGGAAGGGCGCATACGTGCTCGTGGATGCAGAGAGCGGCAGCCCGGAGTTGATCCTGATCGCGACCGGCTCTGAAGTCGCACTGGCGCTCGAGGCGCGTGCGACCTTGCAGGCGGGAGGGATCGAGACGCGCGTCGTCAACATGCCGAGCCATGTCCTGTTCGACCGCCAGTCGGAACAGTACCGCAACAGTGTATTGCCGCCGGATGTCCGTGCGCGCGTTTCCATCGAAGCAGGCGGCCCGGTGGGCTGGCATCGCTGGGTCGGACAGGACGGCGCCATCATCGCCCTCACGCATTTCGGCGCGTCCGCACCGGCGAAGCAGATCTTCAAGCAGCTCGGTTTCACTGCGGAGAACATCGTGGCGCAGGCGCGCGCCGTGCTCGGCCTCGAAACAGCCGACCCGTCACTGGAGGAAGGCGTTGCGGCGGCAGGCCCCGCACGTCATGGCGTGGACGAGAAGTAGCAGGCTGGGAGTCAGTTCAGCTCGCGTCGGCGCTCTCGCCTGCCGCGCGCACCTGCAACCGCGTTGACGTCCATCCGTGAGCGTGATGACAATCCTGCCTCTGGGTGACAGTGCGCTGCTCGTGCGGCTCGGCGTTGCCAGCAATAGCGACACGCCTGCAGGTGTGCGGTCCGCGTTCGACGCGCTGCTCGCTGCCGCCGTGCCCGGGTTCATCGATGTCGTGCCTGCATACACGGACCTGGCGGTCCATTACGACCCGCTGGCGTTCGCTCAGGGCGTCGGTTCGCCGCATGACAACGCTGCGGATGCGGTGCGTCGTGTGCTCGCGGCCGGGGCGTTGCGAGCGAGCGCAGATCCACGCACGGTCGAGATACGCGTCGAGTACGGCGGGGCGGCCGGACCCGATCTCGATCACGTCGCGCGGCATGCGGGCCTGACAATCGATGAAGTGATCCGACTCCATACTTCGGCACTCTATACGGTCGTCATGGTCGGTTTTGTACCGGGCTTCCCGTACCTCGCCGGTCTGCCACAGGAGATCGCAACACCTCGCAGGTCGTCACCGAGATTGTCCGTTCCCGCGGGATCGGTCGGAATCGCGGGTGCCCAGACGGGCGTGTATCCGCTCGAGACGCCGGGCGGCTGGCAGATCATCGGGCGTACCGACATGCAGCTGTTTCGTCCGGATCTCGACCCGCCCACCGTGCTGCGCATTGGCGACCAGGTCCGCTTCAGTCGAGCCGGCAACCCGTGATCCACGTCAAGCGAGCGGGCCTGCTGACAACCGTCCAGGACACCGGTCGCCGCGGTATGCAGCAGCACGGCGTAGTCACCGCCGGTGCCATGGATCCGATCGCGCACAGGGTCGCAAACCTGCTCGTTGGTAATCCGGCGGATTGCGCATCGCTCGAATGCACGATTATCGGTCCGTGGCTCGAGTTCCGGGACGATGCCGCAGTTGCGGTGACGGGCGGCGATTTTGCGGCTACTCTCAATGACCAGCCCACGCCACCATGGTGTGCGTTCCCTGTCCGACGGGGCGACGTGCTGGCTCTTGGAACGGCACGCACAGGCTGTCGCGCGTACATCGCATGCAGCGGCGGTATCGATGTCCCGCGTGTGCTCGGCAGCCGATCGACGGACCTGATAGCACACATGGGCGGAAAGGACGGTCGTGCGCTGTTGCGGGA
>CAYLME010000060.1:0-19311 GCA_964384585.1 uncultured Gemmatimonadaceae bacterium | reverse complement strand
GGCCGTGCCTCGATCCGTCCAAAGCTCCGGCCAGCCGATTCTCTGCGCCTCCGCTCCTCTGCGCCTCTGCGTGAAACGAGGCGATCTGCCCATCAGGCTTCGAGGGGTACCGCTTCCACCGACCGCCACGCCTTCATGAGCAGCTCGTACGAGCGTGCGCGTGTTGCATGCGCGTGCACCATCGTCGTGATCATGAGTTCGCTGGCACCGGTTTCCTCGACGAGTGCCTCGAGTTCCGACACCACCTTCGAAGGTGCGCCGACGATGTGGCGCGCGCGGTTCTCGCGCACGAATGCGCGCTCCGCGTCGTCGTACGGATACACGGCCGCCTCTTCCGGCGTGGGCACGGGTCCGAACTGCTGGCGTCGGAAGCGTAGCCAGCTGAGGTCGAGCGAGCTGGCCAGGAACTCGGCTTCTTCATCGCTCGGTGCGCAGACCACGGACACGGCGAGGATCGCGTGCGGCTCGGGGAACTGCTCCGAGGGCTGGAACGCTTCGCGATACGCCTGCAGCGGCGGCGCGGCCGGCGCCGGGCTGAAGTGGCGTGCGAAGCTGTAGCCCATTCCGAGCGACCCCGCGAAGCGTGCACTGGCGCCGCTCGAGCCGAGCAGCCAGATCGGTGGCAGAGAGACGTCGGATGGTACGGCCCGTACCCCGTGGAACGGATGGTCGCCCGGCGCATCACCGCGCGAGAGCATCAGCAGTTCCTGCAGCTGGGCCGGGAACTGCTCGGCGTCGAACGGTCGCATGGCGGCCATGGCGGCCCGGTCCGAGCCGGGCGCGCGGCCGATGCCGAGGTCGATGCGATCGGGGTGCAGCGCCTCGAGCGTGTGGAACGCCTCCGCGATGCGCAGCGGCGCGTGGTTCGGCAGCATGATGCCGCCCGAGCCGACGCGGATTTTTTCCGTCTGCGCCGCGACGTGCGCGATCAGGATCTCGGGCGCGGAACTCGCGATGCTCGGCATGCTGTGATGCTCCGCGAACCAGTGGCGTACGAAACCGAGGCGTTCGGCGCGCTGCGCCAGGTCCACGGAGTTGGCCAGTGTCTGTGTCGCGGAGAAGCCGTCGCCGATATGAGCGAGATCGAGTACGGACAGTGGGACTCGTGTCATTCATTCCTTCCATGATGCTCGACGAAGACAGAACGTACCCCGCACGTGATAAGTGATCCATCTGCGGCGCTGTTGCGCGCCGCCGTCTGAACGGCGAGCCTCCTGCCCATGACGTCGAATCCTCTGAGCGCTCCTGGCGCACCGCTGCCGCGGCGCCAGGTCCTCATCATCTTCAGCGGGCTGCTGCTGGCCATGCTGCTCGCGGCGCTCGACTCGACGATCGTTGCAACGGCACTGCCGACGATCGTCGGCGAGCTGGGTGGCCTCGACCGGCTCGGCTGGGTCGTCACTGCGTACCTGCTCGCGCAGACGGTCGTGACGCCGCTCTACGGCAAGCTGGGCGACCTGTATGGCCGCAAGATCGTGCTGCAATCCGCCGTCGTGATGTTCCTGCTTGGCTCCGTGCTGTGCGGCATGGCGGACAGCATGATGCAGCTCATCATCTTCCGCGCGATCCAGGGGCTGGGCGGCGGCGGGTTGATGGTCACCTCGCAGGCCGTGGTGGCCGACATCGTGCCGCCGCGCGAGCGTGGTCGCTACCAGGGCATCTTCGGAGCGGTATTCGGCCTGTCCAGCATTGCAGGCCCGCTGCTGGGCGGATACTTCACCACGCACCTGTCCTGGCGCTGGATCTTCTACATCAACCTGCCGCTCGGTCTCCTGGCGCTGGTCGTGATCGCGGTCGTGCTGCCACGTCGGACGGTGCGCGTGCAGCGCGCCATCGATTACCTGGGCGCCGGACTGCTTGCCTTCGCACTGAGTGCAATCGTCCTGTTCACCGACCTGGGCGGCATCACGCTGCCATGGACGTCGACGCCGATGCTCGCACTGATCGCCAGCGGGCTGCTGCTCAGCGTGGCGGTCGTCTACGTCGAGAACCGCGCGCCCGAGCCCGTGCTGCCGCTTCGCCTGTTCGGCGACCGTACCTTCGCGCTCACTTCCACGATCGGTCTCATCGTCGGTTTCGCGATGTTCGGCTCGGTCACCTATCTCCCGCTCTTCCTGCAGGTCGTGAACGGCGCGACGCCGACCGGCTCGGGGCTGCAGATGCTGCCCATGATGGGCGGCATGCTGCTCACGTCGATCTCCTCGGGCCAGCTCATCAGCCGGTGGGGCCGCTACCGCGTCTTCCCGATCGTCGGGACGGCGATCATGGCGCTCGGGCTCTACCTGCTGTCGCGCATGAACGCAGACACGTCGATACTCACGGCATCCATCTACATGGGCGTGCTCGGCTCCGGCCTGGGCCTCGTCATGCAGGTGCTCGTGATCGCAGTGCAGAACACCGTGCCGTATGCTGATCTCGGCGTGGCGACATCGGGCGCGACACTCTTCCGCCTGATCGGCGGCTCGCTCGGCACCGCCGTCTTCGGTGCCATCTTCGCCACCGGGCTGGCCATGCAACTGCAAGGGCTGGGCGGTGTTGCACTCCCTGCCGGCACCGGCATCTCACCGCAGGCCATCGCCGAGCTCGCACCAGGCGATCGCGCGATCTATATCACTTCGTTCACGGCATCGCTCAGCGTCGTGTTCGAATTTGCGACAGGCGTTGCGCTGGTCGGTTTCCTGCTCACGTGGTTCGTGCCGGAGAAGCCGCTGCGAGAGACCGTCGGCGCGCTTGCCGAAGACGTTGGCCAGGGCACTGGCGAGGTGTTCCCCATGCCGGTGGATGCGCGCTCCGTACGCCGTCTGGAACAGGCGCTCTCCCTCATTGCGTGGCGCGACACGAGACGTGCATACATCCGCCAGGTCGTGCAACGTGCAGGAATCGACCTGACCCCTGCCGCTGCGTGGTTGCTGGTACAGCTCGATGAGAAGCCCGACGTCCGCGTTCTCGATCACGCGCAGGGTGATGCAGAGCGTGAGCGCATACTGCGCGCTGCGTTCGATGAGCTGAACCGGCACGAGCTGCTCGAGGCGGAACCGTCGCTCGACGGACGTGCCGTACCGAACGACGCCGGCTGCGCAGTGCTCGACCGCCTCGTCAACGCGCGGCGCGAACACCTGCAGCAGACGATCGACGACTGGGACCCGGCGCGGCGCGCCGACGTTGCCGCCGCGATAACACGACTGTCACGCGAAATGGTGCCGGCGCGCGCTGCACGCGACTGAAGACGGAGATCACATGGCGGACACGAGGCAGAATACGCAGCCAGGCCAGCCAGGGAACCAGCCCGGCGGCCCGCCCGGCGGCCAGCCCGGTGGTGCCGGTACGACGCCGCCCGCGCCGGGCTTCCGGCCTCGCACCTGGCTGATCTTCCTGCTGATTCTGCTGTTCAATTTCGTCCTGATGCGGACGCTCTTTCCCGCCGCCGAACCGGGGACCGTGCCGTACACGCTGTTCCGCGCGGAAGTCGAGCGAGGCAACGTCGAAACGGTGTTCAGCCGTGGCGAGCGCATCACGGGCCGTTTCGAGACACCGGTTCGCTTTCCGACCGAGCCGGACACAGTGCGCAACATCGAGCCGCAGGACATCGTCGAGTTCGAGACGACGCTGCCGACGTTCCTGGATCCGGGCCTCGAGGCCCTCCTGATCGCCAACGACGTCGAGATCAGCGCAGTACCGATCGAGCAGGACAACGCGTGGCTCACGCTGCTGTTCAGCTTTGCTCCTGCATTGCTGCTGATCGGCCTGTACGTGTGGTTCCTTCGACGCGCGACGAAGCAGGGCGGCGGTTTCGGCGGCGCGATGATGGGCATGGGCAAGAGCACGGCACGCCGTTTCGATACCGACACGGACAGGAAGGTCACGTTCGAGGACGTCGCTGGTATCGACGAAGCCGAGAACGAACTCGTCGAGATCGTGGACTTCCTGAAAGATCCACAGAAGTACACCCGCCTTGGCGGCACCGCGCCCAAGGGCGTGCTGCTCGTAGGCTCGCCGGGCACGGGCAAGACGCTGCTCGCGCGCGCCGTCGCAGGTGAGGCGGGAGTGCCGTTCTTCTCGATGAGCGGTTCGGAATTCGTCGAGATGATCGTCGGCGTCGGCGCGGCGCGCGTGCGCGACCTGTTCAAGCAGGCCCGCGAGCACGCGCCCGCCATCGTCTTCATCGACGAGATCGACGCGATCGGCCGGGCACGCGGCCAGATCTCGATCGGTGGCTCGAGCGAGCAGGAGCAGACGCTGAACCAGCTGCTCAGCGAAATGGACGGCTTCTCCAGCCGCGAGGGCATCATCGTCCTTGCCGCGACGAACCAGCCGGACGTGCTCGACAAGGCGCTGCTGCGCGCCGGCCGCTTCGACCGGCGCGTCGTCGTGAATGCGCCCGACCTCGTCGGCCGCAAGGCGATCCTCTCGGTACACACGCGCGACGTGCCGCTCGCCGACGACGCCGATCTCCTCGAAATCGCGAGCACCACACCCGGTCTCGTCGGCGCCGACCTGCGCAACCTCGTCAATGAAGCCGCGCTGCTCGCCGCGCGCCGCGAACAGGACGTCGTGCACCTGAAAGACTTCATGGACGCGCTCGAGAAGATCGTGCTCGGGCCGGAGCGCCCGCTGCTGCTCAGCCGCAAGGACCGCGAGCGCATTGCATACCACGAGGGTGGACACGCGATCCTGGGTCTCGTCGTCGAGGGCGCCGATCCTGTGCGGCGCGTCTCGATCGTGCCGCGCGGGCAGGCGCTCGGCGTCACGTATCAGAGGCCGGACGCAGACCGCTACAACTATCCGGAGAGCTACCTGCGCGCACGCATCATCGGCGCACTCGGCGGACGCGCCGCCGAGGAGCTGGTCTATGGCACGAAGACGACCGGCGCAGAAAACGACATCGAGCAGGCCACCGCACTCGCTCGCGACATGGTCACGCGCTGGGGCATGAGCGAGGAACTCGGCATGGTGCAGCTCGCACCGCGCGAGAACCGCTACCTCGGTGTCGCCAGCTACGATGGCCGCCAGTACAGCGAGGCGACCGGAGAGAAAGTCGATGCAGAAGTTCGTCGCATCATTCAGGAGTGTCACGACGAGGCACTGCGACTCCTGCAGGCACATCGCTCCGAGCTGGACAAACTCGCCCAGGCACTGCTCGAGCACGAGACGCTGGACGAACGTCAGATCATCGAGGTGACGGGCCTGCGGAAGGACGCAGTCGCTGCGCCCGACACGAAGGCGCCTTTATCGTGCCGCCCCCGATCGAACGCTCGCCTCGTCGAATGCCACACCCCTCCCGGCACGGGCTGACACGTCCCCCTTGCCAATGCGTGTTCCAACACACATACTTGGGCCATGGCACCTGATCTACGCACCGAGCTGCGGATGTCACGGCCCTTCAGCAGCCCCGAACAGGAGGCGTTCCTGAGCATCGGACGCACCTGGGCCGTGCTCGAGCACGGCTTCTCGGAGGCGCTCAAGCCGTACGGCATCACGACCACGCAGTACAATGTGCTGCGCATCCTCCGCGGCGCGGGCGAGGGCGGGCTGTGCCGGGCGGAGGTGATGGAACGCATGATCGCGCAGGTGCCGGATGCCACACGCCTGCTCGACCGGATGGAGGCCGCGGGCCTGATCGCCCGCCAGCGCAGCAGTGAGGACCGTCGCTTCGTGACCACGCGCATAACGCCAGAGGGCGCTGCGCTGCTCGAACGGCTCGATGAGCCGGTGTGCGAGCTGCACCGGCAGCACCTGGCCAGCCTGAAGAAGGAAGACCTGCGAGCTCTGATCGATCTGCTCGCGCGCGTGCGCGACGGCGCCTGATTTTTTTTCGTCGAGTATCTGTTATCACACCCAGTGTCAACACATGAGTTGGACTGGCCATTACATGAACCAGTTCGGAAGAATCGGAGGTTCAACATGAGCACGACTGCACCGGATCGTTCGGTCAGGGGAGTTGGCAGCACGGCGGGAGCGAGCGGGGGCACACAGGCGGGAGCGGCCGTGGACCGTGCGGCCATCGGCCTGGCCGTGCTGCGCGTGGTGCTCGGGATCGTCTTTGCTGCGCATGGCGCGCAGAAGCTGTTCAGTTTCGGTATCCCGGGCTTGACGGAAGGATTCGCGAGCATGGGTGTGCCCCTCGCCGGGGTGGTAGCCCCGGCGGTTGCGCTGCTCGAGTTCGTGGGTGGGCTCGCGCTGATCGCGGGGATCTTCGTCACGCCGATCGCGCTGGGTCTTGCGGCTGTGATGGCAAGCGCGGCGTTCCTGGTGCACCTGCCGGCGGGCTTCTTTCTGCCGAACGGCTATGAGTTCGTGCTGACCCTGGGAGCCGGTGCGATTGCACTGGCGCTGGCGGGTCCCGGCGCGTGGTCGCTGGACGGGCTGCGTGCGCAGCGGCGGGCGGCGAAGCAGGGGTAAATGCGACGCTGAACGTCATCGCAAACGGAACGTGGCGATGTCAGGCGAGCGCCTCGACATCGACGCAGGTCACGTTTCGCTCGACTCGCGCATCGGGCAGGCACTGTTCGGTGCGCGGGCCGGGGTCAGCCAGGACGGATCACCGTTCAGTGTCCGGTTGTCCCATCCCGTGGATACAGTGAAGGCGCGCCTTCCAGCTCGAGTACACTGTATGAGGGTCAGGGGCGGGACACCATGGCCATCAGGCTTCCTGGCTGATTACGCACTGCGCGCGCAGCCGCGAACGGCGTGAAACCATCTGGCCCCTGCGGCCGTCATATCGGCAGGGCGTTCCGTCCTTCACCACAATCCGGACACAGAATGAAACTGCTTCGCGAAGCACGCCTGGCCATCCGTGCACTGTCACGCTCCCCTGTCTTCACTGTTGCGGCCATCCTCACGCTCGGTCTCGGCATCGGCGCGACCGTCGCGATCTACTCGGTAGTCGAGCGCGTCGCGATCGAGCCGCTGCCATATCCCGCAGGCGACCGGCTCGTACGTCTGTACAGCGAAACGAGCGAGGGCACGTGGGGTCTCTCGCGCGCGCAGTGGGTGCTGTATCGCGAGGCGTCGCAGACGGTGCAGGAGCTGGCCGGCTACGACTTCGGACAGGCCACGCTGCAGGGACCGGAAGGTCCGGAACGCGCCGGCGTCTGGAGTGGCACGGCGTCGCTCTTCCGCATGCTGGGCGCGACTGCCGCGCACGGCCGACTGATCGACGAGCAGGACGACGACTACGGCGCACCGAACGTGGCGGTCCTCTCGTGGGGCTACTGGCAGCGCGCGTACGGCGCCGATCCCGGCGTGCTCGGCCGCGCGATCATGATCAACGAGGAGCCTGTCGAAGTCGTCGGTGTGATGGCACCCATCGCGGAACTGCCCGAGCAGGCGCCACCCGGCATGCAGCCCGATGTATGGCTGCCGCTGCAGCTCAACCTGGCCGGCCAGTTCTGGAACAGCCACATGGAGTTCCGCACGATCGCGCGTCTCGCGGACGGCGCAACGCCCGATGATGCGTCGCGCGAGCTGCTCGCGTTCAATCCGCGGCTCATCGAGGCGTACCCGGACGCGTACAGCAGTGCGTTCGTGGACCGTTACGCATTCCGCCCGCATGCCGTGCAGCTGAAGGACGCCGTAGTCGGCGACGTCGCACGCCACCTCTGGCTGCTCCTCGCCGCTGTCGCGCTCGTCATGCTCATCGCATTCGGCAACGTCGCTAACCTGTTCCTCGTACGTGCTGAGACACGACGTCGCGAGATGGCGCTGCGCAACGCACTTGGTGCCGGCCGCATGGACGTGCTGCGTCATCTGCTTGCGGAGAGCCTGGTGCTTGCGGGCGGCGGTGCGCTGCTCGGCGTGATGTTCGCGCAGTGGCTGGTACGCTGGGTGGCGGCCACTGCACCGACCGGAATCCCGCGGCTCGGCGAATCAGGACTCGACGCGGGCGTCGTTCTGTTCGCGCTGCTCCTCGCCCTGCTTGCTGCTGCCGTACTCGCTCTGCTCGCACACGCGCACCAGACGGGCAGCATCCGCAGTTTCAGTACGCTGTCGGAAGGCGGACGCTCATCGACCGTGGGGCGCGAGCGCCAGCGCGTGCGAGGCGCACTCATTATCGGACAGGTCGGGTTTGCGCTCGCACTTCTCGTCGGCGCCGGGCTGCTGCTGGAGAGCTTCGACCAGTTGCGTCGCGTGGACCCCGGGGTTCGACCCGACGGCGTGCTGGTCGTCTCGATGCCGTTCTCGCCGCGCCACGACTCCTATGAGAAGCGCTGGGCGTTCACGCAGAGCGTGCTGGAACGCGTCCGCGCGATGCCGGGCGTGATCAGCGCCGGCGTCGGGCCGGTGCCGCTGCGTGACAGCTATGGCTGCACCGTGCAGGCATTCTCTGATGCCGAGGTGATGCAGCGCATCAATGATTCACAGGGTACGCTGTGCGCAGGACAGAGCTCCGCCAGCGACGGCTACTTCGAAGCCCTGGGTGTGCCCGTGCTCAGCGGACGCACGCTGACACCGCTCGACAACAGCGATCCCGACCGCGGTTCCGTCGTCGTGAGTCGCGCGTTCGCGGAGAAGTTCTGGCCGGGCGATGACGCGATCGGCAAACGGGTCGCTCCGCAGGGTCGCGCGGAGGGACCGTTCTACACAGTCGTCGGCGTGGTCGGTGACGTCTACGAGTCGCTCGACGACGCGCCGGCAATCGCGATCTACTACCCGCACGTACCGATCGGCGAGAGTGGCGGCCTCTACAGCGGCGGCCATCTCATCGTAAAGACAGCCAGCAATGACCCGATGTCGTACTTCCCTGCGATCCGCTCGGCCGCGCTCGAGGTCGACGCCGCCATACCACTCGCCAACCCGCGCGCGATGAACCGCATCATCGCGGAATCCATGAGCGGACTTTCGTTCACCATGATCCTGCTCGGCAGCGCCGCAATCGCAGCACTGCTCCTCGCCGCGGTCGGACTGTACGGCGTGCTCGGCTACCTGGTGCAGCGACGCATGAACGAGATCGGTGTGCGTATTGCACTCGGCGCACGGCCGGCAGAGGTGGAGCGGATGATCGTGGGCGGGTCGATGCGCCTCGTGCTGGGCGGCGTGATTCTCGGCATCGCGATCGCGTTCGTCGCAGGCCGGCTGCTGGAGAGCCTGCTGTTCGGCGTGGCCCCGACGCAGCCATCGGCGTACGCGGCAGCGATCGTCGTGCTCGCCGTTGTTGCGCTCGCGGCGAGCTGGATACCGGCCCGGCGCGCGTCACAGGTGGAACCGGTCACGGCGCTGCGCGCGGAGTAGCGTCCCGGGAACGGCGGTTATCGATTGGGTGTCACTGCACTGCGTCAGCAGTGACACCACGCGCCTCGCCCAGCAGGGCGTCGAGCTGCGCGCGCAGCTCGGCATACCGCTCGTGTGCATCGCGGCCCGGCTTCTGATCCGCGCTGTTGATCATGTTGTAGAGATAGTTGATCTGGTCGATCAGCATGGGCTGTGGATAGCGGATCAGCCCGCCTTCCGTCTGCAGTCGTGCGAGCAGCGCGTCCAGTCGCTGCGCCTCGGGGGCCGATTCGTCCGTGTGCCGCTCGCGCGCCTGTTCGAGTCGCGCGGCCGTTGCACGCGCCTCGCTCAGCATGTCACGCACGCGCAGCGCGAGATCGAGCTGTTCCTGGAGGTGCGCGACGGTCACGCCCGTCTCTTCAACACGCGGATCGATTGCGACGTGCAGCGGCTGCGCGTCCGCTACGCGACCATCCACGATGAGACGCACCTGATACTCACCGGGCACGACCATGGGACCGTTCCGGCCAGGCTGTCCCTCTGCATCGGCCGGCCCCGGCAGCGTCAGATCCCAGACGAACCGGTTGTGTCCCGCATCTGCGCCGAGCCGTGCCGCGCCGGTACGCATCCACGGCGGCCCCTGCATTCCCTGCCCCGCCTCTGCACGCTCGCCCGTGCCGCTCGCGCTCTGGATACGACGGAGCACGTCACCATTGCGGCCGACGATCTCGATCGCGGCTGCATCGGGCTCTCCAGGCAACACGTAGTCGAGCACCGCCCCTGGCTGGATGTACTGCGGCTCGTACACTTCGCCGGTGCGGCCGCGGTAGCGCATGCGATGCACCGTCTGGGGTGCAAAGAGATGCGGCGCACTCGACGCGGCGAGCTGCGCCGTCGCCTGCCGCAATGGCGCGAGGTCGTCGAGGATCCAGAAGCTGCGGCCCATGGTCGCGATCGCGAGATCGCCCTCGTGCACCTGCATGTCGCTGATCGGCACGTGCGGCAGGTTGAGCTGCAGTGACTGCCAGCGCGTACCGTCGTCGAACGATACATATATGCCGAACTCGGTGCCGGCGTAGAGCAGCCCCTCGCGTTCGGTGTCCTCGCGTACGACGCGTGTCGGATAATCCGCCGGAATCCCGTTCGTGCCGTCCGTCAGCAGCGTCCACGTACGACCGTAGTCTTCGGTGCGCAAGAGATACGGCCGCCAGTCGTTGAGCAGGTAGCGGTACGCTGCGACGTACGCCTTGCCCGGCTCGTGCGGTGATGCATCGATGTTCTGGATGCGGCCGCCCGACGGCATCGGCGGCGTGATGTCGGTCCAGGTGCTGCCGTTGTCACGCGAGACGTGCACCGGGCCGTCGTTGGCACCGACCCAGATCACGCCCGGCTGCACGGGCGACTCCGCGATTGCATAGATCGTCGAATAGAACTCCTCGCCAGTGGCGTCGCGTGTGATCGGCATGCCGCTCACGACCTGCTTGTCCGATTCGTTCGCCGTGAGGTCCGGCGAGATCGTCTCCCAGGTGACACCGCCGTCGCGTGTGCGGTGCAGGAACTGCGAGCCGTAGTAGACGGTGCCGGGCTCGTGCGGCGACACTTCGATCGGCGTCGTGCGCTGCAACCGGAACTTCAGATCCTTCGGATTGTGGCCGTAGATGTACTGCGCCCCGACCCAGTAGTTGCGCTCCTGCCCGCTGCGTCGGTCGTAAAGACCGAACTGACCCTTGCAGTTCGCGTACACGACATTGTCGTCGCCCGGCTTCGGCACGACGGGTCCTGTCTCGCAGCCGCCGATCTGGTCCCACCAGGCGGCTACCACATCGGGATTCCACGACGTGGGCGGCAGTGATGGCACGGCGATCGAGCTGTTGTCCTGTTGACCGGAGTACAGCCAGTAGGGGAAGCGGTTGTCGACGTCGACGTTGTAGAGCTCTGCAGTCGGCTGGTTGAGCTGCGTGCTCCACGTCTCGCCGCCGTCGCGCGAGACGTTCGCGCCGCCATCATTGCCCTGCACCATCACTCGGTTGTCGTTCGGATCGATCCACAGGTCGTGGTTGTCCACGTGTGGCGTCGGACGTCGGTGGAACGAGCTGCCCCCGTCGGTCGAACGCCAGAACATGACGTTGTTGACGTACACAACGTCCGGGTCGACCGGATCCACCGTGATGCGGGTGTAGTAGAACGGCCGGTCGAGCAGGCTCCTCGGCTCGTTCGTCGTCATCCGCCAGGTGGCGCCGCTGTCGTCGCTGCGGTACAACCCACCCGTCTCGCCGGGCGCTTCGACGAGCGCATACACGCGGCTCGGCATGGAGCGCGCGATGTCGATGCCGATCTTGCCGACGACTCCGGTCGGCAGCCCGTTCGTCAGTTTTGTCCAGTTGTCCCCACCGTCCGTCGTCTTCCAGAGCCCGCCTTCTTCCGCACCGCTGATGATCGTCCACGGTTTGCGCTCGCCACGCCACGACGCCGCGTAGATCTCGTTCGGATTCGATGGGTTGAGCGCGAGATCGACGAAGCCCGTCGAATCGGAGACGAACAGGATCTTCTCCCAGGTGCTGCCGCCATCCTTCGAGCGGTAGACGCCCCGATCGGGATTCGGACCCGACGGCGAGCCCAGTGCCGCGATGTACACGAGATCGGGATTCTGCGGATGCGTCTCGACCGCACCGATCTGGCCGGTCGTGCGCAATCCCAGGAATGTCCACGTCCTGCCCGCATCGGTGGACCGGTACATGCCGCGACCGGCGATCACGTTGCTGCGGATGCCCTGACTGCCCGTGCCGACATAGATGACGTCCGGATTCGATTCGTTCACGTCGATGGCGCCGATCGACGGCGTCTCGAACACACCGTCGCCGAGCGGCTCCCAGGTCTGCCCGTAGTTCGTCGTCTTCCACATCCCGCCGCCCGTTGCACCCATGTAGTACGTGCCGGGCTCCTGCGGGACGCCGTGCACCGCGGTCACACGACCGCCGCGTGTCGGCCCGACCATGCGGAACTGCATGTCCTGGAACAGTGCCGGTGCGATGCTGACGTTCCGGGCTGCATCCGGGCCGGGGCGGGACGGGAGAACGTCCTGCGCGCTGGCGGACCATGGCAGGAAGGCAGTCGCGGCGACGAGCAAGGCTGCTGCGGTGCGCATCGGGAACCTCTGGGCTGTCGGGGATTGCTGGGCAGGGTGACAATGGGGTGTCCGGGTACGGACGGGCAACCTCTGCGGGTCTCTGCAGGTCGAGCCGACCACTGCGTTGCAAGCGAAGTCGCGGGCTGCCGCAGCCGGCTCACGTTTCTGATCCTGCCCTGCAGCGCTATCTTGTGGTGGCGCACGCCTGATGCGCCGATCCCTCGAGAACGGATGATGTCGATGTTGCGTCGAACGATCCTGATGACCGCCCTCGTGGCCCTCGGTGGCTGCGCTGCGGCCACACCGGCAGTCGAGTCAGCGCCTGCCAGTGTGGACGAGGCGCGTGTCCGCTCGCTGCTCACTGCCCTCGCCCACGACAGCATGCAGGGCCGCCGCGCGGGTACGGCGGGCGCCGCGCAGGCGGCGCGATTGATCGCCGAACAGATGCAGAAGATCGGTCTCACACCCGCCGGCGACAGTGCGTTCCACCAGTGGGTGCACGCAGCGCGCGTGGAGGTGAACGGGCGTCGGCGGAACGTAGTGATGCCGCGCGCAACGGCACTCGACACGATCCCGGCCGCGGATCGCCTGTATGACGCGAACGTGGTCGGCATGATCCCCGGTTCCGACCCCGCTCTGCGCGACGAGGCGGTCGTGGTCGGGGCACACTTCGATCACATCGGTATCATCGCGCCCGTGAATGGCGACTCCATCGCGAACGGAGCGGATGACGACGCGTCGGGCGTCGTCGCCGTGCTCGAGATCGCGCGTGCACTGCGCGCTGGCCCCGCACCGAAACGCACGGTGATCTTCGTCGCGTTCGCGGGCGAAGAGGGCGGCGGGATCGGGTCGCGGAAGTATCTCGCCGACCCGGTGGTTCCGCTCACACAGACGGTGGCGCAGCTGCAGATCGAGATGATCGGCCGACCGGACTCGCTCGCTGGCGGACCGGGCAGGACATGGCTGACCGGCTACGAGCGCTCGACGATGGGTGCGATGCTCGCCGACGCAGGCATCGCGATCGTGCAGGACCCGCGGCCCGACCAGCGGTTCTTCATGCGCAGCGACAACTATGCGTTCGCGCGCGCAGGCATCCCGGCGCACACACTGTCATCGTTCAACCTGCACACGGACTACCACCGGGTGAGCGATGAGGTCGAGTTCATCGACGTCGCACACATGACGGTGGTGATCGGCGAGGCAATCCGGGCGGTACGGATTCTGACGGATGGACCGAAGCCGGAATGGCTGCCCGGCATGAAGCCGGAGTAACGAACGTTGCATTGACTGGTATTTCGGTCCGCGTCGCATCGACGCGGGCACGTGATGCGTCGGGGCGGATCGGGGAATCGACCGCGCCCCGACGCATCGAGCCGGACATTACGTGATGGCTACCGCCGGACGATGCTGATTCGCCCGCTGCCGGTGTCGATCTCGATCGTGCCATGCCCGTCACCGAATGTACCGCGCGCGTGGTCGCGGCCGCTGTTACGCAGTTCGGCTGGTATCTCGATGCTGACGCGGCCACCGTCGATATCGAACTGACCGCCGAAGTCATCGGGCACGGCGACAGTGACGCTGCCCGAGCCGGTATCGATCACCAGCCGGTCCACGTCCGTCAACAGATCCAGGTCCACACGACCGCTGCCGGTGTCGATCTCGACATCGCGACTCGCGATCCCGGTCATTTCCACGGCGCCCGAACCGGTATCGACGATAATTTGGTCCGCACGCACGTTCACGGCGCGGACACGGCCCGAGCCCGTATCCACGTTGACGCGATTGCCGACGACGTCCGTCAGCGTGACGCCGCCGGAACCCGTATCGATGAGTACGTCGCCCTGCGCATCACGCACCGACACGGCGCCGGACCCGGTATCGATGTGGAGCCGGCCGCGCGTCGCGCCGGTTTCCACCGGGGCCTCGCCGACATCGATCGACAGGTCTGCCTCGACGTTGCTCGCCACGACTGCGCCGGCGCCGAGCATTACGTCGATCGAGCGGCCCGCCGGGACGAGGACGCGCAGGTCGGCATGTGCTTCGGTGCCGCGACCGCTCCGCTTTATGCTCACGCGATCACCGCCGTCACGGTCGCCGTAGAACGTCCCGTCATTGCGGACCCGGACTGTCGTCCGCGAGCTGTGTTCGTCACTCCGGTAGACGACGTCACCGTCCGGATAGCGAACGATGAGTGCGGCCCGGCCGTCGACGGTGCGACGATCGATCTGCAGTTGGTCGGCATCACTGCCGCTGCGCCGCACCTCGACGATCACGTTGTCACCTGTGCCGCGCTCGATGTGCACTGTGCCGGCGAGGTTGTAGAGCGAGATCGAGGTGCCGGCGATCGAGTAGCGCTCGACCTCCTGTGCGCTCGCGACACCCGCAACCGCGAACAGCGTTGCGGCGGTGATGAGCATCAAACCGCGCTGTGCGGTGGTACGGGCCATGGATCCTCCAGAGTTCGGGACGCCGTCCCGTACGTTTCGAGTGGCGTGCGGTTTCGCGCAATGTGAGTCTGCATGGCGCGGTAATTCGATGGGGCCGGCCGCCGGGAAGGTTGGAACAGGCCGCTGTCAGCCGAGAGAGCTGACGGGTACCGTCCACTCGTGCGATGGCCTGTCGCCGGCAGTCAGTCCGACGCCTCGTGCATCGCGGTCAGGTCACGCGCGATTCGGTCGCACAGATCCTCGATGCTCCGCGCGCGGGAACGGACGTATGCCGTGTAGCCGATCCGGCACGCGGCGTACACGCCGCCGATCACGGCAAAAGGAGCGACGAATGCCAGCGCGGGCGTGCCGAGGGCGGCCGCGATGCCCGCACCACCGCCGACGCCGGCGCCACCCAGGATCCCGCCGAACACGCCAGCAGCCACCTCGGTGTAGCGTTCGCCGACCCACACGTGCGTCCGCCCTTTTTGCGCGGTTACGCGCAGCTCGGTGTTCCGACCGGACGTCGCCTTGGAGCTCCACGTAAACGTGCGGCCGACGAGATTGGCAGTGCCGGCATCGTCCATGTACATGGCGATACTGCTGACCAGGTTGCCGAACTCGCTGGCGTCCATTTCGAACGGGAGCGAACGCTCGACCCGGAGGCGGAATGGTGCGCCCGCCAGGCGCTCCATCGGGCCCGCCGGCCGGATCGCACCGCGGTCGAGGTCACGCGCCGCCTGCCGGAGGCGATCGACGTCGATCTGCGCCTCCTGCGCGATTTCTTCGATCTGGGCGAGGGTGAAGTCCCGGTGTCGTGCGGGCAGATTCGCGCCCTGCAGGTGCGCCGCGCGCTCGAGCAGTATGCGCATCTCCGCATCGCTGTATCGCCGCTCCGTACCGTCGCCCACGTCGTGTTCCATTCAGGAATAGTTGTGACAGGTGGCACCGCCTGCAACCATGCTGTCTGGCGACCGACGGGCGTTCCTGGCCGAACTGCGCCAACCACGCACACCGTTGCACGCGATCGGAAGGTCAATCCGGTGCGGCCTGCGATGCGGATTCCCGCGTGGCAGTATGATGCACCACCCGCCAGATGTGATAGAGCGACGAATCCAGCCATCGCATTGCGTCGAGACGACGGAGCGCGGCGTCCGCATCCATCCGGCCGGCAGCAGCGGCGCGCAGGTCGTTCTCACGCTGTGCGCGTCGCAGTTCTGCTACCTGTTGCGACAGTGCATGACACTGCTCCACGACGTCGCCGGGGTCCGCCGACGGTTCGTGCAACCATGTTTCCGCTTGCGTCAGTACTTCCGGCGCCAGCTTCGAGGCTTCGCGGAACGTGCGGCCAATCGCATCGGCCGCTGGCCATTCACGCAGACGCTCGACCAGGCGTTCGAGATGTTCGACGGCGTGCAACACGCTCAGGTGGCGCTCCATGTGCGCGGCGTCCGGCGACACGGCGCCGCCGAGAAAGCGGCGCACTTCATCGAGTCCGGTGTCCGCGCGTTCCAGGAGCATGGTGAGCGCGGCATTACGCCGTGGATCGTGCAGCATGTAGCGGAACTTCTCGATGAGCGCTGCCGCGATGTCCATCACGGAGCGTCGCGCCACTTCGGCTGCGACAGCGGGCACGCGGGCGACCGTGGGATCGAGATGGCGTGCGAAGTCGGGGCCACGGTCAGGCGTCATGCGGGCAACGAGGTTCGTGAACCGGTCGAAGAACGGCATGATCACGATCAGTCCGATGACACTGAACGCGGTGTGGAACGCGGCGATCAGGATTGCCGGGTCGGGCACGCCGTCACCGGGCCACAGCGCCGTTTCGAGCCGCAACACCTGCGGGATCAGTGCGAATGCAACGGCTGCCGCGATCAGGTTGAACATGATGTGCGCGGTGGCCGTCCGTCGTGCCGATACGGATGCGCCGATCGCCGCGATCCCTGCGGTGGCAGTCGTGCCAATGTTCTGACCGACGACGAGCGCAGCGGCCTGCTCCAGCCCCAGCGCGCCACTGTCCAGCGCCGTCAACGTCGCAGCCACGGCCACACTCGACGACTGCATCACCACGGTCATCACGATGCCGATGAGCACGAGCAGCAGCCGGCCTCCGACGCTGCGGCCGGGGAAAGACGCCGGATCGATGCGTTCCGCGACGACGCCCATGCCGACCTGCAGCATTCCGATGCCGACGAAGATCAGGCCGAAGCCGGCCAGGGCGAGGCCGGCGGCCGCGATCCGCCCGCGTCCGAGCAATCGCAACAGAGCGCCGAGCGCGATGAGCGGCATTGCGATCGAGCCGACACTCAGCTTGAGGCCGAGGAACGCCACGATCCAGCCGGTGCTCGTCGTGCCGATGTTCGCACCGAACACGACGGCGATGCCGGCGGGCAGCGATATCAGTCCCGCACCGACGAAGCCGATCGTCATCAGTACCGTCGCCGTGGACGACTGGAGCAACGCAGTGATGGCGATTCCGGAGAACAGCGCACGCGTACGCCCGCCGGTGAAGCGCACGAGCATGCCGCGCAGCGCCTCGCCCGCCGCCTCTTTCAGGCCGTCCGTCAGCAGGACCATTCCCAGGAGGAACAGTCCGATTCCGCCGAGTAGCTGGGTGATCACTTCGTCGTGAGGTAAGGTGTCGTGCTCGGTTGCCTGGGTGGGTACTGCCGGTTCGTGTTGCCGCCGGACGCCCCGCCAGGTTCGTCATGGGCTGGAATTCTGTCCGCACGTCCCCGCTCGTGCAACACCGGGCACGACAGTAGCTTGGCACGCACGCGCCCTCTACACGCGACCCGGTCGGCTGGCGGCCGCCGGTGCGCAGGAACTCACACGTCGCCGGAGGCACACATGAAATCGGTCAGCCCCTATCTCAACTTTGCCGGTAACGCCGAAGAAGCCTTCGAGTTCTACCGTTCCGTTCTGGGCGGCGAGTTCACCAACGTGACGCGCTTCCGCGACATGGGTGGCGAACAGATGGGCCTGACCGGCAAGGACCTCGATCTGATCGCCAACATCGGCCTGCCCATCGGACCCGGCGCTATCCTGATGGCGTCCGACGTGCCGCCCGGCATGGAGAAGGTGGAGGTCGGCAACAACTTTTACATTGCGCTGGAAACCGACTCGGCCGAGGAGGCGAGGCGCATCTTTAAGGCCCTCGGCAAGGGCGGCCGCGAGGGCATGCCCATGCAGCGCACGGAATGGGCGGAGACGTACGGCGACCTGACGGACCGGTACGGCGTTCGCTGGATGGTGATGTACACGGGGGATGTGCAGTTCGGGTGACGTCGGGACGCGCCTTCACCTCTCACAGGTGTTTCCGGCGCCAGCGACCGGCGGTTTCCCCCGTCCAGCGGCGGAACGCGCGATTGAAACTGCGCTGCTCGCTGAACCCCAGGAGGAACGCCACTTCGGCGATGGACACTGCGGGGTCCGCCAGGTATCCGAGCGCGAGTTGTCGACGCACATCATCGGACACGCTGCGGAAGGTGGTACCCGAGTCCACGAGCCTGCGCTGCAACGTGCGCACACTCATGTGCAGCGCGCGCGCGACTGCCGGCGCGGAGCCGCTCGCGGCCGGAGCCGCGGCGATCGTGCGCTGCACCTGCGCGCGAAAGTCCGGGTGCGCTGACGGTACGCGCTCGGCGAGGATGCGGGCATGCTCCTCGAGCAGGAGAGCAAGCGCAGTGTCGGGATTGCGCGTCGGCACCTGCCACTCTTCCGGGGTGAAACACAACCGGTCCTCCGCCGCGCCGAAATGCACCGGCGCACGAAACAGCGCACGGTATGCCGCGGCGTTGTCCGGTGCGTGCTGTCGCAACTCCACTTTGTGCACTTCGAGCTCCGGACGGACCTTCATCCGGATGCGCGTGACGAGCGCGGCGAAGACGTAGTCCACGTACACCGGCACCACCGCGCCGCCGGACGTGCCTGCGAGCCGTACTGCGTACCCGTCCGACTCCTCGATCGTGAGCGTCACGGTGTTCGCGATCAGCCCGAAGAAGCGGACGAAGCGATCGATTCCTTCCCCCACCGTCTGCGATGCCGCGACCAGGTAGTCGATCACCCGGTACGCGCCCCACGGCAGTGCCGCTGGTGCAGCGAGCTGCAGTGCGGGATCTCCCGTCCGCTCGCGCAGTGCACTCCACAGCGAGAGTACGGCCGGCGCCGGGAGGCGGGCGTCCGGGTCGTCGAGTTGCGTGGAGTCGAGTCCCACCGCCGCCAGCAGATCCGCCACGACAGCGCCGCGTTGCTGCGCAACGCACAGCATCGCACGGGTGCTCGTCGCTGCGATCAGCGGCCTGGGTCCGGGCATGGTCCGGTGCGGATCGGGAAGGCGGCACGTACCACGTCTGAGTGCCGTCGATCAACCCTCATTGCCGGGCAGCCCGGCGTCAAGCACGTCGTTCGCCAACCGCACGTGCCTGCGCAGAGAAAGTGGGCGCGAATTGTCACAAAGATGGCGGGAATAGTCCAAACCGGCGCCGATCGGCCGCAGTAGTGTGGGGCGCAACACCGAACCGACGTTCCAACTTCCGAGGATCGCATGAA
>CAYLME010000059.1:16994-19347 GCA_964384585.1 uncultured Gemmatimonadaceae bacterium | reverse complement strand
ATCCCTATCTCGGCCGTGAGCGCGGTCTCGACACCGGCACGGTCATGGGCCACGGGGTCGTCGGCCGCGTGGCGGCCGTTGGTGCCGGCGTACGGTCATTCACGCGCGGTGATCGTGTCGTGGCGCCGTTCACGACGAACTGCGGTACATGCTGGGCGTGCAACATCGGCCTCACCGCGCGGTGCGTGCGCGGACAGCTCTTCGGCTGGGTGCAGGAAGGAGCGGGGCTGCAGGGTGCGCAGGCGGAGTACGTGCGCGTGCCACTGGCGGACGCCACGCTCGTTCGTGTCCCTGCAACGCTCAGCGATCCCGGCGTTGCACTCCTCGCCGGCGACGTCCTTGCGACTGCGATGTTCGCTGCAGAAATGGCGCGTGTCGATGCAGGCGACGTCGTTGCGGTCGTGGGTTGCGGCCCCGTCGGCCTGCTCGCGATCCGCGCGTCGCTCGCACGCGGCGCGCGAGAAGTCTTTGCACTCGACGCGGTCGCTTCACGACTGGAGCTCGCGACGCTGTTCGGCGCGACACCGATGCCAGCTGAAGAGGATGTCGTCGAGCGGGTACAGGATGCTACGGACGGGCGGGGCGCAGACCGCGCGATCGAAGCGGTTGGCTCACCGCAGGCGACGCGCACAGCCGCCGACCTGTTGCGGCCGGGCGGCACGCTCGCGGCCGTCGGCGTCCACACGGAGTCGCACCTGGCGCTGTCGCCCGGTGAACTGTACGACCGGAATCTCACCTATGCGGCCGGCCGTTGTTCCGCGCGAAGACTGCTGCCCGAGGCGCTGCTGCTGGCGGAGCGGGAGGCGAAGATCATCGGGCGGATGATCACGCACCGGTTACCGCTTTCGCAGGGCGTGGACGCGTATCGAAGGCTGGCGACGCGCGAGGAAGGATGGGGGAAGGTGGTGCTGGAGGTGTAAGGTTCGGCCGTCGAGCTTACTGTGGTGCCAGCGGCACATGCACCTCTGTCGCACATACGTCCCCCGGCCCCGCCGGCCCGCCTGCCGTGATTCGCTCACCGAAATACTTCCGCTGGAAATACAGCGCCACGTTGACCAGCGCGATCAGTACCGGTACCTCGACCAGCGGACCGATCACGGCGGCGAATGCCGCGCCGTGCGCGATACCGAACGTGCCGACCGCCACCGCGATCGCCAGCTCGAAGTTGTTGCTCGCCGCCGTGAACGACAGCGTCACCGTCTTCGAGTAGTCCGCGCCGACTTTACGCCCCATGTAGAAGCTGACGAGGAACATCAGCACGAAGTAGATCAGCAGCGGGATCGCGACGCGTACCACGCCGATCGGCTGGTCGACGATCGCCTTGCCCTGGATCGAGAACATCACGACGATCGTGAAGAGAAGGGCGATCAGCGTGAGCGGCGAGATACGCGGCACGAACTCGCGGGCGTACCACTCCTTGCCGCGCGCGCGCACGAGCAGGAAGCGTGTCGCCATGCCGGCGAGGAAGGGAACACCGAGGTAGATGAAGACGCTCGTCGCGATCTCGCCCATCGTGATCTCGACCATCGTGCCCTCGAGCCCGAGCATGCGTGGCAGCACGGTGATGAAGAGATACGCGTACACGCTGTAGAACAGCACCTGGAACACGCTGTTGAATGCGACGAGGCCCGCCGCGTACTCGTGGTCGCCCTCCGCCAGCTCGTTCCAGACGATGACCATCGCGATGCAGCGCGCGAGGCCGATCAGGATCAGGCCGACCATGTACTCGGGATAATCGCGCAGGAAGATCACTGCGAGCGCGAACATCAGGACCGGACCGATCACCCAGTTCTGCACCAGCGACAGGCCCAGGATCTTCCAGTTGCGGAAGACGTCGCCCAGCTCCTCGTAGCGCACCTTGGCGAGCGGTGCGTACATCATCAGGATCAGCCCGATCGCGATCGGCACGGACGTCGTGCCGAAGCTGGTGCTCTCGTTGACCGTACGGACGCCGTCCGGCCAGAGATAGCCGGCCGCCACGCCGAGTCCCATCGCGGCGAAGATCCACAGCGTCAGGTAGCGGTCGAGGAAGGACAGGCGTCGCGCGACGCCGGTGTTGTGCACAGTCATGGTATCAACGGTTGTTGCGTGCCGCCTGGCTCGCCGGCGCGGGCATGCCGCCGGTCTCGAGGTACTCCGCGAAGTCGTCGGGCAGCTCACTCTCCCGAATCGCGCGCGTCGCACGCTCGACGTCGTATTCGACGCGCACGAATTCGACGGCGACGCCGTCGCCATCCATATCGAGCAGGACGTAACCCGCGCGCCAGTCGCCGTCCTTGGGCCGGCCGACCGAGCCGGGGGCGGCCAGCTCGCTCGGTCCGCCGATAAACAGTCGATCCTCGCCCTGCCGACG
>CAYLME010000059.1:0-16984 GCA_964384585.1 uncultured Gemmatimonadaceae bacterium | reverse complement strand
GCCGACCGAGCCGGTGTTCACGAAGTGCACCCCCTCGATCGTGCGGTGCCATGGCCTGTGCGTGTGGCCGAAGGCGATCACGTCGCCTGACTTTGCGCCCAGCGTATCGGCCATTTCCAGGCAGAAGCGGTCCGACCGGTCTTCCGTCCAGTACACGGTGTTCAGCACGGGATTGCCGTGGACCAGGACCAGGCGTGGGCCGGCCATGTGCCCGCCCAGCGGCCGCAGGTCGATGCGGAAGGGCAGCCCGCCGAGGAATCGCTTCGTTTCCGCGGACGTGTGCGCGCGCGTCCACTCGTACGACAGGTGCGACAGCTCCTCCTGCCGCGCATCCTCGTACCTGCAGCCGCAGTGCCTGTAGTCCGTCGCGGTCGTGCTGTCGTAGTTGCCCGCCACACCGGCGATGCCGTGGCTGCGGATCAGCTCCACTGTTTCGTCGGGCCAGGGCGCGTAGCCGACGAGATCGCCGAGGTGGTACGTCGCGCCAACCTCCGGGCGCGCATCGATGTCGGCGAGCACGGCTTCCAGCGCCGGCAGGTTCGCATGCACATCCGAGATCAGGGCGTAACGCATCACGTGCCTCCCGCCAGCTGGCGAACCATCGCGACCGACGACGACGGACACAGCCCACTGAACTCCGCCGATTGCTTCACTGCGTCCGATGCCGCGTCCCGCTCGATGCGGACGAAGCCGTGTCGCGGGAAGAAATTCTCCGCTGTCTCCGTGAGCAGGTAGACGGCGGAGAGCCTGTCATGCGAAGCGCGCGCGACGACCTCGTCCGTCAGCGCGCCCCCGAGACCGCGGCCGCGCCAGTCGTCTGCGACCGCCACGGAGCGCAGCAGGCCGTCGGTGCCGTGCACCTCCAGGCCCGCCACGCCGATTACACGGCCGTCGTGCTCCGCGACGACGAACCGGTCGAACCACTCCTCCACACCGACCACGGGCAACGCGGCATCCTCGAGGAGCTTCAGTGCCGGAGCCAGGTCCTCCGGCCGCGCAGGCCGGAGGACAGCGTCTGTCTCGTTCATCGCGCTACCTTTCGAGCTCACGCGCAGCAGCCAGGCGCGCAGCACGCCTCCTGCTTCTGCTCGACCACGCCCGCAGGCGCCGGCTTCGTCGCACGGACGAATGCCGCCATGATCTTCCCATCCACCGCAGCGCCGTACGCGTCGATGTCGAGACCGGCCTCTTCCAGGAATGCACGCGCATCTTCCACCCGGTAGACGCGTGTCGGCTCGATGGAAGGACTCTCGAAACCGGCCTCCGTCAGCAGTGCCTCGAACTGCGACACCTCGAGCGCACCCGCGACGCAGCCCACCCACAGCTCCATCGACCGCCGAACCTCCGCCGGCACCTCGCCGTTCACCACGACGTCGCTGACCGCAAATCGCCCGCCCGGCTTGAGCACGCGGAACGCCTCGCGCAGAACCTGTCGCTTGTCCGCCGACAGGTTGATCACGCAGTTCGAGATGATCACGTCAACACTGTTGTCCGGCAGCGGGATCTCCTCGATGTGCCCCTTCAGGAACTCGACGTTCGTCGCGCCGACCTCCGCCGCGTTCTGCCGCGCCAGCGCCAGCATCTCGTCCGTCATGTCCAGACCGTACGCCTTGCCGGTCGGGCCCACGCGCTTCGCCGATAGCAGCACATCGATCCCCCCGCCACTACCCAGGTCGAGAACCACCTCGCCAGTATTCAATTCAGCGAGTGCGGTGGGGTTGCCGCAACCGAGCGACGCGAGCACCGCCGCTTCCGGCAGCGTCGCCGTCGTCACGGCGTCGTACAGATCACGCGTGATCGGATCCGTCGTACCACAACTCGCACCCGTGCCGCAGCACGACCCCTTCGCCTGCTCCTGCACCACCCGGAGCGCCGCCTGCCCGTAACGCTCCCTCACTACCTCCCGCACGTCGCTCATATCGTCCTCGGCGATCAAGAAAAGTTGATGGATCTACGCATAAAAAAACGGCTCAGTCGCAGCAACGTCCCGCGTGCGGCTCGCCGCACGCACAGTTCGACCACGCATCCGGGTCCGGCTTGCGGTCCTGGAGGTACGCGGCCATGTCGTCCAGCACCTCCGGCTTCAGGGAATAGAAGTTCCAGCGCCCCTGCTTCCGATCGTTCACCAGGCCCGCCTCCCGCAGCACCTTCAGGTGGAAGGACAGCCTCGACTGAGCCGCTCCCAGCGCGTCCTGCAGGTCGCACACGCACTTCTCCCCGCTCGCCAGCATGTCGATGACCCGGACGCGGGTCTCGTCGGCAAGCGCCTGGAACAGGCGGGCGGTCTGGGTCGGGTTCGGTTCGGTCGTCCTCATGCCGCCATGATATATCAATGAATCTTGGTATGTCAAGGGCCTGCCTCGATTCGCTGGGGCAACGGCGCCCGGGGCCCACAGCCCGGGCGTCGCAGTCGGGCCGGGCCGTTCGTCTACCGATAGGACGTACGGGGCGTCCGGTGCAAAGGAGGATGGGATATGCAGGCGATCGTGTACCTTGCCTTGGCTGTCTTCGGCTCCGTCGGCGCCTGGGTCGCGAGCGATGCAGCGGCGGGAGACCTGGCGACGTTCGTCGTGATCTACGAACCCGGGCCGACCTGGAAGCCGGGAGTAGCGCCGGGCCAGCAACCCGGTGTGCGTGACCACGGCCGCTACATGCAGCGGCTGTTCGATGACGGTGTGATGCAGTCGGCCGGTCCGCTCGACGGCGGTGGCGGTATGATGCTCATCCGCGCGCGCGACGAGGCTGCGGTGCGCGCAGTGGTCGAAGCGGACCCCGGCGTCCAGTCGGGATTGCTCGTGCTCGGCATGCTGCGTCGCTGGGAGCCGCGAGACTGGGGAAAAGCGTGAGCGAGCGACGTGGACACCAGCGCGCAGTGCGTCGTCGAGCGCGTCATCGATGGTGACACCTTCATCTGCGATGCATGCGGCGGCAAGGCGCGCCCGGAAATGAAGTAAGTCCCGGTGGAAGCGGGCCTCATGCCGTGCGATTCAGCTCCTCCCGGACGATCCGGCGAAGCGTGTCTTCGAGCGGCTCGGCAGTGCGCGCAATGTGTCCGCGCAGCGCCGCGTTGATCATCGTCTGGTAGTTGCCACCGCCTGCAGCATCGACCTGGTCGCGAAACCAGTCCAGGACGTCATCGTCGAGTCGGATCGTGATCCGAGTCTTGCCGCGTGACACTGGGTCGAGCGCACCGCGCTTTGCGCCCGCGAAATCGTACTCTTTCTTCATGGCCATTCGCTCCGGCTATACCACTCGCGTTCTCCCGCCGTTGCTCGGCGAGCCGAGATGATCCGAACCACATCACGGCGCCAGGTCCACACGACGACGATCACGCGAGCGAGTGCATCCATACCCAGGGTCACGTAGCGGTCTTCGTCTGCGTGCAAGTCCTCGCGCGTTAGCGCGCGTTCATCCATGAACACAGGCACTGCGTCAGCGAAGCGCACACTGTGCGTTCGGTAATTCGCTGCGGCCTTCCTGGGATCCCATTCGTAGTTCATCGAATGTATGTACGATGGTACACAGATGCAAGGGCGGACAGCCACACTTGCCTGGGCTCATATCGAATCAGTCGGTGCGCCTCGCCATAGCGCGATACGCCGGGCAGGCGGTCGGCGTCCGCTCGCCTGGCGTCCGACGGCTTCGGGCTTGCGCGGGCCAGAATCGACGCTTGCTGGTGTGGCTTCGTAGGCGGTGCGCACGGAACTTCGAACGGACCCGGTTGTTGTAGTGGTTGACGTTCACGCCGAGTCGTACTCGAGCGCTGAAAATGGAATCATCATCAGGACTGCGCCCGTCCCGATCACGACGGCTGGAGTGACGAAATGCCTGGTAGAGGCCTGATTACCGTACGTGCCGCACTCTCCATCGCCGCTGTAGTGATCCTCGGCGCCCTCTTCTTCCTCACCCGCACGCCGCAAACCGACACGCCGCAAACCGACACGCCGCAAACCGGCACGCCGTCCGGGTTGGCCATTGCCGCCCCGCAGCACCCTGCCGTTCCCGCCACCATCCGCTGGCTGCCAGAGCGCGTCATCGAGGGCACGCTGTTTCGTATCATCGTCGACGGCGGTGATCCTGCTGTCCAGTCCGCCGCAGGCACGTTCGCCGGCCAGCCGCTGCACTTCGACATGACCGGCGACGGCAGTCTCGAAGCGCTCGCTGCGGCGCCGCTCGACTCCACGGGTGCCGTTCAGCTTCGCGTGCAGATCCGACACGTGGACGGATCGCGGGACGAACAAGTGATTCCGCTCCCCGTTGCAGTCGGCGATTACCGGCTCGAGGAGCTCACGGTCGCGCCGCAGTTCGGTCGGCCGCAGCCGCCGGAGATCCAGGAGCGGATAGCTGCCGAGGCGAGGCGCGCGCGGGCGGTGTCGGAGGCGTCGCATGCAACGCCGCGACTGTGGGAACCGCCATTCGTCGCACCGCGTACGAGCCGCATCACGAGCGGGTTCGGCAGTGGCCGCATCTTCAATGGCCAAGTGCAGAGTCGGCACACGGGAACGGACTTCGCCGGGGCGGTCGGTGCGCCCGTGCATGCGCCTGCGCGCGGTGTGGTCGCGATCGTGGGTGACTTCTATCTCGGGGGCGGTGTCGTGTACATCGATCATGGCGCGGGCCTCGTGACGGCGTACCTGCACCTGAGCGAGCAGCTCGTCGCCGAGGGCGACACGGTCACGACCGGTCAGCGGATCGGCAGTGTCGGCGCGACCGGCCGTGTGACGGGGCCGCACCTGCACTGGATCGTGCGCTACGGCGGCTACTCCGTCGACGCCATGAGCCTGCTCGAACTGTTCAGCGACACGACGTCGTCCGTGCCGTCCGGTACGCAGCGATGATCCAGCACATCGAAATCGCGACGAGCGGGCGCGGACTGCACGAGATCACCGACCGCGTCGCAGCCGTGGTGCGCGCATGCGGGCTGGAGGAAGGTCTGTGCACGGTGATGATCCAGCACACGTCGGCGAGCCTGATCATCCAGGAGAACGCGGATCCGTCAGCTCGTCGCGATCTCGAGGCGTGGATGGAGCGGCACGTACCGCAAGGGGATCCGCACTTCACGCACACCGCGGAAGGACCGGACGACATGCCGAGCCATATCCGGTCGGCGATCACGGCGACGTCGCTCTCGATTCCGTTCGTCGGCGGCAGGCTGGCACTCGGGACGTGGCAGGGGATCTATCTCTGGGAGCACAGGGCGCGGGGCTCGCGGCGACGTTGCGTCGTGCATGCCGGGTCCTGACGCACCGCGCAGGAACGCGCACCAGCCTTCCCGCCATGCCACCGGAGTTGCCGCTATGCACGAGAGGCGGCCGAACGCATATTCCGCGAATGTCTGAACCACGCCTCACAGACGAACAGGCACGCGCGCTCTGGAAGCGCGCCGCCGAGCTGCAGGTGGCGGCACAGCGTGACGCGGGCAGCAGCAAGGCCATCCGTCCGGTCGAACAGGGTGACCTTTCGATCGAGCATGTCACCGCTGCTGCGGAAGGCGCCGGTATCGACGCGGATTTCATGCGGATCGCCATCGCCGAGCAGCAGCTGCCCGACGCCCACGAGCTCCGGCACGACGAATGGCAGGGGCGCTGGCTGGCGCGCATCATCCGCGAGCCACACTCGATCGAACGCGAGCGCGTCGTCGCCGCTCAGCCGGAAGCAGTACTGACTGCCTTGCGAGCGATCGCGGCCAGCCCCGTCTACCAGCTCATGCCGGAGAACTCGATCGGGAAGGATCGGCTGAGGGATGCCGTATTCGTCTACCGGATCACGGACGCGACTACGTTCGGCTCGACCCTGAACTTTGCGGACGGCCGCGCGCTGCTCGTCATGATCCGACCACACGAGCGCGGGACGCTCCTGCGCATTCGTGTGCCGCTCTTCCGTCGCGGCGTGAATCTCCTGGCGACGGGTATCTCCGCATCGATTTTCGGCTCGGGCGCTGCCGCTGCACTCGGCAGCGCCGCTTCAGCACTCGGGGCCACGGCACTCCTGATGGCCGCGCCGGTGGCCGCCGGCGCGATCGCTGGCGGCGCGTTCGGTGTGGCAGGATTCCGCCTGGTGTACCGCACCGCGAAGCAACAGGGCGTAAGCGCGATCGATCGGTTCATGCAGGCGATCGCAGCAGAGGCAGAGACGGCAGGCGAACGATAGCAACACGCCCGACCGGATGCAGGTCGGCGCTGCTCGCTCCGGGCAGGCACTCAGTTCATCCCTTCGAACCGCGGCCAGAACTCCTGCAGCGATCCCAGCGGATCGCGCGCAATCGTAACCGGAACGTCCTGCTCTTCCGTCACACCCCATGGCCGGCGCACGCGCGTGAATTCGGTTGCGCTGCGGAAGTATGCACCTTCCAGTTCCGCCGCTTCGTCGCCGAGTACGATCGTGATCTCACCCGGTAGTGGTCCCGGTCCCCAGAACCAGTAGCTGCCGACCGGCGCAATCGCAGCCGGCAGCGCGTCGCTGCCGAACCAGTCGATCGCGCCCGCGCGCCCGTAGTTCGTGGCCAGGATGACGGTGCGCGCCTGTTCGTCCGGGGTGAGCGAGTGCCACGCCGCTTCGACCGCCGCGGCCTGGTCCTCCCAGCCGAGCATGTCCGCGTAGTCCTGCGGCAGCGAGATCACCTCGCCCGTGTTCGTCGTGGTGCCAGCACCGAGTCTCGCAGCGTACGCCGACATCGGCTCCGGTCCGAGGAACGGCAGTCCCATTGGCAACCCGATCACGCCCCACGCGATGACGAGCGTCCACAGCATGACGAGCGACGCCGTGCGCAGCGTGCGACGCGAACCTGATGACCCCACGCGTGGTGTGGTCTCGCGCGACGTCGTCTGCGTCGAGCGACGAGCGCTCGGCTCGGACGTCGCATGGCGCCGCCACCTGTCGATCCGGCCGAAGCCGATGCCGATCAGTGCCGGCCAGATCGGCGCGATGTAATACGGCTTGCCGCGTGCGAACAGCATGAGCACGAACGCGACGAGCGCTGCGAGAACGACCAGCCGCAGGCCGGCACGGTGCGTGTCGCCGTCTTCTGTGTGGCCGGAGTGGGGTCGAAGCGACATGAGCGCTGCCGGAATCGCCAGCAGCAGCACCGGACCCACGATGAGGAACTGCTCAACGACGAACCCGAGTGGCGCGACGTGCACGAGCTGGACGCTCGCGAGGTCCTGGAACTGTGTCAGGAACGGCCAGCCGAGCATCATCTGCCCGATGATACTGGGGCTGCCGACGGCGAGGGCGAGCACACCGGCAAGCCACGGCCACGGCGTGCGCAGGCTGCGTCGCTCAGGTGTGAGGATGATCGCGACGAGAATCGCGGCGCCGAGCACGAGGATCGTGAACTTGGTCAGCAGTCCGAGGCCGAGTACGGCACCGAGCGCGAGCCAGCGTCGACGCGCATCAGCGGCACCCGGAACGAGAGCAAGCAGCCAGAGCGCAGCAGTCCACCAGAGCTGGTCGAACACGACCGGCTGGAAGAGCGAGCCGGCGCGCATGAACACCGCCGCCGTCGCGACACAGAGTGCGGCGGCGGACTGGACGCCGCCGCCGCCACCGCTGCGGCGCGCGAATGCCGCGGCGAGCAGGATGAGCGCGCAGTGCGCAGCAGCAATCGGAATGTGTGTGATCAGCTCGATGTTGCCAAACGTCGCGAACACGCGCGCGACGATCGCAATGAATGGCGGGAAGTCCATCGCGAAGAGCCGCAGATGCTCGCCCATCGCGTAGTAGAGCAGTGCGTCGCGATGCGGGCCGTACGGTCCGAACGCCACCACCGCCAGGTGGGCGATGAACGTGATCGCGGCAATGACGATCGGCGCGCGCGTCGCTGACGGCGACGTCCCCGGCGCGTGGTCGCGTGAACCGCGCGTGCCCGTGGTGGGTGCAACAGAAGGTGGCATCGTCCTCCGGCATGCGAAGGTTCGGCGGGCGGAGGCCGAACATTAGTGGACGGTGGGGGATCGCAACACCAGGAGTACGTGAGTTGCTCCGTGGCGGAAGAAGGTACCCGAACGCGCGCAGCACTGCAGCATGGCCGTGTGCGATGCCCGTCAGCTCAGCACGCGAAACCCCTCCAGCTCCGCTGCGCGGCCCAACCGTTCGTCGAAAGTCACAAGCGTCTGACCCGAGCCTCCCTCGGCCCACGTCAGGGCGGCCGCCAGCTGGAGCGCGTCGGCTCCGCGCAGCGGGTGCACGCGAAGCAGGCGGATGGCACGGTCGCGGAGACTGCGCCGTATGGGCCGCGCGGCGCCCCGCCTGGCGTTGGCGGCGCAGCGCCCGCAGCAGCCGCGTTCTGTTATCTTCACTCCATGGATCGCATCGACACAACCGCGGACATCGTGCCGCCCGAGGCCGCCGCCGCCCTGATCCCCCATCTGCGCGACCGTCGCATCGTCGTCCTCGCCGGCGCGGGCATGAGCACCGAATCCGGCATTCCCGATTATCGCGGTGCCGGCGCACCGAGCCGTCGCGCGCCCGTGCAGTACCAGGAATTCGTGCGCAGTCCGGCCGCGCGTGTGCGCTACTGGTCGCGCAGCACGATCGGCTGGCCACGAATGCGTGGCGCACAGCCGAACGACGCGCATCGCGCGCTGGCACGCATGGAACAGGCGGGTCATGTCGCCGGCCTGATCACACAGAACGTCGACGGACTGCACCAGGCGGCGGGCAGCCGTCGCATCGTCGAGCTGCATGGCTCGCTTTCGATCGTACGCTGTATTGCGTGCGGGACGCCGGTTCCGCGCGACGTCTTCCAGCAGCGACTGCTCGAGTCGAACGCGGACTGGCCACCGCTGCGCGACCCGGGCATGGTCCACATCCGTCCCGACGGTGACGCCGAGCTGCCGGACGCCGAGCTCGAAGACTTCCGTGTGCCGGCATGTCACGTCTGCGGCGGGATCATGAAGCCGGACGTCGTGTTCTTCGGTGAGAACGTGGCGGCCCCGGTAGTGGGGCGGGCGTGGAGCGTCTTCGAAGAGGGCGACGTCCTGCTCGTGGCGGGCTCGTCGCTTACGGTTTACTCCGGCCGACGCTTCATCGATCGCGCGACGCGTGACGGCATGCCGATCGTCGTCATCAACCGCGGGCCGACGCGCGCCGATGAGGTCGCGATGGCCAAGGTGGATGGCGCACTGGGTGTCGTTCTGCCGGCACTCGCCGATGCGCTCGACGGGGCGTGACCTCGCGAGTCAGGTTCGTGGCGCCTGTCGTGGCGTTCTTCGGCGAAAACCTGCACTATCATCGCAGCAGTATCACCGGACGCACCACCCTGGACTCAAATGAAGACCATCATCGAGCCGTTCCGGATCAAGGCCGTCGAGCCGATCCGGATGACCACACCCGTCGAGCGTGAGGAATTCCTGCGCGCGGCAGGCTACAACGTTTTCCTGCTCCGCTCGGAAGACGTCATCATCGATCTGCTGACGGACAGCGGCACGTCCGCGATGAGCGGCGAGCAGTGGGCAGCGATCATGCGTGGCGATGAAGCGTACGCGGGCAGCCGCTCGTGGTATCGCTTCGAGGCCGCGGTACGCGACCTGTTCGGCTTCCGGCACGTGATTCCGACGCACCAGGGACGGGCGGCCGAGCGCATCCTGTTCAGCACGATGTGCAAGCCGGGCGACGTCGTCCCGAACAACACGCACTTCGATACGACGCGGGCGAACGTCGAGGCAGTGGGCGCGACGGCGGTCGATCTGCCGTGTGCGGAGTCGGCGGACACGCAGTCGCAGTATCCATTCAAGGGCAACATGGACGTGGCGGCACTGGAAGCGCTGATCGCCGACGTCGGCGTCGATCGCATCCCGCTGTGCATGATCACGCTCACGAACAACTCCGGCGGTGGCCAGCCGGCATCGCTCGAAAACATCCGTGCGGTGCGCGCGGTGTGCCAGCGTCATGGCATTCCGTTCTATATCGATGCATGCCGCTTCGCGGAGAACGCCTACATGATCCGCGAGCGGGAACCCGGCTACTCGGACTGGCGCGTGCGCGACATCGCGCGCGAGGTGTTCGCACAGGCGGACGGCTGCACGTTCTCGGCGAAGAAGGACGGGCTCGCAAACATCGGCGGTGTGCTCAGTACGAACGACGAGCGGCTGGCGGAGCAGGAGACGAACCTGCTCATCCTGACCGAGGGCTTTCCCACCTATGGCGGCCTCGCCGGACGCGATCTCGACGCGATTGCAGTGGGACTGCAGGAAGTCGTGGACGAGGACTACCTCGAGTACCGCCTGGCCTCCGTCCGGTACCTGGGCGAAGGCATTGCGCAGGCGGGCGTGCCGATCATCCAGCCGCCGGGCGGGCATGCAGTCTACATCGATGCTGCGGCGTTCCTGTCGGACGTGCCACCGCTCGCACTGCCCGGCCAGGCGCTCGTCGTGGAGCTCTATCGCGCGGGCGGTATCCGTGCCGTCGAGATCGGTACGGTCATGTTCGGCCGTCGCGATCCCGAAACCGGACGAGAGACGCCCGGTCCGCGCGAGCTCGTGCGCCTCGCGATTCCGCGCCGCGTCTACACGCAGAGCCATATCGATTACGTCATCGAAGTGGTCGCGGAGGTGGCGCGGCGACGCGAACGGATCCGGGGATTCCGGATCGTGCAGCAGGCCGCGACCCTGCGTCACTTCACGGCGCGCTTCGAGTCGCTACAGGACGAGATGTCCCGTCACGTTCGCTGATCCATCACGCACGGCCCGGTGTCCACACGCTTGCGCTGCGGATGGGGCGGACTTGCCCGTGCCGCAGTGCGCGTGCCAGGTTGACGATACACCCGACAACGGAGGCGGCCATGCGCGCTTCGATCCGTACGGTCCTCGTTGGTTTCTGCCTTCTGCTGGTTGCCGCACCCACAGACGCCCAACAGCCGCAACGCGACCCTGAGCTCGTCGCGCGTCGTCACGCGCTCGAGGAACAGCTGCAGTCGATCGCGGTGGTCGAGCGCAAGCTGATGATTCCGATGCGTGACGGGACGCGCCTGGCGACGGACGTCTACCGGCCGCGCAATGCGGACGGACCGGTCCCGACGATCTTTGTGCGCACGCCGTACAACGTGAACTACTGGGACGTGCGGCTCGGTGCACCGCGCGACATGAGCTCCATCATCAACGCAGTGGAGCGCGGCTACGCATACGTGTCGCAGAACGAGCGTGGCCATTTCTTCTCGGAAGGCAACTGGGAGATCCTGGGCGCACCGCTCACGGACGGCGAGGATGCGCTGACGTGGATCTCGTCGCAGGCGTGGTCGAACGGCAAGGTCGGGCTGATCGGCTGTTCGTCGACGGCCGAATGGCAGATGGCTGTTGCGTCGTCCGGGCATCCGGCGCTCGCGGCGCTCGTGCCGCAGGGCTTCGGTGCCGGTGTCGGCCGCGTCGGTGACTGGTACGAACAGGGCAATTGGTATCGCGGCGGTGCGATCCAGATGCTCTTCATCGCGTGGCTCTACGGCCAGCAGAACCAGGTGCGTCCGATGTTCCCGCCCGGGACGACGCAGGAGGACCTGCTGCGTGTATCGAAGTCGTTCGACCTCGCGCAGCAGCTGCCGCCCGTGGGCTGGTCCCAGGCGCTGCGCCACCTGCCGGTGAAGGACATCCTGCGGGCTGTGGACGGACCGCGTGGCATCTTCGCGGATTCGATGCCGGTGCCGACGGGCGGCAACATGGTAGCGCGAACGCCGAACGATCCGGCGTGGTACCGCGGCGGGCTCTACCACGACGACATGCCGTTCGACGTGCCCGCGCTCTGGGTCATGACGTGGTACGACGTCTCCGTCGGACCGAACCTCGCGTTGTTCAATCACGCGCGCACCGTTGCATCACCCGAAGTCGCCGACCAGCAGTACGCCGTCATCTCGCCGACGCTCCACTGCGCGCAGGCCCGCGCGACGGAGGAGTTGATCGTCGGTGAGCGCAATGTGGGCGACCCGCGCCTCGATTTCGATGCGCTGACGTACGGCTGGTTCGATCACTTCCTGAAGGAGCAGGACACGGGTCTGCTCGATACGCTGCCGCGCGTTCGCTACTACACGATGGGCTCGAACAAGTGGCAGTCGTCGGACACGTGGCCGCCCGCGGGCGCGCGCGAGCTGACGTACTACATGTCGAGCAGCGGCAACGCGAACACGCGGAACGGCGACGGCGTACTGACGCCATCACGGCCCATAGTCGCACAGCGCGACACGTTCACCTACGATCCGATGAACCCGGTGCCTTCCTATGGCGGCAACGTCTGCTGCACGGGCAACGCCATACAGGGCGGTGCCTTCGACCAGAGCGAGATGGAGTTGCGGCCGGACATCCTCGTGTACAGCACGGAGCCGCTCAGGGAAGGAATCGAGGTCAGCGGCCCGGTCACGGTCACACTGTACGTCTCCTCGGATGCGCGCGACACCGACTTCACCGTGAAGCTGATCGACGTCGATCCCGAAGGTCACGCCTACAACCTGGACGAGACCATCCAGCGGGCCCGCTACCGCGAGGGCTACGACCGGCAGGTCTGGATGGAAGACGGTGAGGTCTACGAGGTCGTGCTCGGTCCGCTCAACACGAGCAACTACTTCGCGGCCGGGCACCGGATTCGTATCGAAGTCTCGAGCAGCAACTTCCCGCGCTTCGATCGCAACATGAACACCGGTGGCAGCAACTACGACGAGGTGGACGGTGTCGTCGCCAGAAACGCGGTGCACCACTCGTCGCAACATCCTTCGCGGATCACACTCACCGTGGTGCCGAACCCATGAGAATACTGGCGTTCGCCGTCGCGCTGTTGACACTGGCCGCTGCGCCGCTGCACGCGCAGAGCCGACCGAACATCGTGTTCATCTTCTCCGATGACCACGCTGCCCACGCGGTGTCGGCATACCGTGAGCACCTGAACTACGGCGCACGGCTGCCGGAAACGCCGAACATCGACCGCATCGCGCGCGACGGGATGCTGTTCGTGAACACGTTCGTGACGAACTCCATCTGTGGACCGAGCCGTGCGACCGTGCTGACCGGACAGTACGGCCACCTGAACGGTGTGCGGACGAACGGTGAGCCGCTGCACCCGGACCATATCACGTTCCCGCGGCTGCTGCGCGAAGGCGGCTACCAGACGGCGCTCGTCGGGAAGTGGCACCTGAGTACGGCGCCCGTCGGCTTCGACCATTACGAAGTCATGGCGGGGCAGGGGCCCTACTACAACCCGGTGCTGCACAGTGGCGCGGACAGCACGCGCTACATCGGCTACACGCAGGACGTCATCACGGACCGCGCGCTCGCGTGGCTGACGGACGGACGCAGCGGCACGGAGCCGTTCCTGCTGATGCTGCACTACAACGCGACGCATCGCTTCTGGGATCCGGGGCCGGACCAGATTGCGCTGTATCGCGACACGATGATCGCCGAGCCGTCCACCCTGCGCGACGATGGGGCGCGGCGCGCATCGGGCTTCCGCCTCCAGGAAATGGAGATCGCACGTGACCTGTTCGACCGTGACCTGAAGTTCGAGGAGCCCAACAACCTGACACCGGATCAGCTCGCCCTGTGGGAACGCTTCTACGATCCGGAAAATGAGGCGTTCGCCCGTGCCGATCTGAACGGCGACGCGCTGAACAGCTGGAAGTACCAGCGCTACATTCAGGACTACCTGCGCGTCGTCGCCGGTCTGGACGCCGCGATCGGTCGCGTGCTGGACCATCTCGACGCGAGCGGCCTGCGTGAGAACACCGTCGTCGTCTACTCCTCCGATCAGGGCTTCTTCCTGGGCGACCACGGCTGGTTCGACAAGCGGTGGATGTACGAGGAGTCGCTGCGCACACCGCTGCTCGTGCGCTGGCCCGGCGTCGTCGAACCTGGATCCGTCAATACCGATCTGACGATGAACCTCGACTTCGCACAGACGCTGCTGGACATCGGAGGCGTGCGGGCACCCGCATCGATGCAGGGCACCAGCCTGCTGCCGCTGCTGCAGGGCTCGACGCCCGCCGGCTGGCGCGACGCCATCTATTACCAGTACTTCGAGTACCCCGGCTGGCACATGGTGCAGCGGCAGTACGGCGTACGCACCCATCGCTACAAGCTCATTCACTACTACGAACTGGGCGAGTGGGAGCTGTTCGACCTCGCGCGCGATCCCGAGGAGTTGATCAGCGTCTACGACGAGGCCGCGTACGCCGACGTCGTTACGACACTGAAGCGTCGCCTCGACGAGATGCGCGCGCACTACGCGGTGCCGGCCGAGGACGACGTACCACACACGCCGTTCAACCCGCCGCCGAACCTGCGTCGGCCGGCGGATCAGACCGGCACTAGGTGACAGGAGTCGCAGTCCTCGATACGCAGCCGACCCGTCCGGTTGTCACGAACAAGATCGCGTCGCCACCATCACGTGCGTCGTTGTCCGCGATCATCGTGCGCACGATGATCGCACGATACGCAATGTCATCCCGCATGATGACAGCGAACAGCGATATGCCTTGCCGAACATGGATGTACGTGTTACTCAAGGTGTGAGTCGATTCCAGAATACGGAAGCGCCGCCGGGCGACATGGCGTGACCTCCACACACGGAGCGAGCCAGGCAATGCAGCTTTACACGAAGATCCTGATCGGTCTTGTTCTCGGCGTCGTGATCGGCCTGATCGCGAACGTGTTCGCACTCGACTGGCTCCAGCAGGCACTCGCGTTCGTCGAGCCGGTGGGCACGGCCTTCATCCGGCTGATCACCATGGTGGTGGTGCCGCTGGTGGCCGCGAGCCTGCTGATCGGGACGGCTTCGCTGGGTGACCTCCGCAAGCTCGGGCGCATCGGCGGCAAGACGGTCACATACTACCTGGTCACGACCGCGATCGCAGTGACCATCGGTATCGTGCTCTCGAACGTGATCCAGCCGGGTGGACGGATCGATCCCACGACCCGCGACAACCTGGCGTCCGCATTCGCGCAGGAAGCCGAGGGGGGCGTAGCGATGGCAGCGGAGAAGCCGTCGATCACGGAAACGCTGCTCCAGATGATTCCGACGAATCCGATCGCGGCCGCCGCCAACATGGAGCTGCTTCCGCTGATCGTGTTCACGATCATGTTCGGCGCGGCACTCACGCTGATCGCCGAGGAGCGACGGCGAGTGGTACTGACGTTCGCGGAGGGCGTCAATGACACCGTCATGGTCCTGATCGACTGGATCATGAAACTCGCGCCGTACGCCGTATTCGCCCTGATCGCGTCGGTCGTCGCGCAGTTCGGACTCGATCTGCTGCGCTCGCTGCTGGTCTACGTACTGACAGTCGTGGCGGGCCTGGCACTCCATGTATTCGGGACGTACGCCGCGGTCGTGAGGTTCCTCGTCAGGATGAACCCGATCACGTTCTTCAAGCGCGTAGCCGAAGCACCGCTCGTCGCCTTCTCCACGTCCAGCTCGAGTGCGACACTGCCGGTCACCATGGAGGTTGCCGAGGAGGAACTGGGCGTATCGAAGGAAGTGTCATCATTCGTCCTGCCGCTCGGCGCCACCGTCAACATGGACGGGACGGCGCTCTACCAGGCAGTAGCCACGATGTTCATCGCGCAGATCTACGGCATCCCGCTCGACATGGGCGCGCAGCTCACCATCGTGCTGACCGCGACGCTCGCCAGCATCGGCGCGGCAGGCGTGCCGAGCGCCGGCATCATCATCCTGGTGCTCGTGCTCCAGTCCGTGGGCCTGGGCACTCATGCGGCAGCAGGCATCGCCCTGATCCTGGGCGTGGACCGCATCCTCGACATGCTGCGCACAGCCGCGAACGTGACCGGTGACCTCACCGCTGCTGCATTCATTGCGCGCACCGAGGGTGAGCCGCTCGAACCGCACCCCGTGGATCACAAGCTGCGGATGCAGAAAGTGTAGCCGGGTCACCGCGCTTCAGGCTTGACGGCGCCATACGCCGTGAATCGTGTTGCCAGGTCGCGGGGTCGCCGCGCTTCACGGTTGACGGCGCTGTCCGCCGTGAATCGTGTTGCCAGGTCGCCGGGTCGCCGCGCTTCACGGTTGACGGCGCTGTCCGTCGTGAAGTCTGCGCCGTCGGCACGCAGGTCGAGGAAACGTCGAGTTAACTGCGGCGGTCCCCGGACTGCCTCCTGCCCCCTCCTGCCCCCAGCCATCGCATCCCCCTTGCGCCCGCCAGCGGGTCCCATTATCTACAACCACATGGTTGTAGATCGTACGGGTCTGACTGATGCGGCGCTCGACCGCCTGTTCCGCGCACTCGCTGACGCGACACGTCGCGACATCATCCGGCGAGTGCTCGCGGGAGAGGAGGCGTCGGTGTCGGCGCTGGCCGCGCGTTACGAGATGTCGTTCGCAGCGGTGCAGAAGCACGTGGCGGTCCTCGAGGAGGCGGGTCTCGAAGCACCAGCACGGCCGGGAGCGTCGGGTGCGGGGCAATCCGGAGCAGCTCGCCCGTGCCCGGGAGCTGCTGTCGCAGCTCGAGGATCTCTGGCGTGCGCGGTTCAGTCGGATCGACAGACTTTTCGATCCTGATTTCCCGGAGGGATGATCATGCCGATCAAGGATGTGAGGTCCGACCCCGAGGCGCTGACGCTCACAGTCGAAGGAGAGTATCCGGTTTCGGTCGAGCGCCTGTGGGAAGTTTTCGCCGACCCGCGGCAGCTCGAGCGCTTCTGGGGTCCGGTCGAATGGCCGGCCACCTTCACGCGTCATGACATGGTGCCAGGGGGCAGCTCGGCGTACTACATGACCGGCCCGGACGGAACGAAGGCGCACGGCTGGTGGCGTTTCCTCTCGGTCGATCCGTGCAGCAGCTTCGAGGTGGAGGACGGCTTCGCGGACGAGCAGGGCAGGCCGGATGAATCCATGCCGAGGTTGCGCATGGTGTTCAGGTTCCACGCGACGCCGATGGGCGCGGGCTTCACCGGCGTGACGACCTTCCCGAGCCTCGAGGCGATGGACCAGCTCGTGGCGCTGGGCATGCTCGAGGGCACGCGCTCCGCGCTGACCCAGCTCGACGACGTCGTTGCCG
>CAYLME010000058.1:0-19512 GCA_964384585.1 uncultured Gemmatimonadaceae bacterium | reverse complement strand
CAGGCCGAGACGCGCGATGCCCGCAAGCTCGTGCCCGAAGGCATCGAAGGACGCGTGCCCTACAAGGGTGCCGTAGGCGACGTCCTGTACCAGCTCGTCGGCGGGCTCCGCAGCGGAATGGGATACGTCGGTGTCGCCGATATCACCGCATTGCGACGCGAGCCGCGCTTCGTACGCATCACCTCCGGCGGACTGCGCGAGTCACACCCGCACGACGTCGCCATCACGCGCGAGGCGCCGAACTACCACTTGTAGGCGGCGGCGGCTCCACCGTCCGGGCGGCCGGCGTCCCCTGACCCGCGTCGCCCGGCGCTTGACACCCACCTTCCGTCCTGCCCAGGCACGCGCGTTGCACGCTCTCGAAGCTCGCGCACGCACCCCGGCGTCCGCACCTGCCTGCAGCGTATCATCCGCGCGCGCGCGCGTTTCACGACGCCCGCAACCGAGGGGACACCGCGATGATCTCTCTCAAGGACGTCCGCCGGCTGATCGATACCGATTTCGGTGATTCCGCCGTGCTGTCGCTTTACCTCGACATGTCCATCAACTCCGACAACAAGCGAACGTGGGGCATCTTCCTCTCACGGCAGCGCGCCGGATTCGCCGAGCTCGACAGCGCCAACGGACGCAGGGAATCCGTCGCGCGCATCCTCGCACGCGTCGAGCGCTGGATCGACGAGGAGTTCCGACCCGGCAATCGCGGCCTCGCGATCTTCGCCACGATCGATGGTGCCCGCTTCGAGGCACTGCAGTTCCCGGTGCGCGTGGAGAACCGACTCGTCATCGGCGACGCACCGCTGGTATGGCCGCTGCGAGAACTCGTGGAGACGAGCCAGCGCCACGCCGTCGTGCTCGTGGATCGGCGCAGGATGCGCGTGCTGACCGTGTGCATGAATACCATCGAAGACGAGCTGCTCATCGAGAAGGACGAACATCCGGCGAACCACGACGTGCGTGCGGGCGGTGAGGCGGCAAGCAACTATCAGAATCGAAAGGCGGAGGAAGCCCGCTCCTTCTTCCGTGAATTCGTCTCCGTGCTCCAGGATCATCAGCGTCGCTGGAAGCCGGACGCGTGGGTGCTGCTCGGGACGCACGAGAACACGACGCATTTCCGCGAGTTCCTCCCAACATCGATCAACGATCATGTCGTGCATGTCGCGGCAGCGAGCGTCGATGACCCGGCCGCGAACGTCGTCGCACGCCTGAGCAGCTTCTTCGACATGCAGGCACTGCGCGCCCGCGCACAGTCGATAGACCAGCTTCGCGAACGCGTGCGCACCGGCCATTACGCCGTCGCCGGAGTCGATGACGCGCTCGAGCAACTGCAGGAAGGCAAGGTCGAAACACTCGTCATTGCGCGCGGCCTCGATTCCAGTGGAGGAAAATGCACCCAGTGCGGCTTCGTCCTCGCACGGCGCGGCGGAAGCTGCCCCTACTGCGGCGGTGACGTCCGCGACGGTATCGACCTCGCCGAGTCGATGGTTCGCATCGCCACCGAACAGGAGGCCGACGTCGCCTTCGTCGAGACCGATATCATGCGCGATCTCGACGGGGTCGGCGCCCTGCTCCGATTCTGACCGCGGTGCGCCCTGGCCGAAGCGGGGCCGGCCTGTCCGGCCCCGTCACATAGCGCCATGGCGCACAGCCACTTTTTGCTTGACAGCACGCCAAGAACCTGCGTACCTTCGCTGTATTCCTGTCCTATCTCTCCCGATTTTCGCACAGCGTTTGTTTCGAAAGAGCTGACCGCCAATGTGGACCGACGCAGGCCTCCATGAGCGGCTCCGGGCGATTCCCGGCGTCGAAGACGTCGTTCCGACCGCCGAGGGCGCGCTGTGGCTCGTCTGTACTCCCGACGGTCGCCGCAACGCCATCGAGCCCGCAGCCCGCGATGTCCTGGCCGAGGCAGGCGTAGCCGCCGTTCCGCTCGAGTGCGTCGTGCGCGCTGCCACGCTGCAGCGCGAGCGCGTCCGCTTCGATCGAGTCGAGCGCAATGAACAGCGCGACAACAGCATTCACATCGACGTCCATCTCGAGTGGAACGGCCAGAGCTTCGAAGGCAACGCAACCGGCGAGCGCGGCGACGCCATCGAAATCCGCACCGCCGCCAGCGCAACGATCGATGCACTCGAGAAGGCACTCGGCAGCTCCCTCGACCTCCGCCTCATCGGTGTCAAGCAGGTCCGCGCATTCGACGCCGAGCTGATCGTCGTTTCGCTCAACCGCAACGAGGATCGGCAGAAGCTCGTCGGCATCGTCGTGATGGGTGACGATCCCCGGCGCGCCGCCGCACTCGCGGTGCTGAACGCACTCAACCGCATGCTCGGGAACAGACTGCTGCGCGTCTGATCGTCGTTCTGCTCGCCCGCACTCGAGCTGCCTCATCCGGGCACCGGTCTGAAGCCCCTGGCTTCCGTCGGCGCTCATCGGCACGTCCCGAGACGCCGCAGGCGTTCCCGCGCGCAATGCTCTCCTCGAAGCTCACGAACGGCCGCCCAGGACGCCGAACCCTCGCCTTCTGCCAGCATCCGCCTCGCTCCGATCTGGCCGGTCTCACGCAAACAGTCGCAGGCCAGTTGTCAAAATAGTGCAGAACTGGCCCTTCCCGGATCATTCCAAGGAGCCACGCCGCACCGGATAGTGGCGTCATAACACCATGATATATATGGGCTTACGTCTTGCGCTCCGGTCGGGTCTGACCTAGTTTTGTAAGCAATCCGAACGCAAAACCTGGCGGGAGCACGACAGTTGCCGGAGGGGGTCGTGTGTCTGCGTACCGGGAGGAAGGAGATCCATGGCCAGGCGACGTGACGTGAAGACGGTGCTTCTCGGCGCGAGTGCGATGTCGGCGGTGCTGCTGACGGCGTGGTCGGTGCGACCGAGGCCGCCCGTGGAGCCGGCGCCGATGGAAGCGGTGCTGGCCGAGGTCGAAGCGATTTCGGACGATGTGGTCACGTGGGATATCACGGTCACGCGCAACGAGCGTGTGGAAGACTGGATCGGGTTCCTTACGGGTCGTAATCGTGACCGCACGCAACTGTGGCTGGAGCGCTCGGGCAAGTATGGCCCGATGATCCAGGCGGAGCTGCGCGCGCGCGGCATGCCGGAAGACCTGCTGTACCTGGCGCTGATCGAAAGCGGTTTTTCGCCGAAGGCGTACTCGAGCGCAGCGGCGTCGGGGATCTGGCAGTTCATTGCGGAGACCGGGCAGCGCTACGGTCTGGAAGTGAACGCCATCGTGGACGAGCGACGCGACCCGATCAAGTCCACGGAAGCCGCGCTGGACTACCTGCAGGACCTGTATGACCGGTTTGGCAGCTGGTACCTGGCGGCCGCATCGTACAACACGGGAGAGAACCGTGTCGGCCGGATCATGCGCGAGATGTACGGTACGGAGCGCGGGACGGACGACCACTTCTGGAAGATTGCGCATCGACTGCCGCGCGAAACGCGCGACTATGTGCCGCTGATGCTCGCGGCGGGCCATATCGCGAAAGACCCGGAAGAGTACGGTTTCAGTGACCTCGAGTATCAGGATCCGCTGTCGTTCGATGTGACATGGGTGCCTGGCTCGGTCAGTCTCGATGCTGTGGCACGTGCGGTTTCATTGCCGGTCGATTCGATCGCGGACATGAACACGCACCTGGTGGCCGGTATGACGCCTGAGGGCCGTGCGTGGCCCGTGCGCCTGCCGGACGGGACGGCCGAAGAGTTCGCCGTGAACTTCCCGCAGATCTTCCGGGAGACGCGCGCAGAGGCGGCCCGTCGTGAGGCGTCACTCGCAAGCGCGCCGACGCATCGCGTGCTCCGCGGTGAGACATTGAGCCACATCGCACGGCGCTACAACATCAGTGTGGGTGCTTTGCAGCAGGCGAATAACAACATCTCGCCGCGCCGGCTGCAGGTTGGCCAGGTACTGCGTGTGCCCGGTCTGCCGGGAACGACGACCGCCGCTGCGCAGAGCAGCGCAGAGGCGCGTTTCCACCAGGTCCGTCAGGGCGAGAGTCTCTGGACGATTGCCCGTCGTTACGACGTGACGATGAACCAGTTGCGTGCGTGGAACGGGCTGGGCGGACGTGGCGTGATTCACCCCGGCCAGAAGCTTCGTGTGACTGCCTGAAGTCACGCGTGATTGAAAGTGCGTGCGGCGGCCGACACGGCTGATACCGACCCCGCCATCGAGCATCGGAGGCGCGCCAGCATCGAAGTGCTGGCGCGCCTCGTGCGTTGCGGGCATGCGGAACCGCAGCGGGAGCATGTCATGCACTGGGTCAGAGTCACGAATCCGCAGTACGAGCAGTCGCGCCTCTACGCCGGACAGGTCGGCGAGGTGGTGGGACGCTGGGGACCGGAGAACAGCGCGGCAGCGCGCGACGGGTACCTTGTCGAGTTCAGCAACGGCGAAATCGTCGGGATCGCCGAGGACGAAGTGCAGGAAGTGGAAGACCCGGCCCTGCCGGCACGTGAGCGGGCGAAGCGCTGCGACTGAATGCGAAACGGGCCGCGAGTCTGCCCGCGGCCCGTCCCGTCAATTCCAGATGTGGCGCGTACGCCCTATTCCGCGTTGCGCCCCAGCACCCGCTGTGCGTACCCGTTGCCCGGATCGCCGCCGCCGCGCAGGATCTCGTCGACGCGCCCCGGACCGCGATTGTATGCGAGCAGCGCCAGTCGCAGATCTCCCTTGTACGCCCGCAGCATGTCGTTCAGGTAGCGGAACCCGAGCCGCAGATTCGTATCGCGATCGAAAAGCTGTGAGCGCTGGATGCCGGGTTGCAGGATCTGCGCAGTCGCCGGCATCACCTGGGTCAGCCCGACAGCACCGACCGGGCTGACTGCACCCAGACGGAACTCGCTCTCCACACGAACCAGCGAGAAGGCGAGCGCCGGCTCGATGCCCTCGGCACGCGCTGCGTCGTAGATCGCCGTCGCAAGATCCGCCGGGATCTTGTACTGGTTCGAATACTTCATGATCGCCTGCAGCCGCTTCATCTCGAGCCGCGCGAGCGACAGCTCGCCCTCGCGTGCCTGCAGCGTGCTCTCGATGCGAGCGAGCTGGTGGCGCAGCTGTGTATTCGCGATCGCGCTGTCCGGACCGGCCGTGATGGCTGCGCCAGCCACGAACGCGATCGCACCGATTACGATCAGCTGTGACGATACGCGAACTGCCTTCCACACCCGGGTACGAAACCGCTGTCCGGATGTGACCGTCCCATGCTCCCACTGGCGGAGCGTCGAAGTGCGCCGGTCATTGCTGCCATCATACTCCCAGCGCCAGAAGCCACCGGGCATCATGCAGTCTCTCCGTTGTTCTGCGCTGACCAGTCCCCGCTTCGTCCGCCGCTCTTCTCCGTCACGTGCACATCCTCGATGTGCATCGTGCGGTCGACTGCCTTCAGCATGTCGTAGGCAGTCAGCAATGCGACCGAAACAGCGGTCAACGCTTCCATCTCGACACCGGTACGACCGTGAACGCGCACCGTCGCCCGTGCCCTCACGCCGGGAAGCCCCTCGTCGGTCTCGACGTCTACCGACACGCTGGTCAGCGCCAGCGGGTGGCAGAGCGGTATCAGATCCGACGTCCGCTTTGCCGCCTGGATTCCGGCAATCCGGGCGACCATCAGTGGGTCGCCCTTCGGTGTCCGCCCTGCCTGCAGGGCGGCAAATGCTTCCGCGCTCATCCGGAGCGCACCTGTAGCCGTGGCGCGGCGGTCGGTTTCCGCTTTCGCGCCAGTCTCGACCATCCTCGGTCGGCCTGCCTCGTCCAGATGCGTCAGTTCATGCCGCGGGGAGTCCCCGGACCGGGTCCGGGCCGCGCCTCGGGACGTGCTCACGGGCAGAAGTTTACTGCCCGGCGAGCCCCCAGGGTAGGATAAATTCGTATGTTGTTGCAGGGGAACAACCTACAGAGGCGCTCCAGCGGGCCTCAGGAGCCGCAGCGACCGCAGCAGATCGGCCAGGACCAGCTGCGGATTCACGTTGCCCTGGGCGAGGTCCATCGCCGTTGCGACGGCCGCGATCGCCTCCGCGGCACGCGGACCCGCAATCGCAGGATTCGCGTGTGCACGCAGCCAGTCGATCGCGTCCACGTTGATAACGAGTTCTTCGGCGCCGCTGGCGACCGCTGCGAGGTCGCGGATCCAGCGTGCGAGCTGCTCGAGTGTGTCGCTGAAAGCGCCGCGTGCACCGGCCGGTGGCAGGCGGTGCGCTGCCTGCAGTCGAGCGGCTTCGTCGCTGTCCAGCGCTGCGGCGAGCAGGTCGCGCGCCTGTTGCCGCAGCTCCTCGAGCGCGCCGTCGGCGCCGTAGCCGAGCGCGCGACCGATGCTGCCTTCCGCGATGCGCGCGCGCGTGCGTGCGTCGTCAGCGGCCAGGCCTGCATTCGCCTCGAGGAAGGCGGCAACTTCGGCTTCCGGCAATGCGCGCAGCCGCACCGCCAGCGTTCGCGAACGAATCGTCGGGAGCAACGCCTCGGGATCCGACGTCGTGAGGATGATCGTGGTGTCCGCCGGCGGCTCTTCGAGGATCTTGAGGAGCGCATTGGCGGCCTCCGGGCTGGACTCCTGCGGCACCAGGCGCTCCGCCTGGCCGACCACGAAGACCTTGCGTGTGCCCATGGCCGGGCGTGCATTGACGAGCCCGCGCAGCGTCTGCACCTGGGCGAGGAAGATGCCCGTGGGCTCGCCCGGCGCGGGTGCGCGCAGGGGCGTGGTCCGGCGCGACTCGATCTCGGCCGCGCGTGCGTCCTCCAGTGCATCCTGCAGCCGGTCCGCACTGGCGCCTTTCGGGCGGACGAGCGGGAAGAACCAGTGCAGGTCCGGGTGCTCGAGGCGGAGGACCATCCGACACGGCTGACACTGGCCGCACGGCCCGTTTGCGTCGGGCTGCTCGCAGAGCAGCACCTGTCCGAGCCACAGTGCCAGGCGCTGCTTGCCGACGCCGGGCGGGCCGTGGATGAGAAGCGATGTGGCAAGCTCACCGGCCTGGAACGCGCGCAGCAACGCCTGCCGTACGTCCTCGTGCCCCTGCACGGGGTGTATTCCGGCGCGTGCCATCAGCCGAGCAGAAAATGAGTGGTCGCGGTCGTCCCGAGCCCGCCGCAGAGCGAGCCCGTACGTCGGCAACGACCGGGTGCGACGGCGAGCGTCATGATCCGGCGCGTTCGCGCAGCCAGCGCAGCGGGTCGACGGCCTCGGGTACACCGGTGCGGACGGGCGCACGCACCTGGAACTCGATGTGCGGCCCTTCCGGCGTCTGTTCACCGCCAACGGTGCCAACGGTTGCACCGCCGGAAACGGTCTGCCCTTCCTGGACGTCGATGCGACCGAGGTACAGGTAGAGCGTGTAGTAGCCGCCGCCGTGACTGAGCATCACGGTCGGGCCGTAACCCTCGAAGGGCCGCGCCAGGACCACGACGCCGGTCTCGACCGCCCGCACGGGTGTCCCTGCCGCGGTCGCAATGCCAATGCCCTGGTTGCGCAGCACGACACCGTTTGGCCGGCGCTCGGGGCCGAAGCGATAGATGATGTTCCCGTCCACCGGCCAGGCGAGTGTGCCCAGGTCGCGCGTGCCGATCGAGGGCGCAGGCTCTGCCGTCGGTGTGCGTGCGCCCGTGCGCGCGCGATTCGCATCCGCCCGCTCGCGCTCCACGCGCTCCCGCTCGAGGCGCGCGATCAGCGATGTCATCGAGCGCTCGTCCTCCGCGAGCCGCTCCAGCCGGCTCTCCGTGCGCGTCTGCGCATTCCGGTACTGCTGGAGCGCGGACTGGCTCTGCTGCTCGAGCCGCTCCAGCTCCGCCACCTCCATCTCCTTCTGCGCGCGCAGCGTTTCGATCTGCAGCATGGTCTCCTGCAGCGCACGGTTCTGGGTGACGAGCGAGCGCTCCAGTTGTCGGATCTCTTCGATCATGGACCGGTCGCGACGCGCGAGGACGTGCAGGTAGCGGTAGCGATTGATCAGGTCGGCGAAGCTCTCTGCGGTCAGCATGACGCGCACGGAATGCAGCGGCCCGCGCTTGTAGACCGAGCGCAGGCGCCGTCCGAGCTGGTCGGTGCGTCTGCGCACCTGCGTGCGGGTGCTTGCGAGCTGCTGCTGCAGGCTGTCTGCGCTCTCGTCGAGCAGCGACGTCTGGTAGTCGAGCTCGAGCAGCGCGCTCGCAGACGCTTCCCGCTGGCGTGCAATGTTCGTCAGCTCGTCGGACGCATCGCGCACCCGCGAGCGGAGCGCATCGAGCTCGGACTGCAGCCGGCTCTGCTCCTGGCGGATCGAATCCAGCTTTGCCTCACTGGCGCGCAGCTCCTGCACCTGTGCGCTCGCGGCGCGGGGCACCATGAGCAACAGCAGCGAGAACAGCAGGAGGAGCCGCCGGCGTGGCATCAGACTTCGCGCAGGTGATGGCGTACGGCGAGCATGCTGGCAGCGCCGCCGAACAGCGTGCCCGCGAGCACGCCGGCCAGCAGCCAGTGGGGCGGCAGCCACGCGAGCTCGAAAACGGAGCCGGACAGAACGCGGAATGCACCCCAGGTCAGGCCGAGTGCGAGCAGGGCACCGATGATTCCGGTCAGCAGTCCCTCGAGCACGAACGGCCGGCGGATGAAACCGTCGGTCGCGCCGACCAGTCGCATGATCGAGATCTCGTCGCGACGGGCAAAGATCGCGAGACGGATGGCGGATGCGATGATGAGTGCGGCTACCGCCGCGAACGCGGCGCCGAGCACCGCGGTCGCGACTGCAGCCACACGACGCAGCAGGTACACCGTATCGAGCCATTCCTGGCCGTATGTCACGTCCTCGACCACGGGATAGAGCCGCACGCGGTCCGCAACGGCGGCCACCGCGGCCGGCCCCTGCTGGTGCGGCTTCAGCGCGATCTCGAACGACGCCGGCAGCGGATTCCCCTCGAGGTCGCCGAACAGCGTCGCAAACTCGGGCAGCTCGTTGCGCGCGATGATGAGCGCCTGCTCTCGCGAGATGTGGCGCACGTCGCGCACCTCCGGAAACGCGCGGATGTCGGTCTCCGCAAGCCGCACGTCGGCAGGCGATGCATCGTCGCGCAGGTACGCGACAACCTCGACACGCGCTTCCACGTCCTGGATGACGAGGCGGATGTTGTACGCCGCGAGTCCGAACAGCCCGACGACGAACAGCGAGATGGCGATCATGATCGCCGAGAGTCCGACCAGCAGCGGTGAACGCCGGAAGGCGTTGGCGGCTTCACGCAGAGCGTATGGCATTACTCCACCGGCTCGGCTGCAGTGTCGAGCACCACGCGGCCCTGGTCCAGCTCGATCATGCGCATTGCGGGATTCTTCCGCACCAGCTCCAGGTCATGCGTTGCGAAGACCACCGCGGTGCCGCTCGCGTTGATGCTGCGGAACAGCTCGAAGATGCCACGCGTTGCGCGCTCGTCCAGGTTGCCCGTGGCCTCGTCCGCCAGCAGCACGAGCGGATCGTTGACGAGTGCACGCGCGACGGCGACCCGCTGCTGCTCACCGCCCGACAGCTCGGCCGGAAGCGATTCCGCCTTCGACGCGAGGCCGACCTGCGCCAGCAGCCGTCCGACCTTGTTCCGCTTCACGTTTTCGCGTGCGCCCGTAACCTCGAGCGCGAACGCGATGTTCTCGGCTGCAGTCCGGTCGGCGAGAAGTCGGAAGTCCTGGAAGACGTAGCCGATCTTGCGGCGCAGGATCGCGATCTCGCGCGGCCGGATCGTGGCCGACGAATAGCCGCTCACGCGGATCTCGCCGCTCGTCGGCCGCTCGGCCATGTGAATGAGTCGCAGCAGGGTGGACTTGCCGGCGCCGCTGTGGCCGGTCAGAAACACGAACTCGCCTTTACGTATCTCGAGCGTGACGTCGTTGAGTGCAAAGCCGCCGCGCGGATACTGCTTGCTGACATGCTCGACACGAATCATCGTGTCGCCTCCATTCGTTCGACGAGCCGTGCCGCGAGCCGGATCGCTGCGATCATCGACGATGCGTCCGCCACACCACGGCCCGCGATGTCGAATGCCGTGCCGTGATCCGGCGATGTGCGCACGAACGGCAGCCCGAGCGTCACGTTGACTCCCTGTCCGAAGGATGCCGTCTTGAACGCGGCCATGCCGACGTCATGGTACGGCGCAATCACGGCGTCGAACTCGCCGCGCAGGGCACGTGTGAACACGGTATCTGCGGGCAAGGGTCCCACCGCAGGTGTACCGAGCGCATCCAGTCGCTGGATCGCGGGCCCGTAGATGCGAGCTTCTTCGTCGCCAAAGAGTCCGTGGTCCGACGCATGCGGATTGAACGCGCACAGTGCGATTCGGGGACGTGCGATCGCCCACTGCTGCTGCAGCGCAAGATACGTGATCCGTGTCTGCGTGACGAGAATGTCCTCGTCGAACAGGCGCGGAACGTCGCGCAGCGCGTGATGCGTCGTCGCCAGCACGACGCGCAGCGGTCCGCCGAGAGACGTCGTTTCCGCAGCCATCATCATGGCGACATCGACGCCGCCCGCGAGCGCGGCGAGCATCTCCGTATGTCCCGGATAGTCGTAGCCCGCGGCGTGCAGTGCGCTCTTCTCGAGCGGTGCCGTGACGATGCCCCGGACCTGGCCGGCCTGCACCAGCTGCACCGCCGTCTCGACCGCGCGAGCCGCCTGCTTCCCGGCAGTCGCGGCATCGTCACCCGCGCGCCACGTCCCCGTGGCGTGCAGCGGAAATCGGGAATCCGGCAGCACTCCCTCAGGACCGACGAGGAGAAATTCCGGAAGATCGGCTTCGCCGGCGAGGGCAAGCAGCGCGGCGCGTGCGACCTCGGGCCCGATCCCTCGCGGATCGCCCAGTGTGATCGCAAGCCGCCGCGCTGCCATTGTCGAGGATCAGCTCACGCGCACGTCGATATAGGTCCCGCGCCGCAACTCACCGACGATTTCCTCGAGCAGCTTCTCCTGCTCGAGCAGGCGCCGGATCTGCGCGCGCACGTACGCATCCTCGAGCGAGTACTCACCGCTCTGCTGAACGTTGACGACCTGGACCACAGCCCACTTCTGCTGGGTCGCCTCGCCGATCGGCAGCGGACCCACGATGGCGCCGGTGGTAGCTGTCGCGAGCGCCGTCAGATAGGGCTCGGGAAGCTGGTCGCGCACGATCGGGCCGATCCGCGCCTGCTCGTCCCGGTCGCCGTAACGCGCGATGAGCGCGTCCATGTCGGCGCCGTTGCGAAGCTCCATCGCAAGACTGTCTGCGAGTGCGCTCGTGCGCTGCACATCGCTCTCGGCAACGTCGGGGCGGATCAGGATATGACGCGCCTGGCGCTCCGCACCGCGGATCCGCTCGAGCTTGATGATGTGGTAGCCGAAGCTCGTGCGGATCGGTGGGCTGATCTGTCCGGGGCGCATCGCGAATGCAGCATTCGAGAACTCGCGCACCATCGTGCCTTCGCGGAAGTAGCCGAGATCGCCACCGCGCTCGCGCGTGCCGGGGTCATCACTGAACCGGCGCGCAAGATCCTCGAATTCCGAACCGCTGGTCGCGAGCGCGTACATGGAGTCGGCTTTCATGCGCGCGCGGGACAGCGCCGAGTCCGACGGCGTCACCGGCACGACGACCTGCTCGAAGATCACGGTCGCGGGGCGCTCGCCCAGGCGCTCGCGATTGTCGGCGAGGTAGCGCACCATCTCCGCCTCGGTGACTGGCGGAGGACGGCGCGTCTGCTGCTGGCGCGACACGTATGCCTGGATCAGTCGCTCCCGACGAATCTGCTGCTGGAGCTGCGTGCGGAACTCCACCATTGTGAGCCCGCTCTGGCGCAGCGCAGCCTCGAACTGGGCCGGACCGCCAAGTGCCCGCTGTCGACGCTGCACTTCCTGCTGCACCGCACCATCGACTGTGCTCTGGTCCACGCGAATCGACGTGTCACGCGCTGCGGCCTGCAGGATGACGAGCTGATCGATGCGGCTCTCGAGCAGCTCCCGGCGCAGCCGCTCGAGCGCGGCTCCCTGCGGCGGTGGCTGCTGCGACTGCGCGACCGTGCGGAAAACGTCTTCCTCGATGTCGTAGTTCAGGATGACGCTGTCACCGACGACCGCCACCACGAACCCGACGCGCTCCTGCTGCTGTGCATGCGCCGCGAACGGGACGAACACGAACGCGACAGCAGCGGCGAGTACCGGTATGAGTGTGCGAACTGCAGACATCCGGGGTCCGTTGAAAATGGGAACGGCCGGCACCGTCCAGCGGTGCCGGCCTCGGTAATATCCCTGCCGCCGGAGCGGGTTCCGGCTCACGGCTGCGGAGTTGGCGAATCCGGCTCCGGCTGCGGCGTGCCCGGCTGCTGTTGCGGCAGCGGCGGAACCGCGGGACGGGCTGCCTCGACGCGCTGCACCACGACCGGGAACGCACGCCCGAGGACCTCGCCGCCGTACACCGAGCGCAGCGCGTACGAGAGCGGCCCGAGCGAGAGCACATTCTGCTGACCGTCAAGGATCGACTGCAGGTACGCCATCACCTTGCGATCCACCGCCTGCTCTTTGGTCTCACCGGCCTGTGGCTGGATGTCGATCAGGCCCGCGGCACGTGCCGCCTCCTGCAACTGCTCGCGTGCCGAGGTCCGCAGCGAGTCTGCCTGCGCGGCATCCGTCGCAACCCCCTGCTTGCGGGCTTCCGCCACGAGGATCTCGTTGCGCGTGTAGTACTGCAGGAGATTCTCGATCTCCTCGTCCTCCGTCATGGCGAGCCGGCTGCGCTGAACGGAAGGGAGGCTGCGGATGATGTCCAGATACTCGCCAGCCGTGAACGATCCGCCGGCGTACGACGTCAGCGCGCGGTTCGCCGCACGACGATTGAGCGTTCCGCCCGGCTTGCTCGCGAGATCGCGCGCGACCTCGATCGCGCCATCCTCGACGCGGATGTTGAGCGAGTCGGTCAGGCGGCTGACATACGCTTCTTCCGCCTCCGCTGCCCGTGCCATGATCAGCTGCTGGCGGAACCCTTCACGGTTCGTTTCGAAATCGGGAAGCTGGCGCGCCTCGACCCGGATGATGTGGAACCCGTACGGTGTCTCGACCAGCTCGCTCACCTGGCCCGGTTCCAGCGAGAACGCGGCCTCTTCGAACGGACCGACCATCTGGCCCCGCCCGAAGAAGCCGAGATCACCACCCTGTTCCGCCGTGCCCGGGTCCTGGCTGTGCTGGCGCGCGAGTGCGGCGAAGTCCATTCCTGTGACCGCCTGCTCGCGAATCGATTGCGCGAGGCCGATGACGCTGTCGCGCTGCTGCGGCGTTGCATTCTGCGGGATCCGGAACAGGATGTGACGCGCACGAACCTGCGCATCCGGCTGCCGCTGCTGGAACTCTGCCTGCAGCGCTGAATCGGTGATCATCGTATCGACCTGGATGACCTTCTCGCGCAGCCCCCAGACCAGTTCCTGGTTCAGCCACGGTTCGAGCAGCGCATCCAGCGGGATGCTGGACAGCGTCGAGTCTTCCGATGCAGCCAGCGCGAAAACGGTGTAATCGACCCACAGGTTCGCGATCGCCTCGACGACCTCGGCCTGGATCGGCATGCGCTGGTTGCGCGAGAGCAGTTCGACGGTCTGATCGACGGTCAGTTCATGGCCGCCCGCACGAGCCAGCACGTCCGTGTGCGACGTCATTGCCTGGCTCAGGCCGTCGCATGCAGTGAAGCCGCCGACCACGGTGAACGCGGCGGCGATCGAGAGGAGCTTCCTCATTCCTGTCTCCTTGAATTGCATCGGCAACCGGCCCTGCCGGGTCGCCCCTACAGCCCGTCGAACCTAGTCGCGGCGCGGGGGCGGCGCTAGCGGCCCCCCGAACTCAGGCGGCCTGCGCCCGGTCTGCCGCCAGCGCGTCGAACGCTGTCAGCAGGGTGTCCGTGATGCTGCGGGCGCCGCGTCGCCTCAGCACGATCGACAGCGGCATGGAGCGCCGGACCTCGACGTCCACCTGGTTGTCGTGGAACGCGCGCTGGAGCGCGGCAATGCGCGGTATGACGCCGCTGCGGAACGTGACCCGTGCGCTGTCGCCCTGGACGTGCAGGCGCTCCACGCCCAGTTCGGTCCCTGCCAGGCGCAGCCGCGCAGCCGCCACGAGTCGCTCCACTTCTTCCGGCGGCGGGCCGTAGCGGTCACGGATCTCCTCGGCCAGCGCCTGCACCTGGCCCACCGTTTCGAGCCGGGACAGTCGACGGTACAGGTGCAGCTTCTGCGCTCCGTCCGCGATGTATTCGTCCGGCAGGTACGCCGACCCCGCGAGCAGTACCTCCGTTGCGGCCGGCTCCTGTTCCGACTCACCGCTCTTCAACTTCCGGATCGTGTCTTCGAGGAGTCGCGTGTACGTGTCCAGACCGACGGCGTGCACGAACCCGGACTGGTCCTCACCCAGGATGTTGCCGGCACCGCGCAACTCCAGGTCCTTGAGCGCGATCGCGTAGCCGCTGCCCAGCTCGGTGAAATGCTCGAGGATACGCAACCGCTTCTCCGCATCATCCGTCACCCCCTCGGGGATCAGCAGATAGCAGTACGCCCGGTGATGCGAACGGCCGACGCGGCCGCGCAGCTGGTAGAGCTGCGCAAGCCCGAACAGGTCCGCACGGTCCACGATGAGCGTGTTCGCCGTTGGGACGTCCAGCCCGTTCTCGATGATTGCAGTGGTTACGAGGACGCGCACCTCGCCCGACAGGAAGCGGCGCATGACGTCGTCCAGGTCGTGCGGCGTCATCTGGCCGTGCGCGCTGTCCACGGTCGCGTCCGGTACGATGCGTCGTACACGTTCCGCGACCGCCGCCAGCGACTGCACGCGGTTGTGCACGAAGAACACCTGCCCGCCGCGGTCCAGCTCGCGGTGGATCGCGTCCTCGATGACCTCGTCCACCCACGGCAGCACGTGCGTCAGGATCGGCATGCGGTCGCGCGGCGGAGTCTGCAGCAGCGACATGTCGCGCAGCCCGGTGAGCGAGAAGTGAAGCGTGCGCGGTATCGGCGTCGCCGTGAGCGACAGCACGTCCACGTTGTGCTTCATTTCCTTGAAGCGTTCCTTCTGCTTCACGCCGAAGCGCTGCTCCTCGTCCACGACGAGCATGCCGAGGTCGTGGAACCTGACATCGGGCTCGAGCAGCCGGTGCGTGCCGATGGCGATGTCCACGGTGCCCTGTGCGATCGCGTCGAGGATCACACCCTGTTCCTTCGCCGTGCGGAAGCGCGAGAGTGCCTCGACCCGGATCGGATAGCCCGCGAGGCGTTCCCGGAACGTCTTCAGATGCTGCTCCACCAGGATCGTCGTCGGTGCGAGCACGGCGACCTGTCGGCCGTCCTGCGCCGCCTTGAACGCGGCGCGTACCGCGATCTCCGTCTTGCCGTAGCCGACGTCGCCGCAGACGAGCCGGTCCATCGGATGGCGTGACTCCATGTCACGCTTCACGTCCGCGGTCGCATCACGCTGGTCGGGCGTATCCTCGTAGAGGAAGCTCGACTCCATCTCCTTCTGCCAGCGCGTGTCGGGAGGGAAGGGCGGCCGTTCCGCCTCCTGCCGGATCGCATACAGACGCAGCAGCTCGGCGGCCATCTCCTGGATTGCCTGCTGTGTCTTCTTCTTGAGCGACGTCCACGCCTTGCCTCCGATCTTGTGCAGTTTCGGCGGCGCGCCGTCCTCGCGATCCGGCACCCAGCGCTCGATCAGGTCGAGCCGGTACACCGGCACACGCAGTGTCTCGCCGCTCGCGTACTCGATCGTCAGTGACTCGATCTCCTCGTCACCAACCTTCACGCGCTGCAGCCCCGTGAAGCGGCCGATGCCGTGATCGAGGTGCACGATGTAGTCGCCGGGATTGAGCTGTGATAGCGACTCGAGTGCGACGGCGCCGCGAAAGCGGCGTGTGCGGCGCAGCCGGCGGTCGCGCTGGAAGATCTCGTGGTCGGTCAGAACGCGGACGGGCGGTTCCGCGCCTTCGAGCACGAAGCCCTGGGAGATCGCGCCGAGTGCGAGCGTCGCCTGCGGCGGAAGGCTGTCACGCCCACCGAGCAGCTCTTCGAGGCGCTCCAGCTGGCCCGCGTTGTCGCACAGGATGTGAGTCTGCTCACCGCGCGCGGCGCCTGCGCGCAGCAGCGACTGCAGCGTCTCGATGTCGCGGTCGATGGATTCCGGCTCGCGTATGTCGAAGCGCACGGTTGGGGCGTCCCCGTCGATGCGGATGCGGCCGAACGCGCTGTAGCGCTCTGCCGCGGCGCCCGGATCGAGGAACAGCAGCTGTGGCGCTTCCGGTTCGCCGCCGCGCTTGCGCGACGCATCGTGCAGATGCAGCACCTGCGTCCACGTCTTCGAGAAATCGTCTTCGACCGAGCTGCCCGCCGCCTCCACGAGAAAGGCGTCGCGCGGGAGTATGTCGAGCAGCGAGCGGCGCACCCCTGCGGACGGGTCGCCTGCAGGCATGCGCAGGTCGACCGGCAGCACGTCGATCTGCTGGAGCGTTCCGGTCGAGCGCTGGTCCAGCACGTCGAAGCTGCGGATCGAGGCGATCTCATCACCCCACAGCTCGATGCGCACAGGCTCCGGTGCGCCGAAGCCGAAGAGGTCCAGGATGCCGCCGCGCAGTGCATACTCGCCCACGCCGTCCACCAGTGGCGTACGCTCGAAGCCCAGTTCGTCCAGCCGTTCCGCAAGCTCCTGCAGTCGGACCGCGTCGCCGACGCGCAGCGTGGTGCGCAGCTCGGCGAGCCCGCTCGGCAGCTCGGCGCGTTCCTGCAATGCGCGGCCGGTCGTGACCAGCACACGCGCGCGGCCGGACAGCAGCGCCTCGATCGCTTCGACGCGCAGTCCGCTCACCTCGACGTGGTGCTCAGTCGCTTCGTACGGCAGCGTCTCGCGTTGCGGATAGAGCGTGACGCGCTCGGCGTCGTAGAGCGACTGCAGGTCCGCCTCGATCGCCTCGGCCTCTCCGGGCGAATGCGCGACCACGACCCAGATGCGTTGCGGCATGGCGTCAGCCAGCGCAGCGATCAGCAGTGATGGCGCCGACCCGGCAAGGCCGGCCAGGGTGCAGGTGTTACCTGGAGCGGGAAGACAGTGTCGCAGCTCGGCAAACGCCGGTTGGCTGCGCATGGCATCGATGAGAGCGCGGTGCATCAGTCCGTGGCAGGCGATGGTCTGTTCATGCGTGTATGACGTGCACTGCTCGTTCCGCTCTCGCGTCTCAAGCGTCCGCTTGCCGCGAGCAGCGGTTCGACGAGGAGCAGCAGTAGCGCGAACAGTGCGAACGGCCGCCACGACTCTGCGCCGAGGCGGTGACGATAGACCGTGTCGGCCCAGTCGTCCGCATTCGATACGGTTGTAACGGCGGCGTCGCCGATCCACGCGCCCAGCTCGCGCTCACCCAGTCGCGACAGATCCGATTCTGCGCGCGGCGAATTGACGGCGAAGGCGGTCAGTGTATCGGTGCCGGCCAGTACGTGATACACCCCGGGTTCATTCGCGGCCCCGTACGAGGATCCTCCCGTCACCGGCTCACGCATGCCGTCCGGTAGCAGCAGTGCGTCTGCATCATTGGGCAGCATCACGCTCTCACCCGGTGTGAGCCCGGGCGATGCTGCCGCCGCCGCGCTCCATGCACCCGTCAGGCGGTCGATCAGCGGGAGCATCGCCGGCGATGTCGGGATCGTGCTCGCGGCCTCATCGAGCGGCGTGGACAGCAGCAGGTAGACGCCTCCGCCGGCACGCGTGCCGCGCACGGCCATCGGCGCGCCATCCGAGAGCGTGAGCAGCACCGTGTCCGCGCCGCTGCCCGCACGCTCGAGCGTGTGCCACGAAAGTATGCGCACACGCTCGAGCGGACGCATCAGGTCGTCCGCGCCATCGCCCGGCGCGACGCGTGCCTCGCCCGTACCTGCGCGCGCCTCGTAGCGCCACGGGATCTGCGCTGCAGAAAGCCGTCGGTTCAGTGCCGGCAGCTCGAGTGGCGATGCAGGCGGCAGCACGACCGCAGCCGTGGCGGCCGGCAATGCGTCGATACCCACAGCGCCGGGCAGCAACGCGACGTCCGCACCGCCGCCCTCACGGCGGATGCGTCCGGCTTCGGATAGGACATCGAGCGCATCGCTGATGAACTCGTTCGCGCCGCTGTAACGCACCGCGGGCGGCGGCTCCACGCGCAGCGCGAAGTAGCGCCGGTCGTCGCCGCGCAGCGCATCGGCGTCGATCTCGACGTATCCCGATGTGACGCCGCTGCGACGCGCGGGCAGCGGCAGCACTGCGCTGCTTCCGACCGGTGCACTGCCCGCGGCGATCGTGCGACCATCGAGTGTCAAACGCACACCCACCGTGTCACTGCCGCTTCCTTCGATCGCGACCGCAATCGTGCTGCGCTGCCCTTCGACCGGCGCGAGCCCGCCACCAACCTCTACACTCGCGACGCCACGGTTCGCCGGCGCCTCGCCCGGTGACCAGATCACGATTTCGACCTCGGCGTCCAGGCCCTCCAGCGTGCCATGGAATGCGCTCTCCTGTGCATCGCTCAGGACGTGGATCTCACGCGCACGCCCCTCCGCACCGGTGGCGAGCAATGCTGCGGCGTGCGTCACGGCTGCGGCCAGGTCGCTCGCGGCCGCCGTCGGCTCGGTTTCGCGCACGCGCGCGGCCGTCATCTCCGCGTCGCCGGGAAGTGCCGGCTCCCACGGTGCCCCCGCACGCAGCAGCCAGAACCGGTCGTCCGGCCCCCCGCGCATCAGGGCTGCGAGCGCGTGCTGCTTCAGTGTGTCCAGGACGCGCCTGTCGTTGCTGATCGTTGCGCTGCTCAGCGAATTGTCGAGAATGATCGCGACAGCGCTCGGCTCGTGACTCGCGCCCGCGCCGCGGATGAACGGCTGCGCCGCGGCGAGCGCGAGCAGCAGGAGTGCAGCAACGCGGAGCACCAGGAGCAGCAGCTGCCGCAGCCGGATCTGCCGCGCGCTCTCCTTCTCGGCACGTCTGAGGTAGCGGAGTGCAGGGAAGACGACGCGCGGGCCCTGGTGTCGCTGGAGCAGGTGCAGAACGATCGGAATCGCGGCCGCCGCGGCGAGTGCCAGCAGGCCGGGAACGAGAAAGCCCATCAGCCGAGCCGCTCTCGCTTGTGCAGATACGCGCGCAACGCGTGCGCGAGCGGCGCGTCCGTATCGACCACCTCGTAGTCGATGCCCTGCGGTCGCAGTGTCGAGCGCCACTCCTCGATCGCATGCTGGACGGCGTCGCGGTACTCGCGCCGCAGGTCCGCGACGCTGACCGGCAGTTCCTCGCCCGTTTCCGGATCGACGAAGCGGGCGTCACCAATGCCCGGCGGCAGCTCGCGCTCGCCCGGATCGATGAGGTGGAAGACCACGACCTCGTGACCGCGGTGCCGGAGATATTGCAGTGCAAGACGCGTCGTTGCCTGTTCGACCAGCAGGTCCGAGATCAGGACGACGAGTCCGCGGCGTCGCAGGCGGCCCGTCACGTCGCGCAGTGCGCTGCCGGCCTCGGTCCGACCGGCCGGCCCGAGATGCTCGAGTGCGCGCA